>NZ_JBICXE010000008.1:0-309699 GCF_043200155.1 Streptomyces sp. NPDC048473
ATCAGCGGCGCTGCCCGCCAGCCCACCACGGCCTGAACACAGCCCCAAAACCCGGCACCACCATGCCCCGACGCACCGTCAGACACCCACACACCCAACAACGTGACAACGCCGTCTGTTCGGTTCGGAAGGGGAACTCGCCAACGTGATATCCACGTCATTTGCCCAGGCACGGGAGCAAAAAGCAAGCGGTCCGAACCGAAAGGAAGTCTCATGACCGAAACCGCCACGACCGAGCGGCGGCAGACTCCTTTCACCCGGATCGCCACGAACGCGCTGCCGCTCTACCTCACGATGGTCGCCTCGTCCGCTGGAGCTCTGGTGGACACCGCCCTCCTCGGCAGACACGCGACGTCCTCGCTCGCCGCGTTCGCCGTGACCATCGCCGTCTACAGCCCGGCCACCGCCACGGTCACCGGCGTCCTGCGCGGCGTCATGCCATTCGTCAGCCAGCACGAGGACGACCCCGACGGCATGGCACCCCTGGTCCGCAACGGCATGTGGCTGGGCTTCATCGTCGGTCTGCTCGGCGCCCTCGCCGTGGCGGGGGTGTCGTTGATCGGACGCGTGACCGGCGTCCCCGAGTCCACGCTCGACCATCTCGGCGCGTTCCCCTACCTGTTGGCCGTCGCCGTGCTGTCGACGTCGGTGGGCGCCTCCGCGATCTCCGTCTTGGTCGCCCTCGGCCAGGGCAAGCTCGTCATGCGGGCCGGACTCGTCGGCACCGCGGTTGCGGTGCTGCTCTCCGTCGGGCTCATCGCGGGGACCGGCCCGCTGCCGGCCATGGGCCTGAACGGCGCGGGCATCGCCATGCTGGTGTCCAGCCTCGTCACCACCTGCCGGGTCCAACTGGCCCTGCACCGGTTCCCGGTGCTGGCCGGCCAGTCCCTGCGCCCGGGCCGCCCGGACCTCCCGCAGGTGTTCCGGCTGGCCCGGGTCGGCATCCCACTCGCCGGCACCGTGCTGATCAAGTTCGTGGTTCTCGGCGTGCTGACGTTCGCCGCCGCTCGCCTCGGCACCGAACAGGCCGCTGTGCACGGCGTGTCCGAGACCCTGGTCAACCTGATCTACACCCTCGCCGTGGCGATCGGACAGGCGACCGTGCCCATCGTGGCGGGCGCGGCACGCGACGCCGATGTCGCCGAGGCCCGGCGCAGCGTCCTCGCCGGCGGCGGCGTCGCGCTGTGCGGTGTCGGCACCCTCGGCCTCGTCCTCGTGGTCTTCGGCCACTGGATCGTCCCGCTCTTCAGCAACGACCCCTCCCTCAGGCCGCAGTTGGAGGACCAGCTCCCGCTGGTGTTCGCCGTCGTGCTCACGGACGCCCTCCAAGCGATCGCTGGCTTCGGCATGCTCGGGCTGAAGCGGACCTTCCCCAGCATGGTCTCCACCGCCGTCTTCTTCGGCCTGCTGTGCCTGAGCGCCGTCCCGGTGGCCGACGCGGGCGGGCTCACCGCCCTGTGGTCCGCGCTGATCTGCGCCAACCTCCTCCAGGCGATCACCAAGGCCGTCATCTTCCACCGGCACAGCAGACGCCTCGCGGCCCAGCAGCCCGGCCTCGCCGGCTGACATCCCCTCCCCCAACGACTCCAGCTCCGCCGACGCACTGCAGATCCTCACGCACGGGGAATAGCCAGGACATCAAGTCAGTCTCCACCGCCAACCGACATACCGGAGAGGGCCCCCGAGCCCGAACGTCTGCCCGATCCGGTGTCACGAACGTCCTGCCCCGCAACACCTGTTGTGGGGCAGGACGTTGTTGACGCCTACGAGGGCACGGCACTGGAGAGTAGCGGTACAGGTCGGGTTGGGTCAGCTCGCCTCGGTCCTTGTTTGAGGGCGCGAGGGGGTAGCCGTATTGGAGGCGGTGAAGCTGCCGAGGAAATTCAGGGCCTCCTCGGCGGGACTGCCGGGCGGGGCCGTGTAGATCACGAGGAGGTGGTGAGCGGAGCCGGGGGCCTGAAAGGTCTCATAATTCAGCGTGACGTCTCCGACGGTGGGGTGTCGGAAGCGCTTGGGTCCATGGGTCTTCTCGTGAACGTGGTGGCTGGCCCACAGCTGGCGGAAGGTCTCGCTGCCCAGTGATAGTTCACCGACCAGGCGCACGAGTTCCGGGTTGTGCGCCTGGCGTCCGGCAGCCATGCGCAGTATGCCGACCGTAGTGCGCGCGGCTTCGTCCCAGTCGAGGTGGATCTGTCGCGCGTCCGGGTCCAGGAAGATCCGGCGGGCCATGTTCCGCTCGCGTGGCGCGAGGTTGGGGAAGTCAGCGATCAGCGCGGCTGCCAGTTGGTTCCAGGCCAGGACATCGTTGCGGTCGTTCATGATCACGGCTGGGGTGGTCGGGATGGCCTCGACGACCTGCCGTAGCGCGGAACGCAGCACCTCACCCCGCCCAGCGACCGCTGCCGTCGTGTCGGCACGACGGGGCGGCCGGGCCAGGTCGTACAGATGGGCGCGTTCGGCTGGCCCGAGCCGCAGTGCCCTGCTGAGTGCGTCAAGGACCTCATCGGAGGGACGGTCGGCGCGACCCTGCTCCAGGCGTACGTAGTAGTCGGTGCTGAGCCCGACCAGTTCCGCGACCTCCTCGCGTCGCAGGCCGGGCACGCGGCGGCGGCCGGTCGGAGGCAGGCCCACGTCTGCGGGTGACACCAGGGCCCGCCGGGCCCGGAGGTAGTCGCCGAGGCTGTTGACAATCATGCTCGTGTTGGCCATACGCCCCAGTATGTGGGCGTCGCCAGGGGCGCGGCGGTCGGATGGTGGCCCTGTCATTCCCAGGGAACCGCGGTCTCTTCATCAACCGATGGCCCTCGCGAACGATCGAGGGCATGTCCACTCCCTCCTCTCTCGACGGCCCAGGCCGTCCCGATCCGGATCGCACTCGTAGCGCGAGCGGCCCCGGAGTCGCCCCGTCCCTCGGACCGGCCCCGATCCGACCTGCGGACGACAGCAGGCGTGACTACTGGCCCACGGTGGTCGCGGTCGCTTCCGCCAGCATGATGCTGCCGTTCTCCGTGACCGGAGCCGCAGTGGCGCTACCGAGCATGGCGGCACACCTGCACTCCTCGGTCGGCACTGCGCAGTGGATGCTGAATGCCTTCAACATCACCTTCGCCGCCTTGCCGCTCGCGGCCGGCGGCCTCGCGGACCGGGTCGGCAGGCGCCGCGTGCTGTTGGCCGGCATCGCACTGGTCGGCGCGATATCTCTGCTGGTCGCGCTGGCGCCTTCGATGGCCGTAGTCGACACGGCCAGGGCGGTCCAGGGATGCGGTGCGGCGGCGGTTTTGGCCTCGGGGGCGGCGGTGCTGGCCCACTCCACCTCC
Organism: Streptomyces sp. NPDC048473; assembly: GCF_043200155.1. Classification (NCBI taxonomy): domain Bacteria; kingdom Bacillati; phylum Actinomycetota; class Actinomycetes; order Kitasatosporales; family Streptomycetaceae; genus Streptomyces; species Streptomyces sp. NPDC048473. Next base: position 3,318 of record NZ_JBICXE010000008.1, read on the forward strand.
GGGCGGCGCCGACGGTTGGCCTTTGGGATCCTCGGTACCTCCTTCGGTACGGGTCTGGCGATGGGACCGCTGGTCGCCGGGGCCCTGATCGAAGCAGCCGGCTGGCGGTCGGTTTTCCTCCTGGTCGCGGCCATGTCCATACCCGCATGGCTGTGCGCGACCCGGGCTCCGGAATCCCGCAACCCGGACCAGCCTGCCCTCGACGTGGCCGGGCTGGTCACCTTCACCGCCGGGCTGGCCTGCCTGTCCTTCGCCTTCGTTCAGGCCGCAGCCGCAGGTTGGAGCGCGCCGAGTACCCTACTGCTTCTCGCCGCGGCAGTGGCGCTGGTCACGCTGTTCGCTGGGTTGGAGATCCGCCTGGCCGACCGCGCGATGTTCGACGTCCGCCTGTTCCGCAGGCCCGAGTTCCTCGCGGTGGTCTGCCAGCCCTTCACGGTCACCCTCGGCTTTGTCGTTTTGCTGGTTTACCTGCCCGCCTACCTCCAAGGCGTCGCTGATCGCACCACCTTGGCCAGCGGCCTGCTTCTGCTGCCGATGACTGCCCCGGTTCTGCTCTTGCCGCTCGCCGCCAGCCATCTGGCCGCGCGCACCTCCGTGCGAGCGGTGCTGACCGGCGCTTCCGTACTGATCGTGGCCGGCGCCCTGCTCCTGGCAACTCTGCACAGCAACGGATCATGGCTGGCACTGGCGCTTCCTCTCCTGCCCTTCGGCGCCGGCGTGGGTCTGGCGTTCGGGGTCATGGACAACGCCGCCGTCAGCACTGTCCCGGTCGAGAACGCCGGAGCCGCAGCAGGCATCTTCAACACGATGCGCATCACAGGCGAGTCCGTCGCCGTCGCCGGTGCCGCAGCCCTGCTCACCACGCTCACCGCCGCCCGGTTGAGCGGCAGCGGCATACCCTCCGATTCCGCGACTCGAATCGCCGGGCAGGCCGTCCAAGGCCAGGTGGCCGGACCGCATCACGCAGCCCTGGCCGCAGGCTTCACCAGTGCCTTCCACACCCTCGGCCTCATCCTCGCGGTCCTGTCCACGCTTGGCGCGGTCCTGACCTACCTCGCGCTCGCACCCCACCGCGCTGGCTCGCGCCAATGAACTGCCATAACGCCGCCAATACCGCAACGCGTCCACTGACCGGAAAGACACCTGTGACTCATCGCAACGCTCCACTGTCGTTTGGAGAGTCAGGCCGTCGGACGGTGCCATCACCCATCCTTACTGTCGGTTGATTGCTCGTTCGACGGTGTTGCGTTTCTTGTACCTCTCTTCGTCGAAGCCGGGTGGTCGTCCGCCGCGTGATCCTTTGCGCAGGCGGGCGGCCTGACTGTCGGTTTTCTCCGGGATGGTGTGGCGGATGCCGCGTCGTCGCAGGTATTCGCGGCAGGGCCCGTTGCTGTACGCCTTGTCCGCCGCGACACTGTCCGGCTTCGTGCGGGGCCTGCCCGGGCCGGACTTCGCAACGCGGATCTTCTCCAGCACCGGCTTGAACTGGGTGCAGTCCGCCCGCTGCCCGGGCGTGACCATCAGGGACAGCGGGCGGCAGCGGCCGTCCGCGCTCAGGTGGAGCTTGCTGGTGAACCCGCCGCGCGAGCGGCCCAGGCCCTCACCTCCCGCACCACCTCCACCAGGCGGGCGTGGAGGCTCTGCCATGCGGTTTCGCCCTGGTGTTCTGCTGTTTCGGCCCCCTTTGGCGCGGGGGCCTGCGGCGGATCGGTTCGGGCGCCGGCAGCGTGCTGATGCGCCCGGACGATGGCGGAGTCCACCGAGACGTCCCAGTCGATCTCGCCCGCGGCGTCGGCCGCGGCCTGGACCTGCTGGAGCAGCCGTTCCCACGTCCCGTCGGCCGACCACAGCCGGTGCCGTTCATAGACCCTGTGCCGTTCAGAAATGCGTTGCTGCAGGTCGTAGGGGGTTTGGTGGCGCTCAGGGTCGCGTGGGACGATGCCGCGGGTGATTGTCTCGCTGGTCTATCGGGTGACGAGGAAGCTGTTGTCGGTCCCGGTGTTGCTGCTGCGTCGGCAGGTGGCCAAGGACGCCGAACTTCTTGTCCTGCGGCACGAGAACGCGGTGCTGCGCAGGCAACTTGCAGGTCCGGTGCGTTACGAGCCGGCGGACCGGCTGTGGTTCGCGGCGTTGTCCTCGCTGATACCCCGGCGTCGTTGGGCGCAGGTGTTCCCGGTGACTCCGGGCACCGTGCTGGCGTGGCATCGAAGGCTCGTGGCGCGCCGGTGGGACTACAGCAAGCGCCGGAGCAGGCCCGGCCGGCCACCGACCACGAAGGCGATCAAAGAGCTGGTGCTGCGGCTGGCCGCAGAGAATCCGCGTTGGGGGTGTCGCAGGATCCAAGGCGAGCTCGCGCGGCTTGGACATCGGGTCGGAGCCTCCACGGTCAGGGAGATCTTGACTGTTGCCGGAGTAGGCCCTGCTCCCCGTAGAGGTGGGCCGACGCGGCGAGAGTTCCTGACGGCGCAGGCCGACGGCGTCATCGCCTGCGACTTCCTGCACATCGACCTGGTCGATCTTCGCCGGGTCTACGCGCTGGTCTTCCTCGAGCACGGCACGCGCCGCCTGCACATCGCTGGTGTGACCGCGCATCCGACCGCGCAGTGGACGGTCCAGCAAGCCCGCAACCTCGCCGTCGACCTGGGCCTGCGCTTGGAGTCGCTGCGCTTCTTGGTCCGCGACCGGGACCGCAAGTACACCGAGTCCTTCGACGCGGTCTTCGCGTCCGAGGGCATCGAGACCCTGACGACGGCGCCGCGGGCCCCACGGATGAACGCGCACTGCGAAAGGGTCATCGGGACACTCCGGCGCGAGGCCCTCGACCACCTGCTGATCCTGAACGAAGCCCACGCTCGACGCGTGCTCGACGTCTACGCCTTCCACTACAACGGCCATCGCCCCTACCAGGCCCGGGGGCAACTTCCTCCCCTCGCCCAGGAGCACCCGGCGCCCTCGACCGACTTGACCGCGCATCGACTCCTCCGCACCCGAGTACTGGGCGGCGTCATCAATGAGTACAGATACGCGGCTTGACCAGCAGCGATGAGTTTCTGAACGGCACAGGTCCGAGGCGACGCGGAGGTCCTCGTGGCTCGGGTGGACGTACACCCGCTTGGTGAAGGTGGCGTTGGCATGCCCGGCCCATGCGGCGAGGACGACGTCCGGCACGCCGTTGACGGCAAGAAACGTGAGGCATGAGTGATGCGCGTCGTAGAGCTGGACCTTCCGCAGCTCCAGCTTCCGCTGCAGGGAGTACGCGGCCTCACGCAGGTGGCGAGTCGTGAGCGGCTGGCCGAGGTGTTGGGCCGTCGAGGGGCGAAGTCCTGTGCCGGCTTGGCCGCCACGCCTGCGGGCGCCGACAAGTAGCGAGGCGACCATGGACTCGACGTGTTCCTCCGTCAGTTCCTCCAGGTCCTCGGCCGCGATTCCTCCTGCCCGGGAGGACTTCTGCCTGCTCGGGCCGGCACGGCCATGCTCCCGTAAGAGGACTCCGGGCCGCAAGCGGGGACTGGCCGTCGATGTCCTGGGGCTGATCATCGGCGTCGTCGTGCTGGCCGCCTCGGCCCACGACAACGCTGCCGGCAGGGCCCTGCTCGACCAGGCCGCCGAACGGTGCGGGAACCGCCTGGAGAAGGCCCTGGTGGACCAGGGGTTCAAGGACGAGGTCGTCATCCATGGCGCGATGCTCGACATCACCGTCGACGTCGTCCGCCGCAACCCCGCCGACCAGGGCAAGGGCTTCATTCCGCAACCGATGAGATGGGCGGTGGAGCAGGTCAACGGCACGTTGATGTTGCACCGGCGTCTGGCCCGCGAGTACGACCACCGGCCCGACAATGCCGCCTCACGCGTCTACTGGGCATCCACCGCGAACATGGCCCGCCGCCTCACCACGCCTGCACCAGCCTGGCGCGATGACTTGGTGGCGGCCGCGTGAATGTCATCGAACTCCTGGCAGATCTCCAGGCCCGGCAGGACGAGGCCGCCACCCGGGCCGGCGAACTGCGCAACCAGATCGAGCACTTGAACGCTGCTCTGGCCGAGACCGAGGCGCGTCTGGCGGAACTCGTTACGACCCGGAAGGTCATTGCGGAACTCGCCCCGACCGGGATCGAATCCGAACCGCCTGAGTTGACCACCGCCTACCAGGTCATCCTGAACGCCTTCAACACCCACCCCGATCAGGCGTTCCGGGTCCGTGATCTACACGAACTCCTCGGCATGCCCACCGACGACCCGGCCATGAACGTCACCCGCAGCCGCCTTGGACGCCTCACCCGTCAAGGCTTCCTCACTCAACCCCGACGCGGTCTCTACCAGAAACGGACTTAACGCCGGTCGTAGCGGGCTGGAATTGGCACGGCCGCCGGCCGCCACTCTCGCCTGATCAACCCGAACACCCACGAGTCGGATACCTCGCCGTTCACGACGCAGTCTTCCCGCAACGTCCCTTCACGCATGAATCCGATCTTCTCCAGGACCCGGGCAGATGCCACGTTGCGCGTATCGGTCTCGGCCTGAACTCGATTCAGGTCCAGTGTGTCGAATGCCCACTGCAGCACGGCGCGCGCGGCCTCCGTCGCGTAGCCGTGGCCCCACATCGCATCGTCGAGGACGTAGCCCAACGACGAGCTGCGGTAGTCCGGGTTCCATCCGGTCAGACCGCACCAGCCGACGAAGGCCCCGTCAGAAGCACGGTCGATGGCCACCCGCGCTCCGGTCTCTTCGTCCGCCATCTTCCGGCACATCGCGATGAAGCGCTTGGCGCGGGCCCGTTCGCTCCACGGCGGGGAGTCCCAGTAGCGCATCACGTAGGTGCTGCTGTGCAGCGCGAAGAGGGCGTCCGCGTCGGCGTCGGTGAAGGGGCGCAGTCGCAGGCGAGCGGTGTGGAGTATGGGGGTGGCCAAAGTCATGCGCACCATCTTGTGTCCTCATGAGGTGGGCAGAACACCGAATATCCGATCCCGGTCCGGCCCTCACGACCAAGGCACCGCCACCAGCAGATCGTGCATGCCTTCAACCAGCACCCCGACCAGGCATTCAGGGTCTGCGAACGGAGCGACTACTCGGCCTGCCCACCGACGGCCCAGACATGAACGTCACACGCAGCCGCCTCGGACGCCAAGGCTTCCTCACCCAACCCGGACCAGGCTCACTACTAGAAACGGACTTAACGCCCTCTTAACTCACCACGGGAACACCGACAGCTCAACGCTGCGTGATCCTCTCGGGCGGGCCGAGGCGTCCGCGTATGTCAGCAGGGTCCGCAACGACGGGCCCGGCGCGCTCCGCGCGCGGGACCTTCGCACACACCGCGTACGGGCCGGCGCGCACTCTGCACGCGGACCTCACCACCGAGGCGAGGGCCCGGGCTCGCGCCGTCGCTGGTCCTCCACGGCCTGGGCGGCAAGGTGCTCGATACCGCCGCGACGGTGTGCACCCGGCGGGCGTACGGCTTCGACGCCCGTACCAACCGGACCTCGGTGAACACGGTGAAGGGAGTCCCGGGCGCGGACTGCCCGATCACCGGGGGCACGACCGGGTGGGCGCCGGTTTCACCTACGATGCCTTCGGCCGGACGACCGGCATGCCGGGATCCGTCACCGCGGGCTACTTCGCCAACGACGTCGCACGCCAGCAGACGACAGCGACCCAGCGGCAGACCTGGGACCTCGACTCCGCACTGCGGTTCCGCACGTGGACGGTGGAGGACAAGACCTCGGGAACCTGGACCCAACTGGGGTCCAGGACGAACCACTACGACTGCGACTCCGACAGCCCGCGGTGGATCGTCGAGGACAACGCCACCGGCGCCGTCACCCGCAACGTAGAGGGCCCGGCGGTGCTGTGAGGCTGGCTGCGCGGGCGGCAGTGACGAAATCCTTACGGCGGGATTCGAGGCGTTCGATGAGCGGGTCCCGGACCCATCCACCGATCAGTTGCTCCCACATGGCCGGGCAACGGTCGACTAGGGAGAGAGCCTGAGCTACTTGCATTTCGGTGAGGGTGGCGCTGTCGCGGAGGCAGTAGTCCAGAAGATCCCGGTCGTGCCTTCTTTCCTCCGCGTCCTTGCGCGCCCACCCGACGAGAAATTCCCAGGCTACGTAAGCCGAGCTATGACGATCATCGGTGCAATCTTCTGGGCCGCCGGGACACCAGCCTGCTTCCAGGGCGCTGATCGTCGCGCGCAGTACCGCGCGATCGAGCGCGCAGCGCTCCAAGAGGCGGCATTGCGAGAGAAGGAACTCTGCGGCCGTAAGGACATCAGGAGGGGCGAGGAGTTCCAGTGAGGCGTATCGGGTTTCCATCGGGACAGCGTGCTTGGCCACGAGCCCCTGGCGTTCATCGTGATCGAGGTTCGGGAGTCGCTTCACCACACCTACCAGGGTGTCGGAGACGCTCAGGAACTCCATGCACGCGCTGTCGAGTGCAATGTGCCGTTGCTGATCCCGCTGGAGGAGGCTCTGGGTCTGTACCGCCGAGATGGCCGTGTCGGCCTGGATACGCCCGGCGAGGAGCGCGGCAGACGTTGCACTTTCTGCGCTGCGCTTGGTCCACCACGCTGCGACTAAGGCAGTGGGAACGGAGAGAAGGGCTGCGACCGCGCCCAAGTCGACCATGTCCATTGATCAATGCTGGGTGAACAAGACCTGCCATGAGGGCGGTTCGGCGCAAATTGATGAGACCCGACATTTGTTCCTGCGCGCCCGGCTGTTGAGGCGGTTCGTTTCGATGAGACGTCAGCGCCGTGTACGGAGATCATGGAACCGACCGACGAGGCAGTGTGATGGAGACAGGCGAGGGTGCGTTGGCCAGGATGCGGGCGGCACCGGCGAAGTCTTGAAGCTGACTGCGGCCATATCGCGCGCACGGGCTCACGATGTACCCGCAGAGTCTGTCCACATCATCCTTCGGCCGGCGGGCTTTGGACAACTGGGTCGTGTTTGGGGGAATGGACTGGGTTGACTGGCGGCTTGGTGCGGCGGGCGGAGGCCGACGTGGCGCTGCGACGTGCAGGTCGCGCCTGTACCGCGTTCGCGTTGAAACTCCGATGCCTGGAAAGCAAATTGGCTGCGACGGGAACAGCCGGTCGGGTCGGCACGGTTGCATCGACCGAGGGACCGGCTCCGCACGGGCGGGGAACACGGAGACTGCAAGGTCGTCCGCCCCGCCGGGATCCGGGCCCCAGGATCGCGGTACGCCCGCCGCGCACTCGGACCAAGACGTATTTTTGCAGGAGGACTGTTTCATGATTGACCGGCCCTTGACGCTCATGGCAGTACACGCCCACCCCGACGACGAGGCCACCGGAACCGGAGGGGTCCTCGCGCGGTACGCGGCGGAAGGCATCCGCACCGTTCTCGTGACGTGTACCGACGGCGGTTGCGGTGACGGAACGGGGGGCGTCAAGCCGGGCGATCCCGGGCACGATCCGGCGGCCGTTGCCTTGATGCGCCGTCAAGAACTCAAGGCGAGCTGTGACGTCCTGAAGGTCAGCGATCTGGAGATGCTGGACTATGCCGACTCCGGGATGACGGGCTGGCCGAGCAACGACGCCCCCGGATCCTTCTGGCAGACCCCCGTGGAGGAAGGCGCTGCCCGACTTGCGGAACTCATGCGGCACTACCGACCCGATGTGGTCGTCACCTACGACGAGAACGGCTTCTACGGCCACCCCGACCACATCCAGGCCCACCGCATCACGATGGCGGCGCTGGAGATGACCGCGCTGACACCGAAGGTGTACTGGACGACGGTGCCCCGCTCGATGATGCAGCGGTTCGGGGAGACCATGCGCGAGTTTCGTGGGGACATGCCGGAACCGGATCCTGCCGAGGCCGCCGCGATGGCCGAGATCGGCCTGCCCGACGATGAGATCACCACGTGGGTGGACACCACCGCATTCAGCGGTCAGAAGTTCGATGCGCTGGCCGCGCACGCCAGCCAGGGCGAGAACATCTTCTTCCTCAAGATGGGCAAGGAGAGGTTCGGCGAGTTGATGGGCATGGAGACCTTCGTACGTGTCAAGGACGCCACCGGCGCGGCCGTACCCGAGAACGATCTCTTCGCCGGACTGCGCTGATCCGCTGTGTGTCGTCATTACCGCGTTGGCGCCGGCGTGGACTGGACAGTTTGCCAGTCGGGTGGCGGCCAGCACAGCACTGGTGAGCACCGCGTCCTGCAGAAACGCCGGACTTCGGACTTGGTGAGCAGCGGTGCGGTTGGTGGGTGATGCGCAATTAGGCATTTCTCGAAGCGGATGTCGATGGCGTTGAGTGATCAGTGCTCTCCATGAATACCGGTTCGGCCAACCGGGGATGATCGGCTATGTTTCCGGGCGCCTCGATGAGGTCTGGGCCTTCAGGCTCCTGTCGGTGTGGTCGCCCGGTGTTCTGCGCGTAGCCGAGCACCAGGTTCACCGTTCGCTCCGCGAAGAGCAGGGTGGTGCGCACGTCGGTAGGCGTCTGGGCGCTGCTGCCACCGTCCGGGACGAGGTTCGAGGTCAGGTACACCTGGTGATGCGGCCTGTCCCCCTTCCGGGTGTTGCCCGACCAGTTTCGCGACCCGGGAATCCCGGCGGGCGGATGATTTCCCTCGGGTCGTGTGCTGCGGCCCCGAGGAAGGATGGTGGGCACACCGATGAGTACGAATCGTCGAACGGTTCTGGGTGCGGCCTTGGCCGCACCTTTGCTGGCCCAGTTCACGGGGACGGCGTCTGCTGCTGCGGATGAGAAGTGGGGCACGATTTCCGAGGGCTGGGTCGAGGTTCGGTGGACCGAGCAGGTCCAGGCGGAGCTGGACCGGTTGGGAGCCGTGGTCGAGGCAGTGGCTCCGGCCGAGCTGATCAAGGACCACAGCGGTTCGGCGGTGCGGTTCCCCGTGCGGTCGGGTAAGGGCGATCCCTCGCTGAAGAGCCTACCGAAGGCTGAGGGTGACGGTGTGCTCGACGGCGGGATCGCGGTGCGCACGCCCGCTGGAAACGCCCGGGTCGTCAGCCTGCAGAGCGCCCTGAAGGACGGGTTGGCGTCGGGGAAGTGCGTGGTCAACGGTGTCGACATCGGGCACCGCTCGGTGTTCCGGTGCGTTCTGTCCGAGGGCCTGCTGACCACCGGCAATGTACCGGTGGGCCAGCCGCTGAAGGTCCGGATCAACAAGGTGCCGCTGCACGCCACCCCCGAGTTGCTGGAGGTGTACGCCGCCACCTTCGGCAGGCCCGTGTTCACCGCTGACACGGTGCTGGCGCACGTGACCGCGGAGGGTGTGTACACCCCGCCGAAGTCGTAGCGCCGGGGGCCGGCTCCGGCTCAGGGAGCCGGGGCCGGCCCCACCGGTCGGGCAGGACTGGGAAGGGTGCCTCCGAAGCGGCGCCGGCGGCCGGCATACGTTGTGAGGGCCTCCCGTAGCTGCGCCAGGCCGAAGTCGGGCCAGGGGGTCGGGTCGAAGATCAGCTCGGCGTAGGCGAGGTGCCAGGGCAGGAAGTTGCTGATGCGCTGCTCGCCGGAGGTGCGGATCAGCAGATCGACGTCGGGAAGGCCGGGCGCGTACATGTTCCGGGCCAGGTCGGCGGGGCCGATGTCCTCGGGCCGGATCGTCCCCGCCACCGCCTCGGCGGCCAGCGCACGGGCGGCGTCGGTCAGTTCGTCCCGCCCGCCGTAGTCGATGCACAGGGTCAGCGACAGCACATCGTTGTTCGACGTCAGGCTCTCCACCAGCGTCAGGGCGGAGGCGAGTGACGGATCGACGCGGTCACGCCGTCCACACCAGCGCACCCGTACGCCCAGTTCGTGCAGCCACTCGGTGCCCTGGGCGATCCCGTCGGCCATGGTGTCGAACAGGGCGGCCAGTTCCTCCTGGGAGCGGTCCCAATTCTCGGTGGAGAACGCATAGATGCTCAGGTGCCGGACCCCAAGCCGCAGGGCGGCGTTGACCACGCGCATCGCGGCCTGCCCGCCCGCTTGATGGCCCCGCGAGACAGGCAGGGTCTGCCGTGTGGCCCACCGCCGATTGCCGTCCATGATCACCGCGACATGGCCCGGCACCGCGCCCACCACCGGCCATGGCGGGCGGCGCTGCGCCGCACCGGTCGACGTCAGTGGTTCCATGCCGTCGGCGAAGACCCGGGACTTCCGGAGCGTGACCTCGTCGAACTGCATCCACGCGCCGAGAAGCACCGTGTGCAGGAACGGCTGGTACTCGGGACTCACCATCCAGGCCACCGGCATCGCCTGCTCCAGCAGGTCACGCCAACGCCCGAGCTGGATGTCCACCAGCTCATCGAGTGCCTCACGCCGTTCACCGCGCTGGAGGTCGCTCACCTCCAACCCCAGCTGCCGCAGGTCGGCGCGCGGCATATAGCACCGGCCGACAGCGAGGTCGAGCGGCAGGTCCTCGAAGTTGTCCACCAGCTGGCACACCTCACCCAGTACCGAGGCCAGTGCCAACGCCTCCGGCCCTCTCACATTCAGCAGCGACATCCACATCTCGTTGGTCGTCCCCGCGATTCCCCGCATATAGCGCCGCTGCTCCGTGAACGTCTCGAAGACGGGAGCAGAGACGCAGTCAGCCTGCATGGTGTCGAGGAACTCCTCGACCAGCGCGTGGGCGATCTCCCACCGCTGCACCGTGTTCACGAACGCCCGCCGCAGCGGATGCTCGCTGCGCCCGGTGCGCAGCTCCTCCAAAGTGTCGGAACGCCACCGGGCGAACCGTTCCTCGCGGACCTGCGGCGTTCCTCCCTCATCAGCGATGCGGTCGCTGCGCACCGTGAAGCCGTTCACGGCCAGGACGTGGGGACGGATCGCGGCGGGCAGCACCTCGGTCGCCTTCCACATCGGCGTCAGGAACTGCCTGATCTCAGCCGCGCACAACTCATAGGACGCACGCAGTTCGGGCGAATCGGCGAACGACGCCTCGCTCTCTGACATTCCGTACCTCCCCTTCGATCGCGCTGCCGGTATGAGACCGCGACTCCAGCAGCGCGGCAGGCAGCGGCGCCTGCTCACCGACCCATGGCCGGGGGCCGCCACCGTCACTAACGACACGTCGGCCGCCCGGTGCCGGTCGAGGCGACAAACCACTGGCAAGAAGCCGGAGGTGACGAGATTGATGGCCCCCTGCCGGTGCATCGCCACCGGCTTCGCCATGCCCTGAAAGACCAGAAGGGGTCACCATGGGCAGCTACTGTCCGGAGTCAGTGCGCACTGAGGCCGGGATATGCGCATTCAGCGCGCATCAGGAACCGACATTCCGCTTCACTGTTGATGGGTGACATAGCGCCACGTCGCTGATCTGGCAAACATGCGGGTCAGTAGGTTTCGACTTCCGGGGTCGGACCCCTAGCCTTTTCCCGTGCTGGATAGGTGCTGGATAATCTGACTCCTCATCACCTGTCGTCACCCAATCACCTCTCACCGTATCGATCAACAAACCGACAGCGAAGGCTGATCGGGCAGAACGCGACGGTCCGTTGCAGTGACCCGTTCCTGGCACCCTTGGTGACAAGCAGCGCGCCGATCTTGTGACGCACACTGCGCCGCGGGACTCTGCTGCGCATTTCGCTGGGGCGTGCGGGGTGACCGTGTCGGGGGCCAGCAGCTGCGAGGTGACGATGGGGTGTCGGGTCTCCCGGTGCCCGCTCAAAACAGTTCTAGGTCCTCGCCGCTGGTGTCCGCGATGACTGGCCGGAACTGGGCAGGGAGGCCGTCCAGGCGGTCAGGACCGGCCGCGGCGGCCACGGCAGGGGCCGTCTCGGCCAACCAGGTACGAAACCGCTCGGCGGCTTCGCGGTAGGGGACTCGCGCCAGGACACGGTGCTCGCCGGAGGGGCAGAAGTCGACGGCGACAGTGAGCAGGCAGGAACGGGGCGCGTTCCGACTGCCTGTCCAGGACACGCGCAGGACACCGCAGGGCTTGCGCCCGCGGGGGGCGCGGTGGGTCGGGCGCAGCGATCGGCAGGCTATGTGGGCGGTCCATGCGGCGAGGTGCGGCAGGGGCAGGGTGGTGCGTGCGCGGCAGCCGGGGCAGCGGTGCCAGTGGCGGAGCCAGTCGTCGGTGTCGGTGTGGAAGAGGCGTGTGTAGCGGTTCGCCACGCGGATGTCATTGGTGTACAGGTGGTCGGGGCGTTCCTGTGTGTTGCAGGACTGGCAGACGGGGGCGCGGACGTAGCCGTGTTCGTGGCAGTGGTCGAGCACGGTGGCGGGCGCAGTGCGGCAGACGGCGCACGCCCACCCAGCCACCCTGCGGGAGGTACCGGGCTTCCTGCTGAGCACCGAGTACAGCTGGCCTTCCAGCTCTTTGTTGTACGGGCGCAGTGAGGCGGTGGGGCCCTCGGGGCTCGTCGTCTGCCGACCGCCGGCGTCTCGGGCCTGCCGGGGGTGGGAGGGCGGCTCGGTGACGGCTGCGCTTGCCTGGCGGGTCTGCGCGGCTTGCACCCACTGCGTTTCGGCGTGCTCGGCCGCGTCCAGCAGCCTGACCACAGCGCGCGGCAGCCACCACGTGCGCTGCGTCCCGTCGCGGGTCTGCTCCACGAGTATCTGTCGCCAGTCGATCCCCGCCAGATGGTACGGCCGGCCGACTTCACGTCGTGCTGCCCGCTCGGGGTCGCCCAGCTCCTGCAGTTCCCCCTTGATGCGCTGGCGCCAACGCAGCGGCGTTTCCTCGTTGCACTCCTGCCTCGGCGCCCCACGAAACGGCCCGATGCGGACCAGGTCCTGCCGATCCATCCCAACCGCGTTCAGTTCCGCGGCCGCCCGGCGTACCTCAACTTCCGGAACACTCCACTGACCGTTGCTCGCCCTCACCGTCGCCACCGCATGGCCGCCGAGCAGGACGTACCTCACCTGGGCACGGGCAGGAGAGCAGGTGAATGCCCCAGAAGCCGTCGGCACAGCACTGCCGGCCGTCAAATCGACCCACAGAGCGTCCGCGGCAACCAGGGTGATCAGGCCGTCCGTGCGACCGGGCATGACACGCTCTGACATACCGACAGGCTAACGGCCTGCAACGCGGCAACGGATCCCAGGCGCCTCGGCCAGCCGGGCCGCCGCCCGCAACTCCATATTCCTGAGCATCTGGTTCGTCAGCACCTCGCGTGCCCGTAGCCTCACCACCAGAACGTCAAGAACCGGGCAAGTCGCCCTCGCGCATCAGCGGTCCCCGAGCTCGGACGAATTGAGCAACAGAGTCCCGCGGCGACCCAAAGTGGCAGGACAGCGTCACCGGCAGATCCTCGAAGGACACTGCAGGCGACCTGCAGGACCACCACCGACACCGAGACCGCTCGGACGAGTTACTTGCCGCTTCGCGGCATCTTCGGGAGAACAGGGCACACGCGGCGACGGCGGCGGGCGCGGGCCGCGCTGCTTGTGGGAGCAGACCGAGGCTGTGCGCGTGGTATGTCGGTCTCGGTGAGCCCGCCCGCCGACGCTTTCGGGCTGGCCGGGAGATCTCACGGCCAGGACGTCTGGCTGCACCAGCACGATCGCGTCATGTGAGGTGTCGATCCCTGCTGAGACCTGCCAGGATTCAGTGCGACCAGAAAACTCTTCGTCTCACCTCGTCTCACACATCTCTCACAGACGAGAGCGCACGGGAGCACGCGAGAGCCTCTGACCTGGATAATCGCTGTCACCATGTACCACGGCGGACCAGGTGGACATTACATAGGCTAGGGAGCATGGCCTACGAGATTCCGGTGACGCAAGCCCGAGCTGAGCTCGCCGAACTGATCAACCGCGTCGTCTACGGCGGCGAACGAGTCGTCGTGACGCGGCACGGCAAGCCGCTCGTGGCGCTCGTTTCGGCCGCTGACCTGGAGCGACTCGAAAGCGACGAGGCGGCTGCAGAGGAGCAGGTGATCAGCTCGGTCTCCTCGATCGGCTCATCCGTGTCCGCTCCCGGCGAACGGCGGCGCTTCGGCATCGCGGCAGAACACAAGGGGCACCGAGAGCCGGGCAGCTGAGCGCCCAGCTGACGTCCCGTAACGCGGAAATGCCGTGCACCCCTGCCCGTTGAGGCGGGGGTGCACGGCAGGCTCGAACGGGGGTCAGCCCACCAGGGCCGGCTCCGGGGTGCTGGCGGCGGGCGCGGCCGGAGGCCGGTCCCGGCGTCGGCCGCCGATGAGTACGGCCGTCAGCCCGAGCGCCGCCCACAGGGTGAGCGTGAGCAGCGCACCGCCCGCACCGCTGCCGTCGAAGAAGGCGACCGACCGCAGCAGTGAGCCGCCCGCACCCGGCGGCATCAGCTGTCCGATCGTCCCGATCGGCCGGGGCAGCAGCTCGGGCGCGCTGGTGACGCCGGAGAACGGGTTTCCGAGCAGCACCATCAGCAGGGCGCCGAGGCCGATGCCGGGCGGACCGATCAGGGCGGCGAGGCCCGCCACCGTCCCGCCGATGGCCAGGACGGTGAGTCCCAGCGTCCCGGCCTCGGGCCACCAGCCGCCGGTGATCACGCCGAGCCAGTTGTCGGTGAGCGCGGCCGCGCCGATGCCGACCAGTGTGGCCACGCCGATGAGTGCCAGCGCGGCCCGTCCCCCGCGCAGTCGCAGCATCGTGACCGCGGAGCCCGAGAGGACGCCGGCGATCGCCAGTGGCAGGAAGCTCGCGCCGAGCGCACTGCCGCGCGGATCCCCGGCGGGCGCCGCCACCACATCCGTGACCCGCACCTGAGCGCCCTCGGGGGCCTGGGCCGTGACCGCCTCGCGCAGCAGTTGGGCCACCACCGGGCTTGCCGCGGATGCGGTCAGCAACTGCGGGCCCTGCGGGGTGACCACGACCGCGCCGTATACGGACCGGTCCTCCATCGCGCGGCGGGCATCGGCCTCGGAGGCGTAACGGTGGATCTCGAAGGCGCCCTCGCGCTGCTCGAACCGCTGCTGGAGCCGATCGGCGTCCGGCGCGGAACCGGCTACCCCGACGGGCAGATCATGCGGCGCGATCCGGGCCGCGGGCCAGGCGAAGGCCCAGAGCGCGAGGATCACCACCACGGGGATCAGCAGGATGACCGCCACCATGCGGCGGTTCGGGGTAGCGGACACGAGAGGCCTCGATTCAAAGAGAAGGATCGTTCGTTTTACGTAAGGGCCACACTGTCCCGTCGGTGTCGGAGCTTGTCAAGAAGGAACGTTCGTTTTAGGTTTCGGGCATGGCCCGTGTATCTCAGGAACACCTCGACGCCCGCCGCCGGCAGATCATCGACGGCGCGGCGCGCTGCTTCGCGCGCGACGGCTTCCATGGCACGTCGATGCAGGGGGTGCTGAAGGAGGTCGGCCTGTCGGCCGGTGCGGTCTACCGCTACTTCAGCGGGAAGGAGGATCTGATCGCGGCCATCGCCGATGAGGCGTTCAGCAGTATTCGCCGGGCCTTCCAGGAGGCCGCGGACGCCACCCCGCCGCCGACCCCCGATGTGCTGCTGGGCCGGGTGCTGCGCGGGCTGTTCTCGGGGGAGGTGTGCGGTCTGGACGGTCGGCAGTTCGCCGCTCTGATCGTGCAGGTCTGGTCCGAGACCATGCGTAATGAACGCCTGGCCGCCACCTTCGACGACGGGTACAGCACCATGCGCGTCGTCTGGGCGGATGTGGTCGAGGGATACCGCAGGGCGGGGGTCATGCGGGCGGACGTACCCGCCGATCATGTGGCGCGGGCGATGATGGCGGCCGCGCAGGGGTTCTTCGTCCAGATGGCGCTCTTCGGTGACGCCGAACCCGAAGTGCTGGAAAACGGCCTGCGCGGCCTGATGTCCATGGATCTGCAAAAGATCAGTTAACGCGCCGGAAAAACTTCGGCTCTAACGTGCAATACCTTGCCGCGAGACACCGGTTCGACATTCAACAGTCCGTTGAAGGCGGCTAGTGTCTCGCTGCGCCCAGGGCCGGTACTGGGCACAGGACTGTGAGGTGGAAGCATGCAACTGACCCCGCATGAGCAGGAACGTCTGCTCATCCATGTTGCTGCCGATGTGGCTCAGAAGCGTCGGGAGCGCGGGCTGCGGCTCAATCACCCCGAGGCGGTCGCGCTGATCACCACCCATCTGCTGGAGGGCGCCCGCGACGGCCGTACGGTCTCCGAACTGATGGCTTCGGGCCGCAAGGTGCTCTCCCGCGAGGACGTCATGGACGGCGTGCCCGAGATGATCCATGACGTCCAGGTCGAGGCCACCTTCCCGGACGGCACCAAGCTCGTGACCGTCCACGAGCCGATCGTCTGACGGGAGGTGTCACCGATGATTCCCGGAGAGATCCTGTACGGGGACGGGCCCGTGCCGTTCAACGAGGGCCGGTCCGTCACCCGCCTCACCGTTCTCAACGCCGCCGACCGGCCCGTCCAGATCGGTTCGCACTATCACTTCGCCGAGGCTAACCCGGGCCTGGACTTCGACCGTTCGGCGGCCCGCGGACTGCGGCTGAACATCGCCGCCGGGACCGCCGTGCGCTTCGAACCCGGCGTACCCGTCGACATCGAGCTCGTCCCCCTCGCCGGACGGCGCATCGTCCCCGGCCTGCGCGGCGAAACCGGAGGTGCCCTCGATGGCTGAACTCGACCGCGCGGTCTACGCCGACCTGTTCGGCCCCACGACCGGTGACCGCATCCGGCTCGCCGACACCGATCTGCTCGTCGAGATCGAGGAGGACCGCTCGGGCGGCCCCGGACTCGCGGGAGATGAGGCAGTGTTCGGCGGCGGAAAGGTGATCCGCGAGTCGATGGGCCAGGCCCGCACCACCCGCGCCGAAGGCGCCCCGGACACCGTCATCACCGGCGCCGTGATCATCGACCACTGGGGCATCGTCAAGGCCGACATCGGCATCCGCGACGGCCGGATCACCGGGATCGGCAAGGCCGGCAACCCCGACACCATGGACGGCGTCCACCCCGACCTGGTCATCGGCCCCGAGACCGAAATCATCGCGGGAAACGGCAAGTTCCTCACCGCGGGCGCCATCGACGCCCATGTCCACTTCATCTCGCCGACCCTGATCGACCAGGCGCTCTCCTCCGGGACCACCACCCTGGTCGGCGGCGGCACCGGACCGGCCGAGGGCACCAAGGCCACCACCATCACTCCGGGCCCATGGCACCTTGCCCGGATGTTCGAGGCGCTGGAGGCGTACCCCGTCAACATCGGTCTGCTCGGCAAGGGCAACACGATGTCGCGCGAGGCCATGCACTCCCAACTACGCGCCGGTGCACTCGGATTCAAGATCCACGAGGACTGGGGCGCCACCCCCGCCGTCATCGACGCCTGCCTGAGTGTCTGCGAGGAGACGGGCGCCCAGCTCGCCATCCACACCGACACCCTCAACGAGGCCGGATTCGTCGCCGACACCCTGGCAGCCATCGCCGGACGCTCCATCCACGCGTACCACACCGAGGGCGCGGGCGGCGGGCACGCCCCGGACATCATCAGCGTCGTCTCGGAGCCGTACGTCCTGCCCAGCTCCACCAACCCGACCCGGCCGCACACCGTCAACACCATCGAGGAACACCTCGACATGCTGATGGTCTGTCACCACCTCAACCCCGCCGTGCCGGAGGATCTGGCCTTCGCCGAATCGCGTATCCGGCCGTCCACCATCGCGGCCGAGGACATCCTCCATGACCTCGGGGCCATCTCGATCATCTCGTCCGACTCCCAGGCGATGGGCCGCATCGGCGAGGTCGTCCTGCGCACCTGGCAGACCGCCCATGTGATGAAGAGGCGCCGCGGCGCACTGCCCGGCGACGGGCGGGCCGACAACCACCGGGTGCGTCGCTATGTCGCCAAATACACCATCAACCCGGCGGTTGCCCAAGGACTCGACCGGGAGATCGGTTCGGTGGAGACGGGAAAGCTCGCGGATCTGGTGCTGTGGGAACCGGCGTTCTTCGGCGTCAAACCGCAGACCGTCATCAAGGGCGGCCAGATCGCGTACGCGCAGATGGGTGACGCCAACGCCTCCATCCCGACCCCGCAACCGGTTCTGCCCCGACCGATGTTCGGCGCGGTCGGCCGCTCCCCTGCGGCCAACTCCTTCAACTTCGTTGCGAACGCGGCGATCGAGGACGGGCTGCCCGAGCGCCTCGGTCTCGGGAAGCGGTTCGTGCCGATCACCAGCACGCGCGGTGTCACCAAGGCCGACATGCGCGAGAACGACGCACTGCCGCAGGTCCATGTCGACCCCGACAGCTTCGCCGTGACGATCGACGGCGAACCGGTCGAACCGGCACCGGCTGCCGAACTTCCCATGGCCCAGCGCTACTTCCTCTTCTGATGCGGACCATGTGATGAGCCGCGCAGCTCTGCTCGTCCTCGCCGACGGCCGGTTCCCCGCCGGTGGCCACGCCCACTCCGGCGGCGCCGAACCGGCCGTGAAGGAAGGACGCATCCGTAACGCCGAGGACCTCGCCGAGTTCTGCCGGGGCCGCCTCCACACCACCGGCCTCACGGCCGCCGCACTTGCCGCGGCGGCCGCCCATGGCCACGACCCGCTCGCGCTCGACGAGGCCGCCGATGCCCGCACCCCGTCACCCGCGCTGCGGGCCGTCGCGCGCAAGCTCGGCCGGCAGCTGATGCGGGCGGCCCGCGCCACTTGGCCCAGCCCCGAACTCGCCGCGCTCGCCCGGGCCCGGCCGCGCGGCGCCCACCAGCCCGTCGTGCTCGGCCTCACCGCACGCGCGGCGGGACTCGGGCCCCAGGACGCCGCGCACTGCGTCGCCTACGAGACCGTCAGCGGACCGGCCACCGCCGTCGTCCGTCTGCTCTCTCTCGACCCCTTCGAGGCCACCGCCGTCCTCGCCCGCCTCGCACCCGAACTCGACCGGATCGCCGAACAGGCCGCCGCCGCGGCGCACGGAACCATCGACGCGCTGCCTGCCGCCTCCGCCCCTCTCCTCGACATCACCGCCGAGGCGCACGCGGCCTGGCCGGTCCGCCTGTTCGCCTCGTAGACCCGCAAGAACCAGGAGCCGAACCTCATGCATCTCGACCACGCCCAGCACGGCCCCGCCGCAGTGAGCGCCGATGCCGCCCGCCCCGACGGCACCCGCCGCGCCCTGCGCATCGGACTCGGCGGACCGGTCGGCTCCGGCAAGACCGCGACCGTCGCCGCCCTCTGCCGTGCCCTGCGCGACCAGCTGTCCATCGCCGTGGTCACCAACGACATCTACACCCGCGAAGACGCCGCCTTCCTGCAGCGCCATGCCGTCCTGCCGCCCGAGCGCATCCAGGCCGTGGAGACCGGCGCCTGCCCGCACACCGCGATCCGGGACGACATCTCCGCCAACCTCGAAGCCGTCGAGGACCTGGAGGACACCGTCGGACCGCTCGATCTGATCCTGGTCGAATCCGGCGGCGACAACCTCACCGCCACCTTCTCCAAGGGCCTGGTCGACGCCCAGATCTTCGTCATCGATGTGGCGGGCGGCGACGACATCCCGCGCAAGGGCGGCCCCGGCGTCACCACCTCCGACCTGCTCGTCATCAACAAGACCGACCTTGCCCCGTACGTCGGCTCCGATCTCGGCCGAATGGCTCACGACGCCGCACAGCAGCGCGGACCGCTCCCCGTGGCCTTCACCTCGCTCACCTCCGAGGAAGGCGTGGGGCCCGTCGCGGACTGGGTGCGGGGGCAGCTCGCCGCCTGGACCGCATGAGCGTCCAGGCCACCGCCCGTATCACCGCGGTCCTCGACAGCCGGGGTGTCACCTCGCTCCCCGTGCTGGAGAGCGACGGACCGCTCGCCCTGCGCCGGACCCGGGCCGCGAACGGCCCGTACGCCCGTGTCACCGTCGTCGGCGCCATGAGCGCGCCGCTCGGCGGTGACCGGCTCGCCATCGAGGCGCAGGTCGAGGAAGGCGCCCGGCTCACCGTCGACTCGGCGGCGGCGACCGTCGCCCTGCCCGGACCGGCAAAGGCCGCCGAACCTGCCACGTACGAGATCGAGTTGAACGTGGGGGAGCGGGCCGAGCTGCGCTGGCTTCCGGAGCAGCTGATCTCGGCGCACGGCAGCGTCCTGCACATGACCACGCGGGTCGAACTCGCCTCCACCGCACGGCTGGTGCTGCGCGAAGAGCAGGTCCTCGGCCGCCACGGCGAGAGCACCGGCACCCTCACCAGCCGCCTCACGGTGCACCGCGCCGGCCGTCCGCTGATCGACCAGCAGGTGGCGTACGGGCCGGGAGCACCCGGCGGCTGGGACGGCGCGGCTGTCCTGGGCGGCCACCGGGCCGTCGGCCAACTCCTCGTCGTCGACCCGTCGTTCGAGGAAAAGTGCCCCGAAGCGCGCCTGCTGGGACCGACCGCCGTCCTCACCCCGCTCGCCGGTCCGGCCGTGCTGGTGACAGCGGTCTCCCCCGATGCGCGCCTGCTGCGCAGGGTCCTGGACGACGCGCTGAACGACGTATTCGACACCTCGGCAGGGTGAATACCGCTCAGCGGGACACGGGTGTCCGGTTATCGATTCGGTAAAGAAGTGGGTGTGTGACCTGTTCTCAGGAACCTCACAGACGACACGATCCGCGGGAGGTCCCGAATGAACCGCGCCGCCACCGGCGGCGCTTCAGATATGGGGGAGGTTCCACTTGAGACGCACAGCAGTGCTCGGCTCGGCCGGCGCTCTGATCGCGGGCACGCTCATCGCGGGCGCGGTGACCGCACCGGCGGCCACCGCCGAAGGCCGCCACCACCACGGTTCCGAGGCGCGCGGCGTTCAGCTCGCCGCGGCACGGGCGGCCAGGTCCGGCATCGACTGGAAGGACTGCCCGGCCGACTGGGCCATAGCCAAGCCCATCCAGTGCGGCTGGGTGACCGTGCCGCTCGACTACGCCAGGCCCGACGGCAAGCAGATCAAGCTCGCCGTCGACCGGCACGTCAGCACCGGCACGAAGGACGAGCGACAGGGCGCCCTGATCTACAACCCGGGCGGCCCCGGCGGTTCGGGGCTGCGGTTCCCGACCCGGATCACCAACAAGAACCCCCTCTGGACGAATACGGCGAAGGCGTACGACTTCGTGGGCTTCGACCCGCGGGGCGTGGGCCACTCCGCGCCGATCTCCTGCATCGATCCCCAGGAGTTCGTCAAGGCCCCGAAGGCCGACCCCGTACCCGACTCCGAGGCCGACAAGCGCGCCCAGCGCAAGCTCGCCGCCGAGTACGCGGACGGCTGCGCCGAACGCAGCGGCGACATGCTGCCGCACATGACCACGCCGAACACCGCACGCGACCTGGATGTCATCCGCGCCGCCCTCGGTGAGAAGAAGCTCAACTACCTGGGCGTCTCCTACGGCACCTATCTGGGCGCGGTCTACGGCACGCTCTTCCCGGCCCATGTCCGCCGCATGGTTGTCGACAGTGTCGTCAACCCGGCGAAGGACAACATCTGGTACCAGGCCAACCTCAACCAGGACATCGCCTTCCAGGGACGCTGGGACGACTGGAAGGCATGGGTCGCCGAGAACGACTCCGCCTTCCACATCGGCAACACCCCCGAGAAGGTCGAGCAGGCGTGGCTGAAGCTGCGCGCCGCCGCCAAGAAGAGCCCCATCGGTGGCGTTGTCGGCCCCGCCGAGCTCACCGGCTTCTTCCAGAATGCGCCCTACTACGACTCCACCTGGGCGCTCGTGGCCCAGACCTGGAGCGACTACCTGGGCGGCGACACCCAGGCACTGGTCGACGCCGCGGGCCCGGACATGTCGGACACCGCGGGGAACATCTCCTCGGAGAACGGCAACGCCGTGTACACGGCGGTCGAGTGCGCGGATGCCAAGTGGCCCACCAGCTGGCAGAAGTGGGACCGCGACAACACCCGGCTGCACAAGGACTACCCGTTCATGACGTGGGCGAACGCCTGGATGAACCTGCCCTGTGCGACCTGGCCGGCCAAGCAGCAGACCCCGCTGAACGTGAAGACCGGCAAGGGCCTGCCGCCGGTGCTGATCGTGCAGTCCACGCGTGACGCCGCCACCCCGTACCAGGGCGCCGTCGAACTGCACAAGCGCTTCAAGGGATCGCGCCTCATCACCGAGCGGGACGCCGGTTCGCACGGTGTCACCGGCCTGGTCAACCCCTGCATCAACGAGCGGGTGGACACCTACCTGCTCACCGGCAGGACCGACCGCAGCGACGTGACGTGCGCCCCGCACGCCACACCGACGCCGTAACGGTCACATCTCACGGGCACGGGCGGCCGGCGGTCTCGAACCTCCGGCCGCCCGTTCTCGCGTACGGGCTCCGCCTCACGCCTTCCGGCCGTACGTCTCCAGCCAGGCGTCCTCCGCCGCGTAGTCGAAGAGCTTCTTCCCGTACGCCCGCAGCATGACGGGGAAGGCATCCGTCCAGTCCTTGCCCTCCAGTTGCGCGGCGATCCACTCGACCGTCTCCGGAAGCGACTGCGCATAGCCCGTCAGGGCCCGGTACCCGAGCTCCTGCTCGGCGGCCGCCATGTCGTACACGATGGGATGGGCGGTGCTCCACGGCGTCGAGCCGACGCCGTCATCCCCGGGTGCGCCCGCCATCAGCACGGTCTCGGTCCTCCCGCCGAGCACCGCGTCGACGGCCTCGCCGATCTCCGCGACCGTCGGCGCCTGCGGATCCCCGGCATTGAGCACCCGCGAACCGGGCCGCCCGGCGGCGAGCCGGATCAGCTCGGCCAGGTTGGAGACGTGGACCGGATGGAAACGGGACGTCCCGCCGTACGAGAGCACCCGCCGCGCGCGGCCGTCCAGGAGCCGCTTCACGAAGTACAGCTCACGGGGCGAGCGGCAGTACGCCCCGTGAATCGCCCCCGCACGCAACAGTGTCACCGGCAGCGCGTCCCCCGCCGCCAGCAGATCCTGCTCCAGCTGTATCTTCCGCGTCCCGTACGTGGCATCGCCGGCCGGCACCGTGCGCTGTGACTCCGGGACCGGCACGGGGTACCGCGGGGCTCCGTCGGGCTCGCCCTGGGTGTCGAAGCTGCGCCCCCGGTCGTCCTCGTACACCGCACCGCTGGAGATGACCACTGCCGAACCGATCCGGTCCGCGAGGCCGGTCAGCTGCCGGGCGTGATCCGCTCCGTACGCCACCATGTCGACCAGGACGTCACAACCGTCACCCAGCGCCGCCGCGAGTGCCCCGTCCTCGTCCCGGTCGAGAGCCGTCGTGCGCACCGCGCCGTCCCACCGCGCGTCGCGGCCGCCGCCGCGAGAAGCGGCCGTCACCTCCCAGCCGTCCTCGACGAGCGCCTGCACGGCCACTCGCCCGATCTGTCCCGTCGCTCCCAGAACCCATGCGTTCTTCTTGCTCATGAGAGGCACGCTAGGACGAGGCCGTCGCCCGGACCAGCGGAGTTCACCCAGCGCGGATTCGCCGTCAGCGTCGCAGTTTCGGGAAC
This sequence comes from Streptomyces sp. NPDC048473, assembly GCF_043200155.1. NCBI lineage: Bacteria > Bacillati > Actinomycetota > Actinomycetes > Kitasatosporales > Streptomycetaceae > Streptomyces > Streptomyces sp. NPDC048473. Next base: position 26,659 of record NZ_JBICXE010000008.1, read on the forward strand.
TTCTTCGGCTGCCGGGCCTGCTCGGACTGCGCGGCCTTCACCTTGGCCGCGTACTCGTCGACGTACTCCTGTCCGGAGAGGCCGAGGATCGCGTACATGATCTCGTCGGTGACCGCCCGGATTGCCGCCTTCTGGTTCTCCAGACCGGCGTAACGGGAGAAGTCCAGCGGCTCACCGAAGCGGATGGTGACCCGCTTGATGCGCGGGACGACCTGTCCCGGCGGCTGGATCTCGAACGTACCGACCATCGCGCACGGCACCACCGGCACCTGTGCCGTGATCGCCATCACGGCCACGCCGACCTTGCCCTTGTAGAGCCGGCCGTCGTGTGAACGGGTGCCTTCCGGATAGATCCCCAGCAGCTCGCCCCTGCCCAGCACCCCGAGCCCCTCGCGGATCGCCGCCTGCCCCGCGTCCTTGCCGGACCGGTCCACCGGAATCTGCCCGATGCTGTGGAAGAAGGCTGCGGTCAGCCGCCCCTTCACTCCCGGCCCGGTGAAGTACTCCGCCTTGGCGAGAAACGTGATGCGCCGCTTGATGATCGCGGGCATCAGGAAATGGTCGGAGAACGACAGATGGTTACCGGCGACGATGGCCGCACCGTCTTCCGGGATGTGTTCCAGGCCCTCGATCCTGGGGCGGAAGAACAACCGTAGAAGCGGCCCGAGAATGACGTATTTGAGCACGTAATAGAACACGGGGCGGCTCCTAGCTCTGCCGGATCGGCTCCAGGGCTGCATTCTGCCAGGTCAGCGGACACCTGAGGGGACGACAGCCTATGTGCAGTTGTCGTCCCGTGTAACCGTCTTCGGGTAGGGACGGCGACCGTGTACTCGGCAACGGGGACGGCATTGGCGGCAGCGGCCGATCACACTGCGATTCCCCGCTCCCAACAGGCCGCCGTGACATGGTGTTTGACCGATCCGGCGGCATGGACAACGGCACGCAGGCGTGGTGCCAGTGCCAGGATCCCGGCCGTGAGGGGCGGGCATCCCCAGCCGGTGACAAGGATGTCGACACGGGCGAGCGAGGCCTTCGACCGAGGCGAGGAGAACTCACGGAGCACCGGAGCTGGATCGAGGTCTGCGGCCCCGCGCAGACGCCGCAGCTTGGTGGCGCTGATCTGCAGAGTCATGCGGTCACCGTCCCTGGGCCGCGCGTCGGGTCGACGGATGGGTTCCGTTTCACGGTGAGGGGATCCCGGAGGAGCCGTGCGGGTCAAGCTCTGGCGTCTCGACCCGCACCACTGTGTCTCCGCTGTCCCCGTCAGGGTCCCGCCGTCCGTGGTCAGTCCTTCAGATGCTCCAGGATCCGGTGCATCCCGCTGTTCCAGTTCTCCTTGAGCGCCGCGACGGCCGCGTCGAGGTCGCCGCGCTGCAGGCATTCGGCGATCCGCTCGTGCTCCACCGCCGAACGCTCCAGGATGTCCTGGTCGCCCAGGGCCACCCGCTCGTAGCGGTGCATTGTCACCTTCAGGGAGGTGATCAGCTTCATCAGGCGGTTGTTCGTGCAGCCGGACAGGAGCAGGTCGTGCCACGCGTCGTCGTAACGCTCTATGACGTCGTGCGGCGCCTGCGGGGCCGAGAACGCACGCGCCTCCTCAAGGAGGCGGGGGGCTGTCGCCGTCAGGTGCCCGGGATCGCTGGACTCCAGGGCGAGCGCCTCCAGCGTCGCGACGATCGCGGACAGGTCACGGAACTCCTGTGCGCTGAGCGGCGTGAAGCGGAAGCCCTTGCCGCGCTCGCTGGTGATGACGCCCTCGCGCTCCAGCGTGATCAGTGCCTCGCGCAGCGGAGTACGGCTGACGCCGAGTTCGGTGGCGAGCTGCCCCTCGTTGATCGGCTCGCTGGTCGCGATCGTGCCGCGCCCGAGGCGCTTGATCAGTTCCTCCTTGACCTGTTCGCGCAGCGGGCGGTTTTCGATTGGCATGTGAGGCTGCCCTCCCCTTCGGTCCGGTCGATTATCCGCTACCGGCGGGTCACGCGGTACCGGCGCCGTCGACCGGGATGATCGCCCCGCTCAGGAACGCCGAGGCGTCGGAGGCGAGGAACGCCACGGTCTGGGCGATGTCGCGGGGCTGGCCGATCCGGCCGAGCGGCCGGTCGGCGGCGTCGGCGTAGAACGCGTCGGAGCTCTCGCCGAGCTGGCGGGCCTCCTCGGCGAGCATCCCGGTCGCCGTGTCACCGGGGCAGACACAGTTGACGCGGATGTTGTCGGGGCCGTGGTCGATGGCCATGGCGCGGGTCATGTTGACGACGGCGCCCTTCGACGCGCAGTACGAGATCGCTCGGCCGCCGCCGCGGATGCCCCATCCGGAGCCGGTGTTGATGACGGAGCCGCCGCCCCGGGCCGCCATCCCGGGGATCACGAGGCGGCTCATCAGCATCACCGAGCGGATGTTCACAGCCATCACCAGGTCCCAGTCGTCCTCGGTGATCTCGCAGACCGTGGAGCGGCGGATGATTCCGGCGTTGTTGAAGAGGACGTCCACGCCGCCGAACTGCTCCTGCGCCGTGTGCACGACGGCCTCGCAGTCCGCGCGCCGTGATACGTCGCAGCGTACGAAGGTCCCTCCGGTGTCCTTCGCGGTGCGTTCGCCGCCGTCCGTGTCGATGTCGGCGATCACCACGCGGGCGCCGAGCTCCGCGAGGACCTGGGCGGTGGCGCGGCCGATTCCGGCTCCGCCGCCGGTCACGATGGCACGCTTGCCGTCAAGGGAGATCATCTTTGGCTCCTTCTGGGTGCGACGGGAGGCATGAGGGGTCATCCGGCCAGGCGGTACAGCGACGTGCGCCGCCTTCCGGTGATGACGGGCAGGTGCCCGGACAGCTCCGCGTTGAGCGCGTCGTCGCCGGTGTCGAGGAGAAGAGGGCGGCCGCCGAGCGCGGCCAGTTTCTGTTCCGTGCACAGCACGAGCAGGCGCTCGCGGCCGCCCGCCACGCGCAGGACGCGCGGCGAGATCTGCTGGTTGCCGCGGCCGAGGAGGAAGCCCTGCCCGCCGATGGGGGAGAGGGCGATCCAGGCCGGGCCGATGGAGAGGAGGGTGTCCTCGCCCGCGTCGCGGGCCACAATTCGCGGCCGGTGGCCGGGCCGCAGGCGGAGCACGTCGACCCCCGTGAGGGAGACGTCCGCGCCGAGCGTCGCCGCGACCGCCCGGGTGGTGCTGCCGGGGCCGAGCACGAGCAGGCCGTCCCCGACGCGCTCGGCGACGTCGGTCGCGATGCCGCCGACCGCCTCTGGCGTGGCGGCGGTGCTGCCGGTCTTGCGCTGCTGTACGCGGGCCGGAATGTCGGGAACGCGCAGCCACCCGAAGAGCTGTGAGGCGACGCGGCCCTCGCTCAGGGCGTCCTCGTCCCGGTCCATCACCTCGGCGTCCCGCAGCCGAACGGTGCTCCTGCGGGCGAGCCACGCCGCCGCGACCTCACCCGCGGCGCGCGGGCTGATGGCGAAGACGGCCGAGTGCATCTTCACGCCGGTCGGTACGCCGAGGACCGGGCAGGGCACGTGGCGGAGGGCGCCGAGCACGTCCCGCGCGGTGCCGTCGCCGCCGGCGAAGAGCAGAAGGTCGACGCCCTCGGCGACGACGGCCCGCACCGCGGCGGCCGTGTCCGCGGCCGAGGTGTCCCGCCCGGCCCCGGCGGCGTACACGATCCGCCCTGCAAGCCCTGCGGCGGCGACGGAGTCAGCGCCCAGGGGACCGGCGGCGGTCACGACGAGGAGTCCGGAGCCCGGCGGGTGACCGACCGGAGCGATGGCCGCCGCCCCGGCCTGCGTGTCGCTGAGCTCGTTCGGCGCGGGATCCCCGGTGGCGTCGGCCCGGCGGCCGGGCACGGGGTGTGGCGTGCGCTCCCGCGTGGTTGCGGGGGCGTACGCCGTGCCCTCCGACGCATCGGCACGCCCATCCGGCGCGGAGGCCGTCGAAGCGGCGCTCACCTGTGTGCGCCGGCTGGGCGCGGGATGCGCCGCCGCTGTCGACTCGCTGCCTCGTTCGTCCCACGCAGGACGGCTGACCCCCCCTGTCAACTGGGCTGAACGCGCCGCCAGTTCACCCAGGGCCGCAGCGGCACGCGCCCCCGCCAAGGGGCGTGCGCCCAGCGAGAGTGCCACGCGGGTCCGGTCCGGGCCGTCGGTACCGCCCAGACCCACCCGGCCGCCGAGGCCGGCGACCGGGTTGACCACCAGGCCGATCCTCGTCACCGGCCGGCCTCGCCGAGAACCTTGCGGCGGTAGGCGCGCCAGGACACCGCCCAGGTCGCCGGGTCGTCCAGGGCTTCCGGGCGGACCCGGTGGATGGTCGAGCGGTGCGGCGCCGTGCGTACGGTCTCCGGGTCCTCGTACGCCTCACGGGCGATCTCCGCGAGGATCGCCGCGTACTCGTCGAGGTCGGTGCGCGTGTAGGACTCGGTCGGCTCCAGCGTCATGGGTTCCGGCACGACGTATGGGTGGTGGCTGGTCCAGTAGTGCGTACCGAAGTCCGCGGCGCGCAGGCCGATGTCCTCGGAGTGCAGGCCGGTGTCCTCGTGGAGCTGCTCCCAGCTGTAGCGGACCTGCTCGACGCGCGGGTGCCCCGCCGCGTAAGGGACGGAGACACCAGGGATCTGCCGGACCTTGTGGAGCAGGTAGTTGTTGTTGAGGACAGCCGTCTCGGCGGCGGCCCGCAGGCCCTCCGCGCCGAGCGACATGATCCAGGCGTAGGCACGGACCAGGTTCGGCACGACGCCGTAGAACGGCCGCATCTTGCCGACCGAATCGGGCCGGTCGTCGTCCAGGCGGTAGGACGAACCGTCGAACTCGACGGTGGGGCGCGGCAGATACGGGGCGAGGTCCTCGGAGACCGCGCACGCACCCGCCGCCGGACCGCCGCACGCGTGCGGCGTCGAGAACGTCTTGTGCAGATTGAAGTGGCACAGGTCGAAGCCCGCGTCCCGGGCGCGCGTGATGCCGAGGATGCCGTTCGCGTTGGCCTGGTCGTACGAGCACAGGCCGCCCACCTCGTGCACGATCCGTACGAACTCCTCGATGCGCGGGTTGTAGATGCCCGTGTCCTCGGGGTTCGTGATGAGGAGCGCCGCCGTGCGCGGGCCGACCGCCGCCTTGAGGGCCTCGATGTCCGGGTAGCCGTCCGCGTCCGGGTGGAGCGTGATGACCTTGAAGCCCGCCGTCTTCGCGCAAGCCGCGTTCGACGGGTGGGAGAAGATCGTCGTGATGACCTCGTCGCGCTCCTCCAGCTCGCCGCGCGCGGCGAAGTAGGCGCGGATCATGGCGACGTTCGTGTAGATCGCGGCGGAGCCGGCGCCCGGCTGGAGCGAGACCCGGTCCATGCCGGAGATCTCCTTCAGGAGCTGCTCCAGGCTGTGGATGATCCCGAGGACGCCCTGGACCGTGTCCTCGTCCTGGAGGGGGTGCAGCGCCGCGATCCGCGGGTCACGGACGAACTGGTCGTTGACCTTGGGGCTGTACTTCATGGTGCAGGTGCCCTGGCCGACGTCGATGTTGAGATCGGCGCCCAGATTCTCCTGCGACAGGCGCAAGTAGTGGCGCAGGACCTGTTGTTGGGACATCTCCGGCAGCGCGGGCGGTTCGGCGCGGCGCAGGGCGGCGGGTATCTCGGCCTTCCCGATGGACGGGTCTGCGGCCGGTACGAGGACGCCTCGCTCGCCCGGCGAACCGAGCTCGAAGATCAGCTTCTCGTCCCAGGAGGCCTGTTGGAATCGGCGGAGGCGCGGCTTGCCGGCGATGCGCGCCTCCTCGGGGGAGACGGACACGGGCGCGTGCGGGGCGGTCACTTGACGATCTCCTCCAGGGTTGCGGCGAGCCGGTCGATGTCGGCCTTGGTGTGGACTTCGGTGACGCAGTACGCGGCCTCGTGCCCGCCGGTCGGTACGCCGCCGAAGATGCCCCGCTCCTTCAGGCCGGCGCGGATCTCGGCGGCGGTCCTGCCGCCCGTGTAGCGGACGGTGAAGTCGGCGAAGTGCAGGGCGTCGCCGTACGGGACCTCGATGCCGGGTACCTCGGCGAGGCGCCTGCGGGCGTACGCGGTGAGCGCGAGGATCGTGTCGCCGATCTCCCGCATGCCCTGTGGTCCCATCAGTGCGAGATAGACCCCGGCGCCGATACCGTGCAGCGCGGCGGCCGTGCCGACCCACTCCTTGCCCTCCTCGCGCAGCGCGAACGAGGTCCGCTCGTAGGCGACGTCGCCGAAGCCGTACTCGCCCTCGACGGTCGTCGGCACGAGGCCGAACAGGCGTGACGGGTACTCGGCGACCAGCATCTCCTCGTCGCGCGTGGCGATGAAGCCCGCGTTGCCGCCGCCGAAGCTCTGATGGAGGCCGAGCGGCTGGATGTCACCGCACGCGATGTCGGCGCCGTACGCGGAGGGCGGCGCGAGCACGCCGAGCGTGAGCGGATTGCAGCCCACGACGAACAACGCCCCCGTTTCGTGGGCGAGTTCGGCGAGGCGGGGCAGCGCCTCGTCGACGATGCCGAGCGCGGAGGGCGTGTCCGCGTACACCGCCGCCGTGTCGCCGGCGGCTAGCGCTTCACGCACCGCGTCGAGGTCGGCGCAGCCGGTGTCCGGGTCGACCGGGACCACCGTCACGTCGTGGTCGGGGCGCACGTAGTCACGTATGCGGGAGAGCTTGTCGGCGTCGATCGCGGTGGCGACGAGCACGCGGCGGCGGCCCGTGATCCGGCCGGCCATGCGCAGGCCGGTTCCCGAGGCCTGGAAGCCGTCGTACACCGGGACGTTGACGATCTCGACGTCGAGCAGCTCGGCCATCATCGACTGGTACTCCCACAGCGCCTGGAAGCGGCCGTGGTCCTCGTAGGGCTCGCCCGCGTACGCCGTGAGGAACTCGCTGCGGTTGACCACCTCGTCCACGACCGCCGGTACGTGGTGCTGGTAGCAGCCGGAGCCGAGAAAGCTGAGCGCCTGCCGCGTCGAGGTGTTGCGGCCGAGCAATTCCTCCATGTGGCGGGTGAGTTCGGCTTCCGAACGCAGTGGGGCCGGCAGGTCGAGGGGGCGGTGCAGCCGGATGGCGTCCGGGATGTCGGCGTAGAAGTCCTCGACGCTCACCGCGCCGATCTCGTCGAGCATCGCCTGCCGCACGGCCGGGACCGCATTCGGGATGTAGGGGTGGGCGTAGGGGTGGACGGAGTCCTGGGATGACGTCATGCCGCGCCTTTCGCGTGAGCCGACTCAGTCAGGTCAGTCATGAACCACAGCAACAAAAGTCTTTGGGTGTACACCTCTTGACGGCGAGCTCCGTCATTCAGTGTTCTGAATACAGCATTAGGCATTCAGGCTCCAGGAGGCAAGAGTGTCAACAAGGCCCACCCGACGGGTTGTTCTGACCACAGGTCTCGCGACCGCGGCATCGTCACTGGTCAGCGGATGCGCCATGGGCGGCGCGGGCGGCGGAGAAGCCCGTGACATCGGCGGCGAGAAGGATGACGAAGGGGGAAAGGTCAGCGGGAAGATCACCGTCTGGTCGTGGGACGTGGCCGCCAAGGCCATGAAGCGCTTCGCCCGCACCTTCGAGGAGCGCCACTCCGGCACCACCGTCGACGTCGTCGACATCGGCTACGACAACGCCTACGACAAGATCACCGTGGGCCTGCGCGGCGGCTCGGGCCTCGCCGACGTCCTCACGGTGGAGGGCAGCTACATGCCGCGCTACATAGGCAACTTCCCGAGCGGCTTCTACGACCTGACGAGCCTCGGCGGCCGCTACGGAGGCGACTTCGACCGCGCCGCGTGGCGCACCGTCACCGGCAAGGACGGCGCGGTCTTCGCCCTGCCCTGGGACATCGGCCCCTGCGCGCTCTACTACCGCACGGACCACTTCCGCGCCGCCGGAGTCGACCCCAAGTCGCTGCTGACCTGGGACGACTACGTAGAGGCGGGCGTCCGCATCAAGAAGGCCACCGGCCGCAAGCTGCTCATCATGGACTCCACGGACGCCGGGATCCTGCCGATGCTGCTCCAGCAGCAGGGCCAGTCCTACTTCAAGGGTGGCCGGGTCGCGGTCGAGACCCCGGAGGCCGTCAAGGCCCTGACGCTGATGAAGACCCTGCACGACAAGGGTCTCGTCGACTACGAGAAGGGCTGGGACGGGCTCGTCACCGGCACCAAGCAGGGCAAGGCCACCACCACGCCCACCGCCGCCTGGTGGACGGGCACGCTCAACGACGAGATGCCCGAGCTGAAGGGAAAGTTCGGGGTGGTGCCGCTGCCCGGATTCACCGCCGACGGCATCCGCACCTCGAACATCGGCGGTTCCACGCTCTGCGTCCCGGGGCAGAGCAAGAACCCCCGTCTGGCCTGGGCGTTCATCCAGTTCCTGCTCACCGGCAAGGCGAACCAGGTCTCCATGCTCAAGCGCGAGGGCCTGTTCCCCGCCTATCTTCCCGCGCTCGACGACCCGTATCTGAGCGCGAAGCAGGAGTACTTCGGCGGGCAGGCGGCCCTCGACGTGTTCGCCCGGCTCGCCCGCAACATCCCGCCGGTCGAGAACAACAAGGACGATGCGAAGGCCTCCGACATCATGATCTCCGCCGTCACCGGCGTGATGCTCCGGGGCAAGGACCCGCGCGCCGCCCTGAACTCGGCCGCGCGGCAGCTCGCCACGGCCACCGGCCGCGAAAGGGTGAAGTAGCCCTATGGCCGTCCACACCACCTACGACCGGCCGGTCGCCCCCGCCCGTGCCCCGGCCGGGGCACGCCGCACGCGCCGACGCCCCACCGCCTGGATCTTCGCCGGACCCGCAGCCGCCCTCTTCGCGCTCTTCTTCGCCTATCCACTGGGCGCGAGCCTCCTGCAGAGCTTCACCACCGAGGACGCCGGCGCCACCCACTGGGTCGGACTCGACCAGTACCGGCGCATGATCAACGACCCCGCGTTCCTGGAGTCCCTGTTCAACACCGGGATCATCCTCGTCGTGCAGGTCCCCGTGATGATCGGCCTGGCACTCGTCCTCGCCGTCCTGCTCAACCAGTCCTGGCTGCGCTTTTGCGGCACCTGGCGAGCGGTCTATTTCCTGCCCGCCGTCACCACACTCGTCGCGTACGCCGTCGTCTTCCAGGTCCTCCTCAAGACCGACGGCGGCCTCGTCAACCAGATACTCGGCGCCGTCGGCATCGGCCAGGTCGACTGGCTCAACAGCCCCACCTGGGCACGCGTCTCGCTGATCGCGTCCCTGACCTGGCGCTGGACCGGCTACAACGCCGTCATCCTGCTCGCCGGACTCCAGTCCATCGGCAAGGAGCAGTACGAGGCCGCCTCCATCGACGGCGCCGCCACCCTCTCCACGTACACCCGCGTGATCCTGCCGCAGCTGCGCCCGGTCGTCCTGTTCTGCGTGATCACCTCCACCATCGGGACACTCCAGCTCTTCGACGAGAACTACGTCCTCACCCGCGGCGGCCCCGACGACGCGACCCTCACCCCGGTCGTCTACCTCTACAAAGTCGGCTTCCAGCAACTCGACTTCGGCTACGCCGCCGCCATCGCCTGGGTCGTCGTGGCCCTCATCGCCGCGATCTCCGCCCTCCAGTACGTCGCCTTCGGAAGGGAGCGCCGCCGGTGACCGCCCTCCAGCAGACCCCCGTACGTGTCCACCCGGCCAGACGTGCCGGCCGCTACGCCGTACGCCTGTTCCTCGCGGCCGGCGCCGTCGTCAGCCTGGTGCCGTTCCTCTGGATGGCGATCGCCGCGACGCACTCCACGTCGGACCTGTTCCGCTCGCCGCCGCCGTTTCTGCCCGGCGGCCGTCTGCTCGACAACCTCGCGCGGCTCCAGGACACCATCGGCTTCGGGAGGGTCCTCCTCAACAGCGTCGGCATCGCCGTCGTGCACACCGCGCTCAGCTCGCTGATCTCCGCCATGTGCGGCTACGGTCTCGCCAAGTACCGCTTCCGCGGCCGGGGTCTGCTGCTCGGCGCCGTGCTCGCCACGATGATGATCCCGTTCCAGGTGCTGCTCGTGCCGCTGTTCCAGATGATGGCGAGCGTCGGCTGGATCGACTCCTACCAAGCGGTCGTCCTGCCGTTCCTGGCGAACTCCTTCGGCATCCTGCTGATGCGGCAGGGCTTCGTCGACTTCCCCGACGAGCTCCTCGAATCGGCCCGTATCGACGGCTCCGGCGAGCTGCGCACCTTCTACCAAGTCGTGCTGCCCTGCGTGCGCCCGCAGCTCGGCGCCCTGGTCATCTTCACGTTCATGGCGCAGTGGAACAGCTTCATCTGGCCGCTGCTCATGCTCAACTCCGAGGACAAATACACCGTGCCCGTCGCGCTCAACACCCTCACGGGGCTCTCCCATGTCGACTACTCGGGACTGATGCTCGGCTCACTCCTCGCCACCCTTCCGCTGATGGCCCTCTTCCTTCTCTTCCAGCGGCAGTTCGTGGCCGGACTCCTCGGCGGGGCGGTGAAGGGATGAGCCGCCTGACCCGCGTCCCGGGCGTCCTCTACGGCGGTGACTACAACCCCGAACAGTGGCCCGAGGACGTCTGGGCCGAGGATGCCAAGCTGATGCGCGAGGCCGGCGTCACGATGGTGACTGTCGGCGTCTTCTCCTGGGCACGGCTCCAACCCGGCTCGGACACATGGGACTTCGCCTGGTTCGACCGGCTCCTCGACCTGCTGCACGCCCACGGCATCGCCGTCGACCTGGCCACCGCGACCGCGTCACCGCCCGCGTGGCTGGTCCGCGCCCACCCCGAGATCCTGCCGGTCACGGCCGACGGCGTACGCCTCGAATTCGGCTCGCGCCAGCACTACTGTCCGTCCTCGCACGAGTACCGCGCCGCCGCCCTCCGCCTCACCCGTGCCCTCGCCGAACGCTACGCACACCATCCGGCCCTCGCTCTGTGGCACATCCACAACGAGTACGGCGACCATGTCACCGAGTGCTTCTGCGCACGCTCCGCCGACCACTTCCGCGCCTGGCTCACCGACCGATACGGCACGATCGACGGCCTCAACCACGCCTGGGGCACGGCCTTCTGGTCGCAGCGCTACGGCACGTACGACGAGATCGAACCGCCGCGCACCGCTCCGGGACCCGTCAACCCGACACAGCTCCTGGACTGGCGGCGTTTTTGCTCCGACGCCCTCCTCGAATGCCACCGCGCCGAGCGCGAGGCACTCCGGGAACTCAGCCCGGACATCCCGGCCACCACCAACTTCATGTCGATGTTCAAGGCACTCGACTACTGGAAGTGGGCCGAGCACGAGGACCTCGTCTCCGACGACGCCTACCCCGACCCCGCCGACCCGCGCGCCCACGTCAACGCCTCCCTCACCTACGACCTGATGCGCTCCCTCAAGGGCGGCCGGCCCTGGCTGCTCCTCGAACAGGCGCCGTCCGCCGTCAGCTGGCGGCCGGTCAACGTCCCCAAGAAGCCCGGCCTGCAACGGCTCTGGTCCCTCCAGGCCCTGGCCCGCGGCGCCGACGGCATCATGTACTTCCAGTGGCGCGCCTCCCGCGCCGGCGCCGAGAAGTACCACAGCGCACTGCTCCCGCACCGCGGCACCGTCTCCCGTGGCTGGCGCGAGACCGTGCGCTTCGGCGCCGAACTCGCCCGGCTCGGCGAAGTCACCGGCGCCACCACCCGGGCCGACGTGGCGATCGTCCTGGACTGGGACTCCTGGTGGGCCCTCGAGGCCGACGACCACCCCTGCGCCCGCATGCGCTGGCCCGACCTCCTGCGCCCCTGGTACGCGGCTCTCCACGCCCGCGCCGTCACCGCCGACTTCGTGCCCCCGCACGCGGACCTCGACGGCTACCGGGCGGTGCTCGCGCCCAACCTCCACCTTCTGCGGCCCGAGAACGCTGTACGCATCTCCGCCTACGTACGAGGCGGCGGCCACCTCGTGTGCGGCCCCTTCAGTGGCGTCGTCGACGGCCACGACCACATCCACGACGGCGGCGCGCCGGGACCGCTGCGGGACGTACTCGGCGTGTCCGTCGACGAGTTCTGGCCGATCCCCGACGGTGAGGCGGTGCGGCTCGACTCCGGTGCCGAGGCCACCCGGTGGAGCGAGTGGATCGAACCCGACGCCCTGGACACCGAGGTCGTCGACTCGTACGCGTCCGGAGCACTGACCGGCCGCCCCGCCGTCACCCGCCATCCCCACGGCGCCGGCACCGCGTGGTACGTGAGCGCCCACCTCGGCGACGGCATCGCAGCCGTGCTCGACGACGTGCTGCGGACAGCGGGCGTACACCCCGTGCTCGACGTCCCCGAGGGAGTCGAGGCGACCGTGCGCTCCGGCACGCAGGGCACGTACCTCTTCGTCCTCAATCACAGTGACCACGACACGCGGACGCAACTGACCGGCCCCTACGCGGCCGGCGGCACCGACCTGCTCACCGGAGCCGCCGTCCGCGACCACATCGGCCTCGGCCCGCTCGGCGTCGCAGTCCTGCGCATCGCCACCGACTCCCTTGGAGAGACCGACCAGTGACCAGACACCGGCTCATGTGCGCCCTGACCGCACTCCTCCTCGCCGGCGGCGCCCTCGCCGTACCGCAGACGGCCGCCGCCCATGCGCACCCGAAGCCCCCCTCCTCGTACGCCGACGTCCTCGACCTGCACGGCACCCCCGCTGCCGCCCAGCCCGGCGATGACGAGGACAACAACCCCGTCACCGTCTTCGCCGACCGGGGAGCCTGGCACGCCTACGCCCTGCCGAAGGCCGGAGACAACGATGCCTACGGCGGCTTCTCCGGGCCCCTCTACATCGCACAGGAATACCCCTGGTGGCTCAGCAAGTCCTTCAGCCGCATCCGCCTCACCGAACACGGCCGCACCCTGGACCTGGCCGGGGGAGGCGCGCCACGCTTCACCTCGCTCCCGGGCCGGCTCCTCCAGTCGTACGACCTCGGCCGCGGCCTGCGCCTCACCCTCGAACTCCGCTTCGCCACCGACCGCAGCGCCCTGGTGCGGGCCGAGGTCCGCAACACCGGCCCGGCGCCCCGCACGCTGGGTGCCGACTGGACGGGCAGCCTGTTGCGGCCCGCCGACCGGCCGATGCGCGACGCGCCCTCGCTGACCGCCACCGGCTCCGGTGTCGGCGTCGGCTTCGCGAAGGTCCGTGAGACCTGGGACTACCTGACCGACGGCACGGAACGCTTCGACGTCACGCACAAGGGTGCCGTCCGCACAACGGTGGACGGCGACACGTACCGCACCGAGGCCGTGGAACCGGTGACCCTCGCACCGGGCCGCTCGCACAGCTTCGACTGGACCGAGTCCTACACCTTTACCGCCGCCGAGCGCGCGAAGGAGAAGGCGACGGTCCGTGACGTACTCGCACACCCCGATGCCGTCGTCTCCGCCTCCGCCGCGCGCTGGCGGGGCTATGTCGCCGGGGTGACCCAGGGCGTGCCGGCGGATCGGCGGCGTACGGCCGTGAAGTCGCTGGAGACTCTCGTCACCAACTGGCGAGGCGCTGCAGGGCAGATCAAACACGACGGCATCACGCCGTCGATCTCCTACAAGTGGTTCACCGGTGGCATCTGGGCCTGGGACACCTGGAAGCAGGCTGTGGGCACGGCACGCTTCGCGCCCGACCTGGCCGAGTCGCAGATCCGCGCCATGTTCGACTGGCAGATAAGCCCGGACTCCACGACCCGCCCGCAGGACGCCGGGATGATCCCCGACGTCATCTTCTACAACGACCCCTCGCGCGGCGGCGGCAACTGGAACGAGCGCAACTCCAAGCCTCCGCTGGCCGCCTGGGCAGTCTGGGAGGTGTACGCGAAGACCGGGGACAAGGCCTTCCTGCGTGAGATGTACCCGAAACTCGCCGCCTACCAAGCCTGGTGGTACCGCAACCGCGACCACGACCACGACGGCCTCGCCGAGTACGGCGCCACCGTCGACCCCGCCAACAGCTCGCCCGAGGAGCGGCGCCTCGCCGCGGCCTGGGAGAGCGGCATGGACAACGCGCCCCGCTTCGACGCCGCCCTCGGCACCGGCATCGTCGCCAACCAAGCGGCCGACGGAACACTCCTCGGCTACTCCCTCAACCAGGAGTCCGTCGACCTGAACTCCTATCTCGCCGCTGACCAGGGCTACTTGGCGCGCATCGCGGGCACGCTGGGCCGCGGCGCCGACGCCAAGCGGTGGAAGCAGCGGTCCGCCGCCACGTCCGCCGCCGTCAGCACGACGATGTACGACCCCGCGGACGGCTGGTTCCACGACACCGCGCTCGGCACCGGCGCACCGCTCACGGCCCGCGGACGCGGCATCGAGGGCGCCGTCCCGCTGTGGACCGGCACAGCGTCCGAGGCGCAGGCCCGTGCCGTGCGCGACAGGCTGACGGACCCGGGGGAGTTCGCCACCACCGTCCCGTTCCCGACCGTGGCGAAGAGCTCCCCCTACTTCTCGCCGACCGCATACTGGCGCGGCCCCGTCTGGCTCGACCAGGCATACTTCGCCCTCGGAGGCCTGCGCCGCTACGGCTACGCCAAAGATGCGGACGCCCTGACGGACCAGCTCCTCACCCACGCGTCGGGCCTCGCGGGCAACGGACCGATCATGGAGAACTACGACCCGACCACAGGGGCTCCGCTCAACGCGCCCAACTTCAGCTGGTCCGCCGCGCTGTTGTTGCCGATGCTGACAAGAGAGAAGTAGGAGGCAGACGGCCGTCGTCCGCACGGGGTGCCGCTCGGCGGGCGCCCCCGTGCGTGAACTGTCGCTGTTCCGCCCCGGGACGCTACTGCCACCTCTCTCACTCACAGGAGGCACCATGCGTCTGCACCGCATGGTCACCGGGGCGGCGAGCGGCAGCCGCTCGCCGGCGTCGTGGCCCTCCACGACCCACCGGGTACGCCTGGGACGCGCCTCGGCTGCGAGTTCACCATCCCTGCGGCGGCGCGCGGCGTACCAGGCGCATCCGAAGCCGACCGCGGGGGCAGCACCGAGCGGTCACAGGGCCTGGCTCTCGTGGCGGCGTTGGGCAACCTCCTCGCGCCCCGGCGGAGTGAACGACGACAGCGCACGCAATACCTTGTCGTACGCCGCATCTTCATCGAAGACCCGCTGCTCGACCCCGTTCTCGTGGCGGAAGCACTTCGGGTGGACGGAGTCGAAACCGTCTGCGTCGAGGCCTTCCGTCTCGGCCGGCCCTGTCGCTCGAACACACTGCGTCGAGTCGACTGGGCCGGTGAGTTCATGCGCACTGGATGCGTAGTCGATGTAATACACGGCGTGACCTCGGGCGTGGCGGTTTTTTTCCGGTTCGGCCCACCGTTGACCGGAGGACCCGGTGGCCTCCCCACAAGGACGGACTCCTCCTTTCCGAGGTCGGTCACCGGGGCAAGGAATTTCTTCTTCAGCGATGTGGGTAAACCGCACGTAGACTGGCCGAGGTGGAGTCGAACGCCATTTCCCTCTGGAAAGGGCGACCGCGATGACCGATCAAGCGCAGTCGAATCGGCTTGCGGGCGGCTCGCCGGGGACAATCGCTCCTGACCGAGGGATGCGCGCGTTTGAGTCAACGCCCCTGGGGCAGCCGCCGATCGCGGGATCATGGCTGACCTGAATGGAGGGCCAGGTGTCCACAGGAATCATTATTGCCATCGTCGTCGTAGTGGTGCTTATTGCGCTCGCGCTGGTTTTGCGGCTTGCCATTCGGCGCAGACAGCTCCGGGAGCGCTTCGGGCCGGAATACGAGCGCACCGTTGAATCCGGGGACAGCCGCATGGCGGCAGAGCGCGATTTGCGCGAGCGTGAACAACGCCATGACGAGCTCGACGTGAAAGCGCTGACCCCGACGGCCCGGCAACAGTACGCGCAGCAATGGAACGGCGTGCAGGAACACTTCGTCGACAGCCCCGAAGAGGCTGTCGGAGAGGCGGATCAACTGGTGACCCGGCTCATGAGGGAACGCGGTTACCCGACCGAGGGGTACGAGCAGCAGGTGAAGGACCTGTCCGTCGAACACGGACGCACGCTGGAACATTACCGCTCGGCCCACGAGGTCAACACACGGACCAGCGGCCAGCGAACGACCACTGAGGAACTGCGGAGCGCGATGGTGCACTATCGCGCGCTTTTCGATGATCTGCTCAGCAACGGCGAAAAGCCGGGGACGCAGCGCACGTGACCATGGCGTCCACGGTGACGGAAGGCAAGGAGCGAGTGCCCGACGGAGCTGCTGCCGGACGAGGTGGAGAAACATGCAGCGTGAAGACAGAGGAACAGACGACCACGGTGGTGCGACGAGGCAAGGCCTGAGTACAGAGGATCTTGCCGGTCCTCGGGAAGGTGCCGAGGCAGGTCGAGGCAGCGAGTCACCGGCCTCCGGGAATGAGGCCGCGTCGGCGGGGCCGGCGGCCGGCACACCGCAGCCTTCGGCGCCGGAACAGGCTAAGGAGAACGAGCCACTCCTCGGGCCCGAGGAGGCCGAGGAGTTCCACACCAGATGGAAGGCGATCCAGACCGCATTCGTCGACGATCCGCAGGATGCCGTCCGTTCGGCCGATGCATTGGTCGCCGAGGTCATGCAGTCGCTCGCCGGTTCATTCGCATCCCGGAAGGAAGGGCTTGAGAGCCAATGGGGCCGTGGAGAGGAGGTCCTCACCGAGGACCTGCGGATAGCACTTCAGCGCTACCGTTCGTTCTTCAACCGCCTGCTCAGTACGTGACGGCAACAACCGCCGCGTCGCGTCGTCGTTGACGGTCGTGCAACCGCTCGACCTGCACTGACAGGACGACATCAGCGGATTCCGGGATCAGGTCCCGGAGCCGACCGAGAGTGGGGCGCGGGAGGCGGGTACGGCTGTCCCGCAATCGTCGTCGGGCTGGATGAGGCGTGAGCCGTCGACGTGTGACGTCACGCCCAGGGTTCTGTCGCCCTCTCGGCCAGTCCGGCTCGGTCACGTGATGCCGAGGATGGACGGCGGTCGGCGCCCCGCCCACCGACGGTATCCGTAGCCGGCAACGGTGGGCGGGGCGCACCTGGCCCCGGGAGGGGCCGGGGTACGGAGAAGGCCAGGCGTCAGCCGTGGCTCCTCGGGTTGCCCGTGGCTACCTCGATCGAGTCGATCCCCAGCTTCTTGTAGTACGCCGGGACCGTCTCCAGTGCCCACGTGCTGTCGACGTGCAGCCGGATGTAGCGCGCCCTCGTGTTGAGGTCGATGAAGCGCACCGCCTTCGCACTCTCCATCTCGGCGGCTGCGATCTCCGTGTGCCAGTTCCTGCCGTTGTCACTGACCTCCACCCAGTAGTCCTTTATCCGGGCAGTGTCCTCCTTGCGGCCGAAGGTCTCGCGGTTCTGCGTGGGCGACCACTCGCGCTGGTTGACCGCCAGGTAGGCCACCTCGCGGATTTCGCGGAGGTCGAGGGTGATTGTGACCGGGATCGTGTTGTCGGCGTCCCAGTACGTGGTGAAGTCGTCGTCCACCAGGTTCGAGGCGGGGAAGCCGGCCTTCTCGGCGGTGGCGGTCGCCCTGATGTGGCCCCCCGACAGGATGTGGTCGCGCCGGCCTGTCGTCCTGATGCGCAGGACCGTGTCGTACTCGTCCCACGCCGATTCGGGGATCGAACGGATCGTCACCGTGCCGTCCTCCTGGACGAACGGCAGCCTGCGGCCGGTGCGCAGGTCCTCCACGCGGACAATCTCGTAGCCGTTGTCGCGGACCTTCAAGAAGGTGTCGGTCGTCGGGCGGGTGGTGACATGCAGGTACTGGAGCCTCGGGTTGTGGCGGGCGACCGTCACCGCGGCGAAGGCGCCGTCGTTCAGCCATCCCGGCTGGAGGCCGCCGTACATGTAGCCGCCGCCCTCGGTGTTCCCGACGGACTCCCATATCTGGTCGAACCAGTCGCCCACGAAGTTGTTGAACGCTTCGATGTTCGGGGTGAAACGGCCGTTGTGCTGGGCGCCTTCGGCGATCAGTGAGCGGATCGAGGCGCCCGCGTTGCTGATGACCCGACGGATCGTCAACGGGTAATCCACGGTGTTGTTCTTGCCCTGGTACCACCAGTTGCCGCCGACGGTGAAGCAGCCCTCGGCCAGTCGCGGCAGCGGCGTCCAGGTGGCGGCGGAGTAGTCGTAGTTGGGCAGCATCCCGGTCTTCTGTTCATGGCTGACCATGTCCATGATCGGGGTGTCTTCGTTGTTGTTGCTGAGCGTCATGTCGGGACGCTCGGCACGGATCCGCTCGTAGAGGCCGTTGTCCTCCCAGTAGGCGTTGTCGTTGTCTATCCAGAAACCGGCCAGGTCCGGGTAGTTGTTCATCAGCTCGATGAAGACGTCGTACGAGTACTCACCGAAGCCGTCGCGCGTGGTGAGGTCGACTGTCCTGCCCTTGTACGCGGAGTAGGCGGCCGAGTCGAAGGACTCGTGCCCGGTCTCGTTGTGCCACTGCGGGTCGTCGGTGACGTAGCAGATGACCTTGAGGCCGCTCTTCTTGCCGGCCGCGATGAGCTCACCGAGGAAGTCGCGCTGGGTCGAGGGGCTGCCGGGGACCTGCGAGGGCCAGGCACGGGCGTAGCCCAGGCGGCTGTGGAAGGTCACCAGGACCATGTACGAGGCCTTGAGCTTGAGCGCCTCCTGGACCCAGTACTCCGGGTTCCAGCCGGAGTCGGTGACGTCCGCCTCCCATTCGGCCACATCGGTGAAGGCGGGGCTGGTGAACATGCCCCAGTGCAGGAACAATCCGGTGCGCGCCAAGTGCAGCCAGGGGTGGTCCTGGTACAGGGGCGGCGTGGGTGCCGGCTTGGTGAGTGTGGCCGCGGACGCGGATCCTGCGGCGCCGAGACCGGCCGTCGCGCCGGCCACGGCGATACTCGCGGCCAGGAAGCCTCTTCTGCCGATAGTGCTCATGCGGGTGTGCTCCTCGTATGCGCTGAGATGAAGCGGTCGGATGAACCGGACGGCACCGGGGAGTGAGGTGCCTTCTCCCCGGAGGACTTGATGGGGCCCGGTGCGAGCCCGGGCGCGGCGCGCGTCGTCAAGCGGGCATGGCTGTGGCGCGCTCGTCGACTGCTTGGCGCGGTGACGTCGTGGTCGTGGTGCTGGTACCGGTATCGAAGCGGAGCCAGGACGGACCTGTACGGGAGGGGGCGGCCGCTCCGCCCAACAGGCCTCTGATGCCCGGGCGTTGGCTCAGGCGGATGCGCGGATCACGAGGTTGGGCACGATCACCGTCTCGTGGGGGCGCTTCTTCGACATGAGCGCCTCCACCTGGCGCACCGCTGCACGTCCCAGGTGCTGTTTGTCGATGTGGAGTGTGGTGAGCTGGGGGTCGACCAGCTCGCCCAGGGCCAGCCCGTCGCAGCCCACGAAGGCGATGTCCCCGGGTACGGACAACCCTTGGGCCAGAGCCTTGCGCATGGCGCCGATGGCGATCAGGTCGTTGTACGCGACGACCGCCGTGGTCTCAGGGCGCTCGGCCAGCAGCCGGTCCATGGCCTCGGCTCCGCCGTCGAGGGAGTTCTCGGCAGGCAGGACACAGCTCTCGTCCATGGACAGTCCCTGCTCGGCCGCCACCTTCAGGAACAGGCCGTGCCGGGTGTGCTGGAGCCTGGCGTCGGTGTTCGCACGGTCGTCCAGCATGGCGATCCTGGAGTGGCCGCGGGTGACGAGATGGCCGATTGCCTGCCGGATCCCCGCCTCGAAGTCGATGCGGATCCCGCCCACGGAGGGCGGCGGGGCATCGTGGTCGAGCAGGACGAAGGGGATCCCGGAGGCGCGGATACGGTCCATCGCCTCGGGGTCGAGCATGAACGCCACGCACGCGTCGACGTGTTCGGCCACAGTGTCGGCGACCGAGGACTCCCGCTCCGTGGCATGTCCCGTGCTGTAGACGGCGACCTGCCAGCCCAGCTCGTCGGCGGCCTCCATCACGCCCGCCACGACCTCGGGGAAGAAGGGGTTGAGGACGTCGGCGATGACGAGCCCGAGCGTGGTGACCCCCTGGCTGACCATGCCGCGGGCGAAGCGGCTCGGCCGGTAGCCCATCGCCCGGGCGACATTGAGCACACGCTGCCGGGTCTCCGGGTCGATCTCGGGTTTGTCGTTGATCGCCCGGGACACGGTCTGCCGGGACACCCCGGCGGAGCGGGCCACGTCGTCGATCGTGACGCGTCGTGGCTTGCTGACAGCAGACAAGTCTCTTGCCCTTCTTACCCGGGCTCACCACGGCCGACGATCCGGATTCGGGACACGGAACGTATCCGGTTCGCCGTGGCTCAGTGATGGCCCGAGAGGAATGAAACGGACTGTGAGTGCTCACGGGAGCGGTCCCGGGAGCGGTAACGAGTCATGATTCTGACCCCGGGCGAGGCTGTCAATACGCCTCGTAGCCTTCTGATTCATTCCTGCGCGACCTCTTGACAGGCCATGGGCGGCGCGCTGAAAGTCTCCCGTGAGCGCTCACGGGAGCGATCACGTATCGGTCGGGGACGAACGAGCCGCTGCCCTGCCACCGCCATCTTCGCCGGATTCGTACGCAGCGTGCCGATCGAGCTGGAACAGGCCGCGGCCATCGACGGCGCGGGCTGGTTCGCGACGTTCTGGCGCATCATCTTTCCGCTGCTGCGACCGGCCACCGCGAGCTCCGTGATCTTCTTCGGAGTCTGGATCTGGAACGACTTCCTGAATCCGCTGATCATCCTCGGCCCCGGCAACGGCGCCGCGGTCACCACCGGCATCTATCGCTCCATCGGCCAGTACCAGGCGGACTTCGGGAGCGTCTTCGGCCTGATGTTCCTTTCGTCGCTGCCGGTGCTCGTGCTCCACCTCGTCCTGCAGAAGCAGTTCGTGAAGGGTCTTACGGGCGGGGCGACGAAGGGCTGAGCGCCGCGCGGGGGAGCGGTGGTGGGCGTAGGCGCGTCAGGCGCACTGGTCGCCGTGCGGGGGACGGCCTGTCCGATGGCCTCGGTGATGGTGGAGCGGCCCGCTCCGTACAGCTCGGCGCGTGCGGGAGCTGGGTGCGCAGGTGGACCAGGGTAGGCAGCACCCGGTCGATGACGACCGGTTCGAGTTTGCGTGCGGCCCCGGCCGCACGCCGACGCTCCCCGCCCCGCCGCTGGTGCGGCGCGGACTCCCGCCGCGCCTGCCACGCAGGGGCCAACTCCTCGATCGAACCGCCAAGATGTGCACGCGAGATGCCGGTGAAGGCAGGATGAGGCACGGCCGCACGGGCCCACTTCTTGGTCACACTCGAAGAACCCGTGCGGCCACCCGCACGTCACGGCCGTCGTTGCGATCTTCGACAGCCATCGGCATCGCTATGCGCGTGCGGCATCCCAGACCGCGCTGGTCCCGAAATAGGAGTCGTACAGTTCCTGGACTTCGAGGAGGCTCTCCGGCGGCACCTTGCCGTAGTGGATGCGCTCAAGATGGCGGAAGTACTCGAAGCGCTCCACCCCGGGCGTGATGATGACGAGCATGTCCGCGATCTCGCCCGGCGCGGCGGCGAAGGCATGCTGTATGCCGGGCGGTACGACGACCACGTCCCCGCGCTCCGCGGTGACCACTTGGTCGCCGGACAGTAGCTGGGCGGTGCCGTCGAGGACGTAGAACATCTCGGCGGACTTGCCGTGGTGGTGCGGACGGGCGCCGTTCGCGCCCTTGCCGAGGGTGACTCGCATGGTGGAGAGCGCGCCACCCGTGGCGGGGCTGTCGACGAGCAGCTGGTTGGTCACCGGGCCGCCCGCGCCGGTCAGTTCGGCGTCAGCAGCGCGTACGACGACGGTTTCGTCGAAGTCCGGGATGAAGAGAGACATCACTTACTCCTGAATTTTTGATCCCGCCGAAACGTACGCCATGTGCCTGGTCGAAGGCCACAGCGGCTTCTGCCGGACAGTGATCACCCACCAGCCGAACGGTCGGGCGGGCACGCCCCGGTTTCGATGGCCGACAACGCCGCTGCACCGGCTTCCGCGGGAGGGAGCTGCCCGCAGTGCTGCGGTCGGGGACTCGCGCTGTCCACAGGGCTGCGGCTGCGGGAGTTCGCCTACCTGCTGCCCTGGGAGACTCTCGCGCTGCCGCCGGAGCCGACCGGGGTGCCGAGCCCGTTCCCGGTGCCGGCCGACGTCACCAAGGGCCGCAAGTTCCGGACCACTTGGATGTCCTGCGAGGCCCTCGCAGATCAGCCGTCGGGTGCCGGAGTCCCAGGTCGGTCCCTCGCCCAGTGAGGCGCCTGCCTGTACGGCTGCCTCGAGGCAGGCCGTCAGCTGCCGTCCCGGTACCCGAGACGTTGCGACAGATCGGCGGCGCCCTTCGTGGCGAGCTGAGCCAGTTCCTCCTGGCGGGCATCGCTCCAGCGGATCATCGGTACGGAGACGGAGAGCGCGGCGACGACCCGACCCGAGCGGTCGCGGACCGGCGCGGCGACACAGCTCACGTCAGGGTTGGACTCACGGCTCTCGACGGCGATGCCCCGCTCACGGATGGCGGCGAGCGCCTCGCGCAGGGCGCCCGGATCGGTGATGCTGTGCGGTGTCATGGCGACCAGCTCGGCACCGTCGGGCACGCGCGAGCTGAGCTCCTTCTCGGGCAGCGAGGCGAGGAGCACCTTGCCCACAGAGGTGCAGTGCGCGGGCAGCCGACGCCCGGTGGCGGAGACCATGCGGACGGCGTGCGTGGAGTCGACCTTGGCGATGTAGATGACGTGTGTGTCTTCGAGGATCGCCACGTGCACTGTCTCGTCGCAGGTCTCGGCGACGGAGCGTGCGACCGCCTGGCCCTCGGCGGCGAGGTCGAGCTGTTCCGCGTACCGGCTGCCCAGCTGGTAGGGGCGTACACCGAGGCGGTAGTAGCCCGGCCGCTCGGGCACCGGGGTGATGTAGGAGCGTACGGCGAGTGTGGTGACCAGTTCGTGCACCGTGGTGCGGGGCAACTGCAGCTTGCGGACGATGTCGGGGGCGGAGAGTGTGCCGTCGCCTTCCAGGAAGAGCTCGAGTATGTCCAGAGCCCGGGTCACGGCCGGTACGAGGCGTCCCATGAAGGGCCCCTCCTTCGCGTTCGGTATTTCAACAGTCGCCCGATATGACGAACACAGGCTACTCATGGCGAGGTTGGCCCGGCAATGGCCGTGGCTCGAGTCAAGGGGACCGAGGACGCGACGAACAGGCCGAAGAGCGTGATCGGCAGCAGGCCGACCGGACGCAGCAGCCACGCGGGACCCTCCTGCGACCGCGGCCGGTTGACGATCCAGTGCGCGATGACGGCCACCACCATCACACCACTCGCCGACCGGATGCCTTCCGGCCGCACGAGTCCCGCCAGCGCTCCGACCAACGGATCGAGGACCACCGAGCGGACGAAGAACACCTGCGGGGGGACCGGGACGAAGGTCGCATGGACATGGATCCCGCCACGGCGGAGCCGGTCGCGACGATCACCGTGATCTCTTCACGCGTTCTTGACGGGGTGGGCAAGGGCGGTGTCAAGACTGCCCCTGACCCCCGTCGGAGTCACCGACCCGCAGCCGTACGGGACCCAGCAAGCCGCTGACACGTTGCCCCGGGAAGACGAAGTGGGTCGGGCTCGTCGCGTCCAGGTGCGGTGCCAGCGTCCCGAACACGGTGATGTCGAGGGTATTGGTGCCCGGCCCGGCCAGGCCCGTCAGATCGAAGACGTACGGGGAGCACACCCGCACCCCAGCGGCGGCGCCGCCGACCCGTACCTCCGCCGTCCCGCGGACCCGTCCGAGGTCGAGCGACACATGCCCCGCGGCGAGGTCGGCGGGCACGGTCACCACGCGGCGGTACCGCACACCGCCGCTGTACTCGGCGAGCCCATGCGTCTCCCAGTCACCGACGCGAATCCGCCCGGGTCCGGCCTCGCAGCGCACCGGACCGGCCAGGGCGGCGCCACCCTCGTACCCGGGGCGCGTCCGGATGCGCAGGGCCGCGGTTCGAGGCCCGGACGGGCCACCGGCCGACAGGTCGACCGTCACAGTCAGCACGCCCCGGGGGTCGACGGCGGTGTCGGGTGCAGTGCACTCGGAGCCGTCCACGAAGACAGTCGTTTCGCCGTGCACGCGCGCCGTCAACCGGGTGGCACCGGGCGGCAGTTCGCACCACAGCCACTCCACCGATTCCCGGCGCCCCGGGGCCGCGAACCGGACCGGCACCACCGTGCCGTCGTCCGCGTCCGGGTCCAGCCAGGCGGCGCCCGGCAGCGGATGGGGGCGGCGGCGGAGATACAGGGCGGCCGGGTCACCCACCGGCTCGCGTCGCACTGTGACCGGCATGCGTCCTGCCGTACTCTCGGCCCACCACCGGGCGTCGCTGTGCAAAATCGTGACACGGTCGCCGGTCCCGTCGTCGAAAACCGCGTCCACCAGGACCGCGCGGTCGCCGCCCCCGGACGTCTCCACCGTGATGTCGTTGTCACCGATGCGCAGGGCCGCCGCCACGTCATGCCGTCGCACGCGTGGGATCGTATGTTCGGCGTAGGGGTCGAATCCGCCCTGCCTGCCCACCACTTGTCCATTGACGCGCAGTACGCAGGTCACGCGCGCGGCCACTTGGACGACGGCCCGGCCGGGGCGGGCCGGGAGATGCAGCGTCGTGCCCATCGTCCCGGACGCGTAAATCCACTCCGGCCGCCGGTACCGCTCCGGATCACGTACGAGCGCCACATGTGCCCGCAGATCCACGTCCTGATCAGGCGTCAGTTCCAGTTCGAGCCGATGGCGGCCGGCCTCCACTCCTGCCGGGCCCATCGCGAGGTGGCCCCCGTCGTCCAGGGCGACGGGGGAGCCGTCGAGCCGGGCCCGCTTCGTCGCCGCGGCCCCGATCGCGAGGTGTCCGTCGAAGGCCTCGTCGAGGAGCAGCTCCACGCGCAGCCGCGTCATCTCTCCGGCGGCGGTGGGGCCGATATGTACGAACTCCTCCGGCACATGGCCCTTGGGCCCCAGGGCGGCACGGTGGATCGGATCCTTGTGCACACCCAGGGTGTCGGACCATTCGAGAACCGACAGGACGTCGTGGCCGGGGCCGCCGCGGAGCACGACCGCGTGCGGCCCGAACGTCGCGTGGACCGTGTCTCTGACCAGCTCATCGGCGCCGTCCGGCATGGCCCAACCATCCCGTACGCCGTCCTCTCCGGCCGCTTCCACCCGGTGGCGGAAGGTCCGGCACTCGGTGACGGCCGGGCCTGTGGGTGGGCCACTCGCGGGTCGGGCGAAGTCGCCCCAGGTGTTGTCGAGGGTCGGCACGAGCGTCATGTCCCAGACCGCGTCCGCAGGGATCTCGATGGTGGTGACGGCCGGTGCGGCGCCGGGCGGGCCGGGTGCGCCGGACGCTTCGGTCGTGGCCGTCGCCCGGGTCCGCGCCGGAAAGACCAGCACCGCTGCGGGGCCCGTATCGAAGGGGACATCGACCTCGACGGACCTGGCACCGTCATCGGCGGGACGTACCGGCAGCGTCCGGGAAGCGCCGCCGAACGGGTCCACCAGGACGGCCGGGCCCGCCACGTCCCGCACCCGCACTCTTGCGGCGCGCGCGTAGCGGCCCTGGTCGAAGTCGTATCGGACATCCAGCCAGCCCAATGCGGCGCCCCGCTCGTCGGGAGCCGCGACGGCCGCCCGCGTTGCCCGTGGGGCGGCGGCGGTCAGGAACACCACCGTGGCACCGTCCACACGACGCGCGAGTGCGGGGACCGGGGCCCGGACCGCCGGGTGCGCCCCCGCCAGCGCCGAGGCGAGCGAGTCGGCGGGATCGTCCGATGCGGGGACGAAAACGGCCCGGCCGTCCGCGAAGCACGCGCGCAGCTCGGCAAGCACGCCGGCTGCGCCGGGGCCGATGACGTGCTCGGGGAGGGTGCCGAGCGCGATCAACTTCCCACCGGCGGCGGCGAATTCGGTGAGCCGATGTGCCGTGTCCCGCTCCAGGACTGTGCATGCCGGCAGCATGATCGTGGTGTATGCCTCGTCCGCGACCCTCAGCCGTACGCCGCCGTCGGACGGCGCTACCCGGGCGCGCGCCACGGACGCGTCGTCGATGACATCGGCGTCGAGGCCGAGACGGTCCATGACGCCCGGACGGGTATGGAACCAGGCCATGTCACCGGTGAGTTGGAGATACGTCGACTGAGCCCGCGCCGCCGCATCCGTGACCCCGTCCAAAGCGGTACCTGCCTGGGCCGTGGTGGTGGGCAGCAGGATCGCGATGTCGCACAGATGGTGGCCGAGGCTCAGGATCGCGCACAGCCGGGTCACGGCGTCGGCGAAGACGCGGTGGTGGCGCCAGTACGGCTGACGCCAGTCGGTTGCGGGCGGTGCCCACTCCCACCAGCCGCCCTTGGTCGTGTAGTAGACGGCATGCGGGTTGTAGAGGGTCGCACCGGCGCGGAGCCAGGGCAGCAGCCAGTCGAACGTCTCCTCCAGCGTGCCGCCCCAGCCGGTGGAGTGGAAGGCCTCGATCCAGGTGCGGGGACGGCCGTACAGATGGGCGAGCGAGGAATGGATACGGGCGTCCCCATGGTGGTCGGAGCCCGGAGCCGAGAACCAGCGGTGGGTGCGCGCGTAGTCGGCGTACAACTCCACGCCCGCGACGGGGTGTCCGGCACGGGCCGGGTCCTGCTGGTCGCAGCCGATGAGCAGGCCGTGCCGGTCGTGCCAGGCGGCCAGCGGGCGGAAGAACGCCTCCTCGGCCAGCTCGGCGCGGGTCACCTGATAGTCGCGCCGTATCCGGTGGGCGTCCGGATCCGTGCTGTCGTCGTACAGGGCGTCGAGCCGTGCGGTGATGTCGTACCCGCGAAGGCGCAGAAAGGCGTCGGCGAAACCGGTGGACCAGGTGGGCAGGGACGGCAGCTCGTCCTGGAACGAGCCGACGACGACGGTGCCGAGCCGGTGACCGAGGCGGCGCTCGAACTCCCCGTGCACCCGGTCCAGCAGCGCCGCGCACGCCTCGGCGCCGAGGTAGTCGAAGCCGACCTTCGCATGATGATGGAGTGTCAGGTGCCAGCGTCCCGGGCCCGGCGCCCGTACGACTCCGTCGTCCACCGCGACCGGGACCGCCGGGCCGACGGGCCGGCCGGCGGCGTCGACCGGTTCGGCGCGGCCCGCGAGAGGCCGGCCGTCCGGGGGACACCGCAGCTCTGCCGTCCGTATCGCTGTGGAGTCGACGACGGCACGCACGCGGTCGAGCCGACGGCCCGCATGGGCGGGCTGTTCATCGACGAGGCGCGCCTGGAGATCGGCACCGGAGAAGCCGAGCTGATCGTAGAACCACAGGCTGACGCCGACTTCGCGGGCGTCGTCGCACACGCCGTCGAGCAGGGCCCACCACGCATCGGACATAAAAGGCGGGTCGTCGGCGTCGGAGCCGAACAGGGGTCCCGAAGGCGCCAGGTTGAGGAGCACGAGGTTGTGCACACCGCCCTCCGTGAACCGTTCCAGCTGCGCCCGCAGCCGTGCGCGGTCGAGCCGTTCCCCGCTCCACCACCAGATGGCTGTGGGCGAGAAGGCGCGCGGGGGTTCGGCGAGTACCGCCGCGATGCCCGGGGGGAGTGCTGGGTGCACCGGGTGTGTCATGAGATGTCCTCAGCCCTTGAGACCGCCCGCGAAGCCCTTGATCACATAACGCTGGAGGACCACGAACACCACCAGGATCGGCAGAGCGGCGAGCACCAGCCCGGCGAAGACGAGTCCGTAGTCGGAGACGTACTGGCCGACGAACGCGAACACACCGACGGGCACGGTCTCCTTGTCGGAGCCACCCAGGTACAGCAGCGGGGTGAAGAAGTCGTTCCAGATGAACACGGCGTTCAGGATGATCACGGTGCCGGTGATGGGGCGCAGCAGGGGGAAGACGATCCGGGTGAACGCCTGCCGGTGGTTGCAGCCGTCGATGAGTGCAGCCTGCGCGTAGTCCTGCGGCAGGGCCCGGATGAATCCGGTGTACAGGAAGACGGTGAACGGCAGTTGGATGCCCGTGTAGAAGAACACCATGCCCTGGTACGTGCCGAGCCAGCCCAGGTCGTCGACGAGTTTGTAGAGAGGGATCATGCCGAGCTGGAACGGCAGCACGATGCCCAGCAGGAACAGGATGTACAGGCCGTAGCCGATACCGCGGGCGCGGCGCGCGAGGTAGTAGGCCCCCGTGGAGCCCAGGACGACAAGGAGCAGCAGACTCACAGCGGTGATGACCGTGCTGTTGAGCAGGGCGGGCCCCAGCGACGCGGAGGACCAGGCGTTGCCGAAGTTGGCGAAGGTGGGAGGGGAGGGCAGCGAGAGGGGCGAGTCGGAGATCTGCTGGGGATCCTTCATCGCCAGGGTGATCAGGGCGTAGACCGGGAACAGGAACACGACGGCGACGGCGATCATGACCAGTTCGAGGGCGTACTGCCCGTACCGCGGCCTGCGGCCTCTGCGCCGGGGTTTCTGTTTCGCGGGTCCGCGGGTCGATGCGGTGCTCATGCGGTGACCTCCCTCGCGCGCAGGTAGCGGAGCTGGACCAGGGAGACCGCGGCGACGAACAGCGCGAGGACGAGGGCGACGGCGGTGCTGTAGCCGAACTTCCCGTAGACGAACGCTTCCTTGTACAGCACGGTCGACAGCGTCTCGCTGGAGGTGCCGGGGCCGCCGTTGGTGGCGGCGTAGACCTGGTCGAAGAGTTTGAGTCCGCCGATGGTCGACAGCATGAGGTTGATCGTCAGGGCCGGGGCCAGCAGCGGCCAGGTGACATGGCGGAAGCGCTGCCAGGAACCGGCGCCGTCGATTCTCGCGGCCTCGTGGAGTTCGGCGGGTACGCCCTGGAGACCGGCGAGGAAGACGACCATCGAGTAGCCGGCGTACTGCCACACGACCATCGCCGCGACGGACCACAGGGCGAGCGAGGGATCGCCGAGCCAGTCCTGACGCAGACCGCCGAGTCCGACCGCGCCGAGAACACCGTTGAGACCGGCGCCGTTCTCGGGGTTGTAGACGTACTTCCACAGGATCGCGACCATCACGGGGCTGACGACGGCGGGCGCGAAGAAGATCAGCCGCAGCAGCGCGCGGGACTTGATGTTGCCGTGGACACCGAGCGCGAGCAGCAGGCCGACGCCGTTCTGGACGACGACCACGGCGATGGTGAGCAGCAGCGTGTTGCCGACGGACTCCAGTGCCCGGCTGTCGTCGAGCAGGGCGCGGAAGTTGTCCAGGCCGGTGAAGGAGAAGCCGCCGATGCCGGACCAGTCGGTGAAGGCGTACATCACCCCGGCCAGGCTCGGGTACAGGACGACGACGCCGTAGACGACGAGCGCCGGGACCACGAAGATCCACGTCGGGGCGGTGTGATCGCGGTGCCGGACCGGGCGGCCGGAGCCGGTCTGCGATTTGCCTCCGGCCTTGCCGACCGTGCCGGAGGCGGTCTGCTCGGACGTGGGCGTCACGATTTCTTCCCGTAGGCCTCGTCCATCTGTCCCAGGGCGCCGTCGACGTCCGTCTTTCCTGCGAGCAGGTTCTGTACGGCGGCGAAATGGGCGGGCTGCACCTCGGCGTTGGGCCAGCTCTGGTCCATGAAGGGGACGGCCCGGTTGCCGTCGATGATGGGCAGGAAGTCATTGAGGACGGGGTCGATCCTGGTGGACGCATCGCGCTTGAACGGGATCGCGGCGACGGACTGTGCCCAGCGGTTGACGTTCTCCTGCTTCCCGAGGAATTCGATGAACGCCTTTGCCCCTGCTGCCTTCTTGGACCGTGCGGAGACACCGAGACCGACGACGATGCCTGCCGGGATCCACGGAGTCGCGGCGTCGTCACCGCCGGGGAACGGGAACATGCCGAGGTCGTCCGGTGTCCGGGTGGCCTGACGGAAGTTGGCGAGTACGGCGGAGACCTGGACGGCCATCGCCGCCTTACCGCTCGCGACCATCGAGGTCTGCTGCTCGTACGTCGTTCCGTTGGGGTTGTCGTTGAAGAAGCCCCGGCGCTGCAACTCCTGGTACTTGCCCATCGCATCGGCCCACCCGGAGCCGCGGAAGTGCGCCTTTCCGGCAGCCATCTCGGCGTCGAAATCGGGGTTCTTCGCGTAGACGGCGTTGGGGACCAGCGCGTAGGTGATGAGTTGGGTGACCCAGGCAGTCTGCGCCCCGAGCGCGATCGGTATCACGCCCTTGGCCTTCAACTCGGCACAGACGTCGAGAAGTTCACTCCAGGTCTTCGGCGGCTCGACTCCGGCCTTCGCGAAGGCCTTCTTGTTGTAGATGGCGCCGATGACGCTGCTTCCCGCCGAATACAGATATGTCTTGCCCTTGTACCGGTAAGCGGGGTGGAAGTTCGCCGGGACTTCCTTGGTCCATGCCTGGTCGCTGAGGTCGGCGAGCAGCCCGGCCTTGGCCACCTCGACCATGGACATGGCGCTGCCGCTGCCGGGATAGAGCACATGCACATCGGGGGCGTTGCCACCGGCGAGCTGGGTGCGCACCACTGTCTGTACCTGGTCCGTGGGTGCGAAGGAGGTGGAGAACTCTTCGTCGGGGTGGGACTTGCGGTACAGCGCGACGAGCTCCTCGATCGGCTTCTGCTGGTCGGCGACGCCGACGATGCGCAGCTTGCCGGAACCGCTGCCCGAATCCGAGCAGGCCGTCAGTGAGGGGGGAAGGGCAGCGAGCGCCGCGACCCCACCGCCGATACGGAGAAATCCCCGGCGGCCGACCGTGCTCCGGCCCGGCCGGCTGTGAGAACGCGTCGTCATGGTGTGTCCTCCTCGTGCGAACGGGCGGACGATGGTTTCGCCGCCGGTCCTGATGTGCGTCGGCTCGGGATGAGCGAGGGCTCGGGCCGGTCCGCCGGAGGCGTCTCGGCGTGGCCGTCTGCCGGTGGATGAGTCGCGGTGAAGCGGTAGGCGCCCGAGGACACGCGGTAGAGAACGTGGCCGGAGGCGGTCGCGAGCAGCGTGATGTGGCGGTCGTCGGCTCTCGGGGTCACGTCCGATTCGCGGATCGAGCGGGGGTCCGTGGTGGGCACGTACACATCGGCGGTGGCGCCGGGTGGCACCAGTACACGCAGGGCGAGCCGGCCGCCGTGCCTCTCCCAAGCCACCTCGACGGTGCCGCGTACCGATTCGTGGCGGGCGCTCGCGTGGCGCAGGGCACCGGGGCGGGGCCGTATCCGTAGCTGCCGGTATCCGGTGGAATCCGGCGCCTGGTCGAGGCCGGCGACACCGCGGTAGAGCCATTCTCCGATCGAGCCGAGCGCGTAGTGGTTGAAGGAGTTCATCGACGGTGCGCGGAACCCCGTATCGGGGGTCCAGCCGTCCCACCGTTCCCAGATCGTGGTGGCGCCGTGCCGCAGCGGAAATCGCCATGACGGAACCTCGTCACGGAGCAGGAGCGCATGGGCGAGGTCGGCCCGCCCGTGGGTATCGAGGACGGGCGCGGCGAGCGCGACCCCGAGGAAACCGGTCAGGAGGGCGGGACCGGCCGACTCGACTATTTCGGCGAGACGGTGTGCGGCGGCGCCGACGAGGTCCGCGGGCAGCAACTCGAAGGCGAGCGCGACGAGATATCCGGTCTGGGTGTCCCCTGCGATCCGTACGGCGGGCCCATCGGCAGCGGTGTGCTCGACCGTGACGAAGTGCTCGGCGAACGTACGGCGAATGTCGTCGGCCAGCCGGTGGTACTGATCCGCGACGTCCTTCTGTCCCAGGACATCGGCAGCCTTCGCGGTGAGGCGGGCACTGTGCGCGAAGTGGGCCGTGGCGATGACATCGCGCGGGGTGGGGGTGGAGGGGGCGAGCCAGTCGGAGAAGTGCGGACCAACCCGTCTGCGCCAGACCAGATCCGTGTTGTGACGGTGGATCAGGTCGACCCAGGCGCGCATGGCCTCCAGCGCCCGGGCGAGGAACCGCGGGTCGTCGTAGGCGCGGTAGAGGTGCCACGGGATGATCACACCCGCGTCGCCCCAGCCGGGCGCTCCTTCGTCACAGACTCCCACGAGGCGCGGGGCGACGTTGGTGAAGCCGCCGTCGGGGGTGCGGGCGTCATCGATGTCGCGCAGCCACTTGGTGAAGAACGCGGCGACGTCCGCATTGAGCGCGGCGGTCGGCAGGAAGACCTGGGCGTCGGCCAGCCAGCCGAGCCGCTCGTCGCGCTGCGGACAGTCCGTGGGCACACTCACGAAGTTTGAGCGTTGCCCCCACGCGACACAGTCGTGGAGCCGGCGGAGCCCGGCGTCCGAGCAGTCGAACTCCCCGGCCCACGGGATGTCGCTGTGCAGCGCCACTGCAACGACATCGGACTCGGTCAGCTCAGGGACTCCACTGATCTCGGCGTAACGGAACCCGTGATAGGTGAATCGCGGTTCGAACACGATGTGCCGGCGCCCGTCCCCGATGAGCACATCGGTCGCGGCGGCCGTGCGCAGATTGGCCGTGTACAGCTGGTGCGACTCGTCCAGCACCTCCGCGTGGCGGATCACCGCCCTTGCCCCGGGAGCGAGTTCAGCGATCCGGAGCCGTACACGTCCGGCGAGGTTCTGGCCGAAGTCGACGATGTGGGTATCCGTCGAGATACGCCTGACCGAGCGCGGGCGCAGCTCGGCCATCGCCCGCACGGGCTCGTCGACGGACGCCACGAGCAGGTGGTGGCCGGTGTCCGTGATCAGGGCCGGGGACCAGTGGGTGTCGTCGAAGCCGGGCAGTTCCCAGCCGTCGGCCGCATGCCGCAGGTCATGGCACTCGCCCATCAGCAGATCCGCGTGACGGATGACTCCCGTGCTGGTGCGCCAGGTGTCGTCGGTGACGATCGCGGTGCCGCGGCCGTCCGGACCGGTCAGATGAAGTTCGGCCAGGAACTGGGGGAACGAGCCGTAGTGTGCCCCGGCCCTGCGCGGTTCGAAGCCGACGAATCCGCTCCA
The DNA here is from genome assembly GCF_043200155.1 of Streptomyces sp. NPDC048473. Taxonomy (NCBI): domain Bacteria; kingdom Bacillati; phylum Actinomycetota; class Actinomycetes; order Kitasatosporales; family Streptomycetaceae; genus Streptomyces; species Streptomyces sp. NPDC048473. The sequence continues at coordinate 59,481 of NZ_JBICXE010000008.1, forward strand.
CCAGCCGTCGGCGACGGTCGCGGCGAGAACGTTCTCACCCTCACGCAGCAACTCGGTCACGTCGTACGTCTGGTACTGGACCCGGCGGTGGTAGTCGGTCCAGCCGGGCGCGAGTTCGGCGTCGCCGACCCGTACGCCGTTGAGCCGGACCTCGTACAGGCCGCGCGCGCTGACAAGGAGCCGGGCATGCGTGCCGGCCGAGCCGGTGAAGGTGCGTCGCAGGACGGGGCACGGGGCGAGCCCGTGGTCGTCGAGGGCGAACTCGCCCTCGGTGGGCGCGTCCAGGACATCGACCGGATGCGGGTCGTGGGTGATCCACGACGCCTGCCACGCCCCGGCGTCGGTGAAGGCCGTCTCGAACCAGGACGTGGCCTCGGCGGGCGCCGTCGTCCCGGCCGGCCAGACGGAGACCCGCCAGTGATAGCGCGTACGGCCCAGGAGAGCGGGTCCGGCGTACTCGACGGCGAGCGCATCGGGATCCGCCACCCGGCCCGTGTCCCACAGGAGTTGACCTTCCCCGTCCAGGTCCTCGGGGTGTTCGGCGACACGGACCCGGTAGGCCACGGGGTCGTCGCCACGGCGGTCGGACGCCAGCCGCCAGGAGAGCCGGGGCGCGGGTTCGTCGATCCCCATCGGGGTGGTGCGGTGCTCGCATCGCAGACCGTACGGCCGCAGCGTCCGGTCTTCGGGACGGCCGGCCGCTGCTCCTTCGGCGGGGCGGTGGGCGGGCACATCCGCTGCCGAGGGACCGGACACGAGCACGTCCTTCCGTCGCACCGATTTTCCCGATGTGAAATCTAACGTTAATTCTGTGGCGTGGAGACTATGAGCCACCCTGGGGGGTGTCAAGGGTGTTGCCGACCCGGCGCTCGGACGCCTCGGGAAATGGCCGATGTCTCCCCAACTAACCGCCTGTGAACGGCATTGCGACCACCCATGCGTGGTCTTGTGGCGTGTGATTCCCCTGTGATATCCAGCCTGTGATTACCACATGGGCAGACGTGAAATCACGCGCCGATCCCACCTCGTACCGCACGGGATCCCGCCCGACGAAGGGACGAGCTGCATGCAGATGAACAGTGGGTCAGGCGGCACCGGAGGATTCGGCAGACGGGCGATGCTCGGCGGGACGGTCGGGATGGCCCTCGCCGCGGCCGGCCTGTCGGCGGGCAACGCCTGGGGTGGCGCCCCCTTCCACGACGACCCGTTCGCCCTGGGAGTCGCCTCCGGCGATCCATGGCCGGACGGATTCGTACTGTGGACCCGCCTCGCGCCCCAGCCCCTCGCCCCCGACGGGGCCGGAGGCATGCCGCCGTACTCCGTCGACGTCCAGTGGGAGGTCGCCCGCGACGAACGCTTCCGGTCCGTCGTACGCCGGGGACGGACCCGTGCGGTCCCTGAACTCGCCCACTCCGTCCACGTCGAGATCTCCGGACTGCAGCCGGGCCGGCACTACTACTACCGCTTCCGCGCCGGCGGTGTGCACAGCCCCGTCGGGCGCACCCGCACCGCACCCCCGCCGCACAGCCGTCCCAAGGAACTCGACTTCGCCTTCGTCTCCTGCCAGGCGTGGTTCGAAGGCTTCTACACCGCCTACCGGCATCTTGCCGAGGAGGACGTCGACCTGGTCCTGCACCTCGGCGACTACATCTACGAGAACGCCATCGACGCGATGGGCGGCGTACGCAACGTCCCCGTCGCCGCCGAACTGCGCCCCGAGCCGATGGACCTCGTCCAGTACCGCAACCGCCACGCCCTCCACCGCTTCGACCCCGACCTCATCGCCGCCCACCAGGTTCACCCGTTCGCCGTCGTCTGGGACGACCACGAGGTCGAGGACAACTGGGCGCGCGACAGGTCCAAGGCCGACACCGAACCCGACCAGGACCCGGCGGTCTTCCGGCAACGTGCGGCGGCTGCCTTCCAGGCGTACTACGAACATCTGCCGTTGAGGCTGCCGAACAAGCCGAACGGCTTCGAGGCCCGGATGTACCGCAGCCTGCGCTACGGACGGATGGCCACGTTCCATATCCTCGACACCAGGCTCTTCCGCGACGACCAGCCCTGCGGCGACGGCACCAGGAGCGGCTGCGACGAGCGGCTGACACCCGGCCGCACGATCCTCGGCCCGGAACAGGAACAGTGGCTCCACCGCAGCCTCGGGCGTTCCGACACGACGTGGAACATGATCTCCCAGCAGATCCCCGTGACCCAGGTCGACACCGACCCCGGCCCCGGCCAGGCATTCGTGATGGACTTCTGGGACGGCTATGTGGACGCACGTAAACGGCTGTTCAAGGAGATCACCGACCGCAGCGTCAGCAACCCCGTCGTACTCACCGGTGACATGCACCGTCACCTCGCCGCCGATCTCAAACAGAACTTCGACGACCCTCAATCGCCCACGCTCGGCGTCGAGTTCGTCGGTTCGTCCATCTCCACCACGAAGGACGGGATGGACCTGGACCCCTCCGGGGCCAGGCTCCTCGCGGCCAACGAGCACATCAAGTTCACCAACTTCCAGCGCGGGTACGTACGTTGCTCGCTGACCCGGGAGAGATGCCGCGCCGACTTCCGGGTCCTCCCGTACGTCACCACCCCCGGCGCCCCCGTCTCGACCCGCACCTCGCTCGTGACCGAGGCAGGCCGTCCCGGGATTCAGCCCGCCTGAGAGACAGCGGCCGCCCCCTGCCGGGAGAGCGACAGGGGGCGGATCGTGCCGGACGTGTCCCTCGGGTCTTTCGTTTGGATCACGCCGGGCACACGGCCCCGTCGCCGCCCATGAGGACGGCGACGGGAAACCCGGTCAGGGAGCGGTGCCCCAGGAGAGGGCGCCGCCCGCATAGACGGCGATCTTCGACGCGTCGGCGTAGGCCGTGTTGGTGGCCCGGCTGTAGTCGTCGGCCTCATTGAAGTTGGACCAGTCGGTCTTGTTCAGCCGCAGCTGGATCTCCCCGGTGGAGGCTCCCGCGGCCAGGCTGCCGCTGCCGAAGCCGACCTCCAGGTAGTGGCTGGCCCCCGCGGCCGGACTGCCCGAGGAGGAAACGCCATGGGTCACATTGCCGCAGCCGATGACCGCGTAGTCGCACGCGGTGGAGAAGGCGCTCGCACCGGCCTCGGGCGTGAACCAGTACCGCACCTTCACCGTGGACAGATCCACCGCGGCGGATCCGGTGTTGACCAGTTGCAGACCCATCCGGATCTGGTTGTCGGTGGCGGAGGAATCGGTGTTCTTGTACTGGACCTTGAGGGTGCCGCTCCCGGTGCCGCCGCCCTGGTCGGTCGTGGCCGAGGCCGCTGCGGAGGCCGCCGAGACATTACCGGCCGCATCCCGTGCCTTGACCGTGTAGCTGTACGCGGTCGAGGCCGTCAGGCCCATGTCCGTGTAGGAGGTCGACGCGGAGGATCCCACCTGAACTCCGGCGCGGTACACGTCGTACGCGGTCACAGCGGTGTCGTCGGTCGACGCCGTCCACGACAGCGAGACGCTGCCACTGGTCTTCCCCGTGACCTTCAGCCCCGTGGGCACGGTGGGCGCCTGGGTGTCGTCGTCACCACCGCCACTGCCGTCGAGCGGCGGGTAGGCGTTGCGTACCAGCTCCTGGAACTGCGCGGAGAACCAGTGGCCCGCGAGCGGGGAGTTCGGCAGGGCGCCGGTCAGGTTGTTGCCGTTGCGGCCGTTACCGGTGTACGTGGGGTCGCACATTCGGTCGAAGCCCTTGCCCTCGTCGTTGTCGATGGGCTGGCTGTTGCCGTCCGACTCGCCCGGAGGCTTCGCCCAGACGTAGGCGTCGATACCGGGTTCGGGGGCGCTGGTGGGCCGCTCACCGACGCCCGCACCGCTCTGGTTGCACCAGTTGCCCGCGTGGATGCGCCGGTCGACGCGGCCCCCGTTGACATAGTCGTCCACGCTGGTCAGTGGTCCCGCAGCGGTGGGCCGGGCGGAGCCGCCCCAGCCGTTGCGGGCCGTGTCGATCAGCATGCCGATGTTCGAGGCGAAGCCCTGGTTGACCAGCTCGGTGCGCAGCGCCTGCGCGAAGGAGAGCTCATCGACATAGAAGTTCCAGTCCACCCACTTGGACTGGCGCACCGTGGTGCCGTTCACAGCGTCGGTGACCTTGAAGTTCGGCTCCTTCAGGGCCGAGTAGTTGGCCGTGTTCACGATGAAGCCCTGGACATCGGCGACCGTGGCGCCCTCCGTCGTCGCGGCCTTCTTGAACTCCTGGGCCGCCGGGACGAAGTTGGAGTCCCAGCCCAGCCAGCCGTGGTGGGCGGCATCGATGTAGTTGTAGACGTTGGGAATGGCACCGAGGGTGTGCAGGGCGTACCCGATACCCCTCTCGTAGTTGCCGTTCGCCTTCATCGTCGCGCACGCATCGGTGGATCCGGCCGTGCCGCCGGCGTTGGTGACCAGGTTCGGCAGTGAGTCCGGCTCGATGATGGTGACGATGCGCAGACTCGCGTAGGCCGGGTCGGCGAGGACGTCGGCGATGGGGTTGATGTACTCGGTCTTGTACCGGTCGAGCTCGGTGGGGCCGAGCTCACCGTTGGATGCCAGCGCGGCGCAGTCCCGTCCCGGCAGGTCGTAGATGACCACCTGGAACAGGTTCGCGCCCTGGTCCAGGGCCGTGTCGAGGTGCTCGCGCAGGCTCATCGCGTCGCCCGCGCCCTCGATGGCCGCGATCCGGTCCATCCAGACGAAGGAGGGCTCGTCGGCGATCGCGCTGCCGCCCGGTTCGGCCGCCGCCTTGGCGGACCAGTCGGGGTTCACGTACGCGGTGGCGCCCGCGTACGGGTTGTCGACCCGGGCTGCGGCCGACGCCGGCGAGGGTATGGCCACCGCCAGCGCAGCGCCCAGCGCCAGGGCGGAGAGTGCGGCCAGTTTTCGGCGTACTCCATGCAGGGTGGTGCCTCTGGTTCTCATTGCGGCTCCGTGCTCCTCTCATACGCCTGCGGAGGTTCCCCGCAGGCGGGTTCGTGGGGGTGTTGCTCAGGGGCAGCGGCCTGGTCAGGGTGCGGTGCCCCACACCAGGTCCCCGTCGGCATACACGGCGACCTTCGGTGCGTCGGTGAACGAGGCAGCGGTGGTGCGGCTGTAGTCGTCGGCCTCGTTGAAGTTCGACCAGTCGGTCTTGTTCAGCCGAAGCTGGATCTCACCGGTGGAGGCTCCCGCCGCCAGCGTGCCGCTGCTGAAACCGACCTCCAGGTAGTGGTCGACGCCCGGGCCGGCGGCGGAGGAGGGCTGCACGCGGTGGGTGACGGTGCCGCAGCCGAGGACGGCGTAGTCGCACGCGGTGCCGTAGGCGGTGGCGCCGGATTCGCCGCTGAACCAGTAGCGGACGGTGACATCGCTCAGGTCCACCGGGGCCGTGCCGGTGTTGACCAGCTGCAGACCGGGCCTGATCTGGTTGTCGCCCGGCGAGGAGTCGTTGTTCTTGTACTGCACCTTCAGCGCGCCGGTCGTGCCGCCGCCCTCTTCGGTCGTCGCGGTGACGGCCGCGGAAGCCGCCGAACTGTTACCGGCCGCGTCGCGGGCCCGCACGGAGTAGCTGTACGAGGACGAGGCGGCGAGCCCGGTGTCGGTGAAGGAGGTCGAGGCCGTGCTGCCCGCCTTCACCCCGTCGCGGTAGATGTCGTATCCGGTGACGCCCGTGTTGTCCGCCGATGGAGCCCAGGACAGGGAGGCTGTGCTGCTGGTCGTTGCGGTGACATCGACGGCCGCCGGGACCGACGGGGCTTCGGTGTCACCCTCGCCGCCGCCTTCCGCGCTCGCTTCGAAGGCGAACTTGTTCATCCCGAGCCCCTGGCCGCCCTGCCAGATCTCGAACCCGGCCTCCGCGTCGATCAGATAGTGCGCGGGGTTGATGGAACCGCGCGTGACACTGTCGTCGATCAGACCCTTCACATTGAAGTCGGTCAGCTCGGTGGCGCCGTTCTGCAGGACGTACGAGATCACCTTCCAGCCCGAGGCGCCGGGACCTGTCCAGACGTCCCAGGTCCGGCCGTCGAGCTGTACCGTGGCGGTGCGCGACCCGATCGGCTGCACGCCGCCGCGGTGGTTCATCCAGATCATCAGCTCGGTGCCGTCCGGCTGGTCGTCCGTGACCGGGGCGGAGTTGAACCAGATGTCCATCGACACGTTGTACGCGCCGGAGCCGACCTGGGTGGTAGACCAGTCGGTGCGCACGCTGCCCAACTCGTCGACGCGCAACGGCAGTCCGCTGTCCGTCGTGCACGCGCCCCAGTGACAGCCCTGGTAACTGGAGGGGTACGTGGCCGGGGCGCCGTTCGTCGGGAGCGCGAACGAGGACTCGGTGAGGCTCCAGGCACCCGTCGCGGGGTCGACGCTCACACACTGCCGGGCCTCGGAATTCCACTCGTTCTGCTGGTAGAGGTACTCACCTCCCTGCAGTTCGGTGGTACCCCACTGGGTGCAGTCGGTGACCGGCGCGGCCGACGCGGGCGAGGCGCCCGTGAGCATCGACGCCGCGGCGAGCAGCATCGACGCCGCCGCTCCTACGAGTGCCGGCAGCCGGCGGCCGGGCCGGCCGGCAGGCACGACTGTCATGGGGTGGCTCCTCACGGCTCGACCCCCCAGGCAAGGGCGCCGCCGATGTACGCCGCGACCTTCGAGGCGTCGGCGTACGCGGTGTTGGTGGCGCGGCTGTAGTCGTCGGCCTCGTTGAAGTCGGACCAGTCGGTCTTGTTCAGGCGCAGTTGGAGCTCGCCCGTCGAGGCGCCCGCGGCCAGCGTGCCCGCACCTGCGGCGAAGCCGACTTCCAGATACCGCTCGGCACCCGTCTTCGGGGCGGCGGCGGCCACCACCTTGTGGGTGATGTTCGACGATCCGAGCGCGGCGTAGTCGCAGTACGTGCTGAACGTGCTCGCGCCGCCTTCGGGGGTGAACCAGTACCGGACCGTCACCGTGGACAGGTCCACGGGGGCGCTGCCGGTGTTCAGGAGTTGCAGACCCAGCCGGATCTGGTTGTCGCCGACGGCCGAATCGGTGTTCTTGTACTGGACCTTCACCGCGCCGCTGCCACCGCCGCCCGGCTTCGTGGTCGCGGACACGGCGGCGGAGAGCGCCGATGTGTTGCCGCCCGCGTCCCGCGCGGTCACCGCATAGCTGTACTCGGTGGCTGAGGCGAGGCCCTCGTCGGTGAACGTCCGCGTCGTCGCGTTCCCCGCCAGCACCCCGTTGCGGTACACGTCGTAGCCCGTCACCGCGACGTTGTCGGTGGCGGCCGACCAGGAGAGCGACACACTGTTGCTCGTCGTGGCGGTCACGCCGAGTCCACCGGGCACCGTCGGCGCTTCGGTGTCCGCGCCGCCGCCCCCTTCCACCAGCAGTTCCGCATAGATGGCGAAGGCCAGCGCGAGCGCCGCCTGTGCCCAGAAGCGGTGATAGATGAAGGTGGGTGCCGCACCACCGTCCAGATATGCCTGGACCTTCGGCCAGTCCGGGTCGTCCCGGTACCAGGTCCGGATGTCGATGAAGGTGGCACCCGGCTCGACGGTGTCGCCGTTGGGCATCGTGCCCGACCACCCCGATGGGACGTACACCTCGTCCTCGAACCGCTTGTAGTCGGTCCTGGTCTCCGGCACCGCGATGCCCTTGTCGTCGGCGTTCAGCGCCATCGCGTCGAGGAGGGCCTTGGCCAGTGCGCCCGCGGCCTGGTCGCCCGACTTGGCCGCGTAGTACGTGAGTGTCTTGACGTAGGCGGCGCCCACGCCGACGTCGTTGGAGTAGTCGACGACCGATACATGCAGCCCGGAGTTCCTTCCGGGGGAGGCCGGGTTCCAGGTGTCCGGCTGCCCCGTCCAGCTCAGCGTGGAGGGGAAGCGGTAGCTGCCGTCCGCGCCGACCGTCGTCTCGCCGGAGGCCCAGGCGACCCATTTGTCCAGCACGGCCCCGGCAGTCGCGTTGCCGGTGACGTAGTAGTACGCGGCGACCCGTTCCATGCCCCACGCCTGGAAGCCGAACCAGTTGTTGCTCGGCGGGTCGTGGTAGACCGGCTGCCAGTCGTAGGCCATGCCGTAGAAGGTGGGAGTACCGGCCGGCGGCGTACCGTACTGCCCCTCCCAGCTGTTGGTGCACCCGCCCGCGAACGCGCCCTCGCTGGACTGCAGCCAGCTGAGGAACTCCAGTTGCCGGGTCAGGCTCTTGGCCCAGTCCGTTCTCGCGGTGGCCGACTTGGGAGTGAGCGCGGGCACGTTGGACAGTGCCCAGGCGGAGAGCGGGTTCTGGTACCCCTGGTGGGAGGCGCCGTCACCGATGCGCCAGGCCCAGCCGCCGCCGCTGCCGGCCGCGGCGCCGCCCCAGGCGTAGTACCAGGACAGCAGGTAGTGCTGGGAGTCGCGGCCGGAAGCGGCGGGGCAGGAGGCGGGGTCGGTGCAGTCGCCGATGCGCTTGAAGTACTTGTCGAACATGGCGTAGCGGAGGTAGTCGCCCATCTTGGCCGCCTTCGCCACCGAGGCCGCGACCGCGCTCTCCTTGCCCTGTGCCGAGGCCCAGCGATAGGCCCAGTAGGCGGCCTGGATCGCGCGGGCGTCGGCGTCGGGGGCGTTCGTGTACTTCCACTGCTTGGCGTAGCTCTGGTCGCCGACGAACAGATCGAGATAGCCGTTGGGGCCGCCGTACTTGAAGAGGTCGGTGGTGGGCTGCGGGATGGTCTCCCACACCGACTCCTGTGCGCCGCGCTGGTAGGTGTTGATGAACGAAGGGCCGGCGCCCGGGCCCGCCTCGCCGCCGGTGCCCGGCTTGTTGCCGTAGCCGTAGGTGTTGTCCAGGTCCATCAGCCAGTGCATGCCGTATACGTCCATCGTGCCGTAGGACGCGGCCAGTTCGGTGGCGAGCGGATCCGTGCCGACGGAGACCGAAGTGTCCAGAGGCGAGGGGTAGTTGTCCGGCAGCGGCCACTCCGGGGCGTACGTCGCGGGGGCCCCGGGGTTGTACGAGTCGCTGGTCGGCTGGTCGGCATGTTGCGGAATGATCGTTTTCTCCGCCACCGCCCAGGCCTCGTTGAACGGGGCCCAGTCACCGGTCACCCGCCCGTACGCCGCCTCCAGCCACATCCAGAAGCTGACGGCCTCCGAGGTGGTCTCGTGACCGTGGTCCGGCGCCTCGACCATCAGGGTCTCGGCCGAGTGGTACGGCAGGCCTTCCGGGCTGAAGTAGCCGTTGGCCGCCGCCTTGATCTTGCCGTACTGGGTGAGGAAGGCCTGGGTGTACGGGTCGTCGGCCGCGGTGGCCCGGGCGCCGTCGCGGGCCGCCGGGGCGGCCGGCGCGGCGACTGCGGCGCCCTGGGCCAGCCCCACGGCGAGCAGGCTGCCGCCCAGGGCGCTACTGAACGTTCTACGTGATATCGACACAAATCCTCCAGTGGCGGGTGTCGTGGGGGAGGGGTGGAGGGACGGAGGAAGGCGCGGCGCGGTGGTGCGGAAGCGGGTTCCGGGCGGCGAGCGGGGTCCGATGCCCCGGGTGGGTTCACTGCCGGGGGGCACGGCGGCCTTTGTGTGCAACTCTTGATTGTGGGAGCGCTCCCAAAGTGGCGTGGTGATGCGCACCTGTCAAGAGTCAAATCACAACTGCTTTACGGCTCCGTTAACTTGACGCCCCGGCAGGCGACCGGCCCACGGCGCACAACTGCTGGTGACAGGAGGTGTGCCCGGGGGCCGGGCCGTGTGCTTCGCCCGCACGGGATTCCGTGCGCGTCATCGGACGGTGAGTGAACCCTTCATGTAAGGGTGAAGGGTGCAGACGTACGGGTACGTGCCGGCCTTGTCGGGTGCGGTGAAGGTGACCGTCCGCCCCGACACGACGTCGCCGGTGCCGAACGCCTTGCCGCTGGTCGCGGTCACGTTGTGGGTCGCGGCGTCCTCGTTGACCACGGTGATCAGCGTGCCCGGGGCGACCGTCAGACGGGCCGGGTTGAACGCGAAGTCCTTGATCGTGATCAGCACCTTGCCGACCGGGGAAGACGAGGCGGACGGGGAGGGTGAGGAGAAAGAGGGCGGTGTGGCGCTGGAGGACGACGAGCTGCCGCCACTACTGTTCGAACAGCCGACGAGAGCGGTCGTGCAGACGATCGCGGCGGCCACGGCGATACCTGCCCGGCTGGGCATGAGCGGAGCGCGCATGATGTCAGTGACCGCCATCGCTGGTCGCCTGAGCCGGGCTCGGCTGCGTCGTGCCGGACTTCGCCGTGCCCGTGACCTTGTTGCCGGATGGGTCGAGTACGTACCACTCGGCGCCGGCGTCGTTCACTTTCTGGCCGTTGGTGTCACCGGCTTTCTTGTCATCCGCGAAGTAGTACAGCGGGTGCCCGTTGTACGTGACTTCCCTGCTGCCGTCGCTGCGCTTCGTCGTACCCAGCAGACCGGCCTTCACGCCCTTGCCGGCGACCGGCTCACCACTGACGATCAGGGGCGGCCATTCCTTGGCGCATTCGCCCGAGCAGGTCGACTCGGACGTGGTGTCGGCCTCCCAGAGGTAGAGCGTCCGGCCCTTCCCGTCGACCAGGATGGTCCCGAGCGGGCTGGACGCGGAGGCCACGGTTCCCGAGGCGGAGACCGATGCCGACGGGGAGGCCGAGGCCGAGGCCGAGGAGCCTCCCGATGCCGCCATGTGGCTCGCACCGGCGGATTGCGACGCCGTCGGCTTCGTACCGCTGCTGTTCGAACAGCCACCGACGGCGGCGGCGAACAGTCCCACCGCGATCACGGCAGCGGCTGTCCTCGCATGGTTCCCCATCACAAGAGCTCCTCGGATCCGGCCGCCGCTCCGGCGGCACTTGGCCCGAACGTTAGGGGCCGTACGGCCGGGGAGAGGGCAGGCGCTCGGGGTGACCCGCAGGTCGAATCCGTCCGGGTGCAGGGCGCCCGCCGGCCGGTACTCCAGCCGGACCCGCCGACTGCCCCGGAGGGTGGGATGCGCGGCGCGGCTCCTTGCCCAGTGCGAACTTAAAAGATCATCTTGCCGGGTTCCCGAACGCGGGACGCCCAGGACGCCCCGAGACGTACCCGGTCCGTTCCCGGGACGCCCCGGATCCCCCGAGCCACAGGAGTTCTCCGATGCGCCTGCGCGCCGCTCTCGCCGCCGCTGCCCTGCTCACCCTCACCGCCGCCGTGCCCGCCGCGGCCGTTCAGTCCGAGGACCCGGTGCCGGACCGCGGGCTCCTCCTCACCGTCTCGGGCAGCGAGAACACCTGGATCCGTGGCGTCGCACTGTTCTGCCCGCCCGCCCCGGATGCCCACCACCCCCATGCTGCCGCCGCCTGCGCCGCGATCGAGGAGGCGGAAGGCGATCTGGACGACCTGCCCGGCGACCCCCACCTGTGCGTCATGGAGTACGACCCGGTGACGGTCAGCGCCACCGGCAAGTGGGACGGACGCCCCGTCGCCTGGGAGAAGACGTTCCCCAATGCCTGTGTGATGGACGTGGTCACCGGGCCGGTCTTCCGCTTCTGAGCCCCGGTCCTCCTGGGCCGGGGCTCCCGGCTCAGGACTCGCGCGTCGCGGCCATCCCCAGGGTGATCAGGCCGAGCACCACCCACCCGAACCAGAGCCAGCCGCTGCTCCCCAGCGCCACCGTGTAGGCGGTGACCACCACCAGGGCCACCACGGTGATCACTCCCATGGTCTTTGTGGATCCGGACATGCCCGCACCCTCCTCGTCGGCCACGCGGCCGTGGATGCCATCGTCACCCCGGAGGCATGTCCACCGCTACTGCCCGCGCGCCTGCAACGAGGCGAGATAGGCGTTGTACGCCTGCAGCTCCTGGTCCCCGTCCCGGTCGGCCGCCCGGTCGGAGCGCTTCGCCGTCCGCTGTTCGGAGCGGTACCACTGGAAGACCAGCGCGATCAGGACCAGCACCGACGGGATCTCGCTGAATGCCCAGGCGATACCGCCCGCCCAGTTCTGATCGCTCAGCGCGTCGATGCCGAGCGAGGCCGGGGGGTTCTTGTAGGTCTCCACCATCGGCGTGGTCGCCATCATCAGCGCGATACCGAAGAACGCGTGGAACGGCATCCCCGCGAACAGCTCCAGCATCCGCATGACATAACCGGGCCGGTGCGGCCCCGGGTCGACGCCCATGATCGGCCAGAAGAACACCAGACCGACCGCGAGGAAGTGCACCATCATCGCGAGGTGCCCGGTCTTCGAACCCATCAGGAAGTCGAAGAGCGGGGTGAAGTACAGCGCGTACAGGCTGGCGATGAAGAGCGGAATCGTGAAGACCGGATGCGTGATGATCTTCATGTACCGGCTGTGCAGCAGCATGAGCAGCAGCTCGCGCGGGCCCTTGCGGCCACGTCCCGCGACCGGGAGCGCACGCAGCGCCAGAGTCACCGGAGCGCCCAGCAGCAGCAGGATCGGCGACAGCATGCTGATCACCATGTGCTGCACCATGTGCACGCTAAACATGACCATGCCGTAGTCGTTGAGCTTGGTGCACATCACCAGGGCGATGGACAGCACACCGACGACGAAGAAGACGCAACGGCCGACCGGCCAGCTGTCCCCGCGTCTGCGCAGCCGCAGTACGGCGTACCCATACAGGCCGATGGCGAGCACGCAGCCGATGAGGAAGAACGGGTCCGCGGAGAATTGGAGCCCACGTCCCAGCGTGAACGGCGGCAGATCCATGTTCATGCCGTGCCCGCTGTGATCCATCTGTTCACTCCCGCTGGGGACGTCCCCGTTTCGTGCCGGTTGTCCCGACCAGAGTAGAACTGCCCCCGGCCGCATCTGCGGCCGGGGGCAGTCCGTCGGACAGGGGTGTCGCTCAGAGCACGCACTCCGCCTCGGCGTACCGCTCGGCCGGGACCGTCTTCAGCGTCTCCACGGCCTGCGCCAGCGGCACCATCGTGATGTCCGTGCCGCGCAGCGCCGTCATCATGCCGAACTCGCCGCGGTGCGCGGCCTCCACCGCGTGCCAGCCGAAACGGGTGGCGAGCACACGGTCGTACGCGGTCGGGGTGCCGCCGCGCTGCACATGGCCCAGAATCACCGGGCGGGCCTCCTTGCCGAGGCGCTGCTCCAGCTCGATGGAGAGCTGCGTGGCCACGCCGGCGAAGCGCTCGTGCCCATAGATGTCCTTGGTGCCCTGCTCGAATTCCATGGATCCCGCGCGCGGCTTGGCGCCCTCGGCGACCACGACGATCGCGAACTTCTTGCCGGCCGAGAAGCGCTTGCCGACCAGCCCGGTCAGCTCATCGATGTCGAAGGGGCGCTCCGGCACGACGATGGCGTGCGCACCGGCCGCCATGCCCGAGTGCAGGGCGATCCAGCCGGTGTGGCGGCCCATGACCTCGACGATCAGCACCCGCTGGTGCGATTCGGCGGTGGTCTTCAGCCGGTCCAGGGCCTCGGTGGCGACACCGACGGCGGTGTCGAAGCCGAAGGTCACATCGGTGGAGGCGATGTCGTTGTCGATCGTCTTCGGTACGCCGACGATCGGCAGGCCCGCCTCGGAGAGCAGATTGGCCGCCTTGAGCGTGCCCTCGCCGCCGATCGGGATGATCACGTCGAGGCCGAGATCGGCGACATGACCCCTGGCCTGTTCGACGCCGCCCCGCAGATGGGCGGGCTGGACCCGGGAGGAGCCGAGGATCGTACCGCCGCGGGCGAGAATGCCGCCGACCGCGTCGAGGTCGAGCTTGCGGTAGTCGCACTCGAGGAGACCCTTCCACCCGTCGTGGAAGCCGATGACCTCGTCGCCGTGGTCGACCACCGCGCGATGCACGACGGAACGGATGACGGCGTTGAGGCCGGGGCAGTCGCCGCCGGAGGTGAGCACACCAATTCGCATTGCCCGGGAAACCTTTGCAACGTGGGCCGACGACCGGACCACGTCGTCCGGTTGGATCCCCGCCACCCTACCGGCGCAGGGTGGCGGGACCGAACCGGGCGTCCGCCTGCTGGACGCCGCTCAGCTGAGCGAAATGTGCCTCATCAGGCGGGCTGGGTCGCCGAGGCGATGCGCTCGGCGCGCAGCGCCTCGAACCAGCGGTCGTCCGTCGGCGGCAGGGCGTTGACATCGAGGGCCAGCTTCAGCAGCAGATCCGCGATCAGCGGGTTGCGCGCCATCACGGGCCCGTGCATGTACGTACCGAAGACGGTGTCGTTGTACGCACCCTCGGTGCCGTCGCCGGTGCCGTTGCCCCGGCCGAACTGCACCCGGGCGAACGGCCGCGCCGTCGGGCCGAGATGGGTGATGCCCTGGTGGTTCTCGAAACCGGTCAGCGGCGGCAGGCCGAGGTGCGGGTCGATGTCGGCCAGTACGTCACCGACGCACCGGGCCCCCTCGCCGCGGGTGGAGACCACGTCGAGCAGCCCGAGACCGGGCTCGCGCTCACCGAGGTCGTTGATGAACTCATGGCCGAGGATCTGGTACCCGGCGCAGACCGAGAAGATGATCGCGCCGTTGGACGCGGCCCGGCTCAGCCCGCCGTCGCGGCGCAGCCGCTCCGCGGCGAGACGCTGCGGCCGGTCCTCACCGCCGCCGATCAGATAGATGTCGCCGGACGTCGGGACCGGCTGGTCGCTGCGGACGTCGACGCGCTGCACGTCGAGACCGCGCTGCCGGGCCCGGCGCTCCACCACGAGCGCGTTGCCCTGGTCGCCGTAGGTGCTGAGGAGGTCGGGGTAGACCCAGACCAGACGCAGACCGTTGTTGCTCATGCTTCGTCCTCTCCGGAGGTGGCCGGGGCCGGGGTCAGTTGCCGACACGACGGCGCAGGTCCTGGAAGGCGGTGTAGTTGGCAATGACCTCGATACGGCCGGGCGGGGCCTGCTGCACGGCCTCGTCGAGGTTCTCGCAGACCCGGAAGTCGAGACCGGCCACTTCGAGACGGACCGCGAGGTCCAGCTTGCGGTCGCCGAGCACGAAGATCGGGTGACCGGCGAGCTGGGTGTAGTCCACGTCCCACAGCCAGGAGGTGTCCGTGCCGTCCGCGCCGCGGGCGTTGACGGAGAGGATCACCGGGGTGGGCGGCGGGTCGATCAGGGAGAACGTTTCGAGCCAGCCCGCGGGGTTCTTCGCCAGCAGCAGCCGCAGCTCACGGCCGAGGAAGGACACCACGTCGTAGCGTCCCGCGACGGCCTGCACCTGGTACATGCGCTCCAGCGCGACCTGCGGCGGCACACCGAAGACGGCGGCCACGGCGGCGGAGCTGGTGGCGTTGGCCTTGTTGGCGCGGCCGGGCAACTGGAGGTGGATCGGCCACGCCGAACCGTGCGGGTCCAGGACGTAGTCGCCGTGCAGCACCCAGCTGGGGGCGGGGCGGCGGAATCCGCACTCGCCGCAGAACCAGTCGTCGCCGGGACGCTGCATCACACCACCGCAGGACGGGCAGGACCAGGCGTCGTCCTTCCACGCCTGGCCGGCCGCCACCCACACCACATTGGGGGAGGAGGACGCCGCCCAGACGATCAGCGGGTCGTCGGCGTTCGCGACGATCACGGCCTTCGATCCGGACAGCCCCTCACGCCACTTCTCCGCGAGCATCCGGGTCTCCGCGGCGCGGTCCAGCTGGTCGCGGGAGAGGTTGAGCAGCGCGATCACCTTGGGCGTCGTGTCGCGAGCGACCCCGGCGAGATACTTCTCGTCGACCTCTATCACGCCGTACTTCGCGTCCGAGCCGCCCGCCAGTGCCGAGGTGATGCCCGCCGGCATGTTCGCGCCGAGCGCGTTCGACACGACCGGACCCGCGGCCCGCAGTGCCTCGGCGATCAGCCGGGTCGTCGTCGTCTTGCCGTTCGTCGCCGACACGAGGATCACATCCAGGTGCTGCGCCAGCCGCCCCAGCAGGTCGGGGTCGAGCTTGAGCGCCACCCGGCCGCCGATCACCGATCCGCTGCCGCGCCCCGCAGCGCGCGACACCGCCGCCGCGGCCTTACCCGCCGTCACGGCCAGCTTGGCCCGTGGCGACAGCGGGTCCGTGTTGCCTGCCATCGTCCTAGATCCTCCTTGCATCGGTCCACGCCCAGCCTATCGATGTCCGGCGCGGCGACCGCACCGCGGCACCTCCGGGAAGGTGGAGGTCACGTGGAACGTACGATTGCCGCCATGCGAAACCGCCCGATCCCCGGCAGTTCCGGACTGATTCGTGCCATGAGTCTGCTCGGTGATCCGGTGCTGCACGGCGCCTGCGAACCCGTCACGGACTTCGGCCCCTCCCTCGCCCGCCTCGTCGAGGACATGTACGCCACCATGTACGCGGCCCAGGGCGTCGGACTCGCGGCCAATCAGGTCGGCGTTCCGCTGCGGGTGTTCGTCTATGACTGCCCGGACGACGAAGACGTCCGTCACCTCGGGCATCTCGTCAACCCGAAGCTGGTCGAGGCGGACGGCGTCACCGTACGTGGCCCGGAGGGCTGTCTTTCGCTGCCCGGTATCGAGGCCGGCACCCCGCGTTTCGACCGTGCGGTCGTCGAGGGAGTGACTGTCGAGGGCGAACCGGTACGGGTCACCGGCACCGGCTTCTTCGCCCGCTGCCTCCAGCACGAGTGCGACCACCTCGAAGGCACGGTGTACACGGACCGGCTGACCGGGCTGCGCCGGGCGAGGGCGCTGCGCGCGGCCCGCCGGGCGCCCTGGGCGCCGGGCGGCTGACCGCACGTCCCTCAGAATCCCGGGCCGCCGGGCCGGTCGCCCGCGGCGGCCAGCCTGCCCCACAGCAGATCCGCCAGGCTGCGCACCAACTGCTCGCGGGAGCAGGGGCGTTCACCCAGCCACCAGTCGCCCGCGGCGTGCATCATGCCGACGATGCCGTGGCCCCATATGCGGGCCATGGCCTCGCTGTCCGGGCCCAGATCCACCCGCTCGGCGATCACCAGGGCGAGCTCCTCGCCGAGCCGGCGCAGCAGCGGCGCGGAGTGCCGTCCGACATCGAAGCCCTGCTCGGTCGAGGGTGCCGAGTCGTCGGACGGGTGCATCAGGAAGCGGTAGACCTGCGGACGGGCCTCGATCGCCGCGAGATAGGTGTCGAGCGTCGACTCCACGCGCCGGCGGCGTTCGGCGGGTGCGTCGAGCGCGGCCCGCAGAGCGATCAGCAGGGCGTCGGTGTGGCGCTTGGCGAGGGCGCGGTAGAGGCCGCCCTTGTCGCCGAAGTGCCGGTAGAGGATGGGCTTGGTGATTCCGGCCTCCGCCGCGATGGCGTTCATCGACGCCCCCGGCCCGTCCCTGAGCACCACGCGGTCGGCGGCCTCGAGCAGCTCGCGGCGGCGGCTCTCGGCCGCTGTCCGCTGGCGCTCGGCCTGTCGTGTGGTCTCCATGTCGCCTCTCCCCACCCCTGGCCATGCAATTGCGTCCTGCCTGCGCAACGTAACACCCTGCCCTGCGGGATGCGGATCGGCACCCGGGCGGTTGACAGAGGCTACTTGTCGGTAACAGACTGCGGTTACCGCAAGTAACGAGTGGATTTTCAGGGCAGTACGTGGAGGGGAATATGGCCGAGTTCACGCTCGAACTCAACGATGACCAGAAGCAGGTCCGTGACTGGCTTCACGGCTTCGCCGCGGATGTGATCCGTCCGGCGGCTTCGGAGTGGGACGAGCGTGAGGAAACGCCCTGGCCCGTCATCCAGGAGGCGGCCAAGGTCGGCATCTACTCCCTCGACTTCTATGCCCAGCAGTTCTTCGACCCGACGGGCCTCGGTATCCCGATGGCGATGGAGGAGCTCTTCTGGGGGGACGCGGGCATCGCCCTGTCGATCGTCGGTACGGGCCTGGCGGCCGTGGGTGTCCTCGCCAACGGCACCGAGGAGCAGATCGGCACCTGGATCCCGCAGATGTACGGCGACGCCGACGATGTCAAGGTCGCCGCCTTCTGCTCCTCCGAGCCGGACGCGGGCTCCGACGTCGCCTCCATGCGCACCCGCGCGGTGTACGACCAGGCCAAGGACGAGTGGGTGCTGAACGGCACCAAGACCTGGGCGACCAACGGCGGCATCGCGGGCGTCCATGTCGTCGTCGCCGTGGTCGATGCGGAGCTCGGCTCCAAGGGGCACGCCTCGTTCATCGTGCCGCCGGACACCCCCGGCCTCTCCCAGGGCCAGAAGTTCAAGAAGCATGGCATCCGTGCGTCGCACACCGCCGAGGTCGTCCTTGAGGACGTCCGTGTCCCCGGCCACTGCCTGCTCGGCGGCAAGGAGAAGCTCGACCAGCGCCTGGCCCGGGCCCGCGAGCGTGCCGCGTCCGGTGGCGAGCGGGTGAAGAACGCGGCGATGGCCACCTTCGAGGCATCCCGCCCCGCGGTCGGCGCCATGGCGGTCGGCACGGCCCGTGCGGCGTACGAGGTCGCGCTGGACTACGCGAAGACCCGCACCCAGTTCGGCCGGCCGATCATCGACAACCAGGGCATCGCCTTCCAGCTCGCCGACATGCGCACGCAGATCGACGCGGCCCGGCTGCTGGTATGGCGTGCCTCCTGGATGGCGGCCACCGGCAAGCCGTTCACCTCGGCCGAGGGTTCCATGTCCAAGCTGTACGCGAGTGAGACGGCGAAGAAGGTCACCGCGCAGGCCGTCCAGATCCTCGGGGGCAACGGCTTCACCCGTGAGTACCCGGTGGAGCGGATGCACCGGGACGCGGCGATCTACACGATCTTCGAGGGCACGAGCGAGATCCAGCGCCTGGTGATCGCCCGCACCCTCTCGGGCATGCCGATCCGCTAGCGCGGGGCCCTGCATGTCCTCAATCGCCGGGCGGGCTGAAATTCGGCCCGCCCGGCGATCGCGAACGAAACGGCCGATCCGGTCAGGCGGGCAGCTGGGACTCGATGGCCGCGATGAGCTCCGGGGCCTCCGGCTCCGTGCGCGGGCGCAGGCGCGCGACCGGCTCGCCCGCGGGCGAGATGAGGAACTTCTCGAAGTTCCACTGGACGTCACCGGCCTCGCCGTCCTCGTCCGCGAGCCCGGTCAGCTCGGCATACAGCGGGTGGCGCCCTTCCCCGTTCACGTCGGTCTTCTCCAGCAGCGGGAAGCTGACACCGTACGTCGTCGAGCAGAAGGTCTGGATCTCCTCCGCGCTCCCCGGCTCCTGGCCGGCGAACTGGTTGCACGGCACGCCGAGCACGGTGAAACCGCGGTCCGCGTACTCGCTCTGCAGCCGCTCCAGGCCCGCGTACTGCGGGGTGAGTCCGCACTTCGACGCGACGTTCACCAACAGGACCGCCCGGCCGCGGTAGTCGGCCAGGGAGGTGGGCTCGCCGGTGAGCGTGCGCAGGGGGATGTCGTACAGCGTCATGAGGCTCTCCTTGTGAGGGTGACTTCCACAGCCATTGTCACGTCTGCGAGTTGATCGGCACGAACCCGGTCGCCCGGCCGGCCGCCTTGTAGTAGAGGGTTGTCGGTTTCAGGACCCCTGCCGGGTCGCAGGCGTAGTCCGGAATCGATCCGCACTCCGTCCAGCCCGCCGAACGGTAGAGCCGTTCGGCGGGACTGCCGCTCTCGGTGTCCAGCACCAGCAGTGTGACCCCCGCCTCGGCGGCCGACCGCTCGGCGGCGGCGAGCAGCGACCGGCCGAGACCCCGGCCGCGGGCCGACGGACGGACCATCAGCTTGGCCACCTCCGCGCGGTGGCGGGCGTTCGGCAGGGGAGCCCGGACCAGGCCGATGGTCCCGGCCACCCGTTCCGCGTCCCGGGCGATCCAGACCTGAAGGTGTCCGGCGTCGACGGACCCGGCCCTCTCCCGCCACCAGGCGGCGGCCACGTCACGCTCCAGCGGCGCGAGAAATCCCACCGACGATCCGCCGTTCACGGCCTCCACCAGGAGGGCGGCCAACTCGTCGGCGTAGGTGACCAGTTCGGGTCCGGAGACCGGGACGATCTCGGTCATGAGTCGGGTCCTTTCACGGCTTTCACAGCGTTCACGGCAGGACGATCATCAGTGCGTAGCGGACCTGCTCCGGTCCCGGGCAGTGGAAGCGCGAAGGGCCGCGCAGCCGGAAGCGCAGACAGTCGCCGCTGCGCACGGTGTGCACGGCGTCGTCGACGGTGATCTCGACCGTCCCCTCCAGCACCCAGACATGCTGCTCCACACCGGACACGGGGGCGTTCTCGTACGCGATGGCGGCCCCCGCGTCGAGAGTGCCCTCGATGACCTCCGCGCGCAGACCGGCGTGCGGCGGCGAGACCGAGCGGCGTACGAAGCCCGATGCCTCGTCCCTCCACACCGGTTGCCGCGCGGCGGGAACCAGCTGCGGTGGTTCCGCCTCCACCTCCATCAGCAGCCGGGACATCGTCCGCTCGTAGACCGTGCACAACTTGCCGAGCAGCGCGGCGGTCGGGCTCAGCTCGCCGCGCTCCAGCCGGGACAGCGTGGAGCGGCTCACCCCGCTGCGCCGGGACAGTTCGTCCAGCGACCAGCCGCGTTCGGTACGCAGTTCGCCCAGTCGCGCGGCGAGCCGGGCGTCGACGGAGCCAGGCTCCGCCTCTTCGAATTCTCTCACGTCAGAGATGATATCCCTGACTGGAGAAAAGCTGTGTCATGGGACGGCCGGACGTGGTTGTTCTGCTGAGCGGGTGCTGTCGTGCCACCCTTGTTCGGGGAGGTCCCGGCGGGCCCACTCGGGTCGGCCGGGTTGCTCTGCTACCCGAGGAGGCCGATATGGCCAGTGCCAGCAACGGGCCGAGTGTGGCGCGTGGTGCCACCCCGAGTTCGCATCATCCCTTCCGCTATGGCTGGACTGCCTTCGCGGCGGTTCTGATGATCTTCGGCGGAGCGATGGCGATCTTTGAAGGGATCGCCGCCATCGCCAAGGACAAGGTGTTCGTCACCACGCCCAACTATGTGTTCCGGTTCAGCCTCACCGGCTGGGGCTGGATCCACCTCATTCTGGGCATCGTCATAGTCCTCGCCGGCTGTGCGCTGTTCACCGGGGCCGCATGGGCACGCGTCGTGGGCATCGTGCTCGTAGGCCTGGGTGCACTCGCCAACTTCCTGTGGCTGCCCTTCTACCCGTTCTGGTCCATCGTGCTCATCGCCATCAATGTCTTCATCCTCTGGGCGCTGTGCGCCAGTCCGCAGGGGGAGGAAGGGACCTGAGGTCACGGCCTGCCCGTCATCCTCGATCCGGTCGCGTGCCGGCACCCGTCGGAGCGTCGGGTGCCGGAGGTACGGCGGCCGGGGACGGAGCGAGCCTGAGCGTGACGACATAGGAGACCACGACCGAGACGATCACCAACGGCATGACGGTGAGGCCCTCGGACCCCAGCAGCAGGGTGGCCAGCAGCACCGAGGTCATCGGCAGCTTCAGCATCGCCACGCACATGGCGCCGATGCCCATCGCGAAGCCCGACGTCAGGTTCAGCCCGGGGAGATGGGAGAGCGCGATCCCGCCCGCGGCTCCTGCGAACATCGCCGGGAAGACGGGGCCTCCCCGGAAACTGCTCAAGGACGCGCAGTACGCCAGCGCCTTGCAGAGGGCGAGGACCAGGAGTGTGGCAACCGAGTAGCCCGCGCTCTCGGAGAGCAGCGGGTCCAGCGCGCTCTCCCCGGAGTACAGCACCCCGGACGCGTCCCTTCCCGTGGCCTGTGCGTACACGAACGCCACCAGGCCGACGACCAGGCCCATGACCACGGTGGCCACCACTGTCCGCCGCTCGACCCGGGCCTGCAGGAACAGGGCGAGCCGCTGAATGCCCGTACCGGCGAAGGCTGTCGCGAGGCCCAGCACGACCGCCCAGCCGAACTGCGCGAGGTCGGGTTCCTCGGCGTGGGGCACATGGTGGAGCGCCAGGGAGTACGTCCCCAGGCCGGTCCATGAGCCGAGACCGGTGAAGATCAGCGCTCCGATACCCGCGGCGAGCAGGCCCGGCACCAGGATCATTCCGAGCATCATCCCGGCCAGCCCCGAGGCCTCCATCAGGAGAAAGGCGCCCAGGAGCGGAGAGCCCAGCAGTGCGCTGATGGCGGCGAAGCTCCCCGCGGCTCCCGCCACGGCACTCGCCTTGGGGCTGATGCCGGGCTTGACCAGGCGCACCGCGCACACGGCCAGACCGCCGCCGAGCGCGATGAGCGGCGCCTCGGGACCGAGCACCGCCCCGACGCCCAGCGAGGCGAGCGCCGCGAGCGCGATGCCGGGCAGCTCCACCGCCGAGGGCGCCCCCGTGTTCATGAGACCGTCTGCGGGCCGGTGGCCGCCCTTCCCGGGGAGGTGGCGGACGGTCAGCCCGACCAGCAGGCCCGCGACGGCGAGCAGCGGCACCGGCCACCAGGAGGGCGTGCCGGTGAAGCCCAGCGCCTTGGGCAGGTCGTTGTAGGTGAGCGACTGGAGTTCGTGGACGAGGGCGAGGAAGCCGAATGCCACCGCCGAGACCGGGACTCCGAGAATCGCCGCCACCATGAGGAGCGTGGCGTAAGCACGGGTGCGGATCAGCGTGAAGGGGTCCGGTGGCGCCGTGGTGGGTGCCGCGACGGGCTTGGCCGACATGATCGTTGTCTCCTCAGCGTCGGAACCCATCTGGAACACGCTGTCCCGCAAGCGTCCACAAGGAGTTAGCACAATGCGGGGACATGGCTGTGATGCACCCGCTGTGTGCGGGCGGTGATTTTCGTACGGCCATTCGCTTGGACCAAACGCCGTGGGCGGGCTACCGCCCACGGGGTCACAACGGCCGGAGTCACCGTCCGATGTGAGCACGCGTCATGCCGGCGGGTGCCTCAGACGCCCCCGGCCGAGGGAAGCCGGCCCGTGCGTACCGCATCGACCAGCGCCCGGTGGTCCCGCGCGTTCTGGTCGGCGTACTTCTCGGCGAAGTACGTCAGCGCCCGGTCGAACGTGTGGCCGCGCCCGAGACAGGCGGCGATCGCGATCCGGTCGCCGGACCGCGCGTGGGCGCGGGCCAATGTGGTGCCGCAGACCTCGCCCAGCACCCGCATGCCGGCCGGTGCCATGTCCTCCGGCTCGGCTCGGCCCTTCCGGTCGCGCAGCTGTCGTACGTAGAAGTCGCGGCGCCGGCCGTCGATCCCGTCGACCCTCGCATGGCCGAGGAAGATGTCGCTCGCCGCGGCATGGCTGGAGCGTGGCGTGTCACGCCGGGCCGCCATGCCGCGAGCCGCTCGCTGTCCGGGCGTCGCGTGCGGTGCGGTACGGAGCATCGAGGTGGCGTCCTGGGGCATCCGAGACCCTCCTGACCGCTCTGCACCGTGCGTCCTCCGTCCGATCATCGCGGCTCGGCGCGGTTCCGGCATCATCTGGGCGGCTCGTACGTCACGATCCGTGACCGGACCGCTATCGCCGCCCCGCCGGGTCGTGCCGGAGACCGACCCGCCGCCAGATCGCCCGCTGACACCTGAGCGCGGCCGTGCCCACCACGATCAGCACCGCGATGTTGACCAGCAGCTGGACGAGCGACCCCCATGCCTCGGGCCAGCTCGTGAACGCGGTGGAGACGCTGATGTCCGCGGCGGCCGGGATGGTCGTGACCGAGATGAACACACCGAGCAGGGCGCTCGTTCTGGCCTCGGTGAGGGACACGATGCCGACGATGCCGGCCAGCGCCGCCACGGCGACCGAGAAGAAGTTGGGGGTGTTGATCAGGTTGGAGACCGGCCGCAGCCCCGCGTCGAACGCGGCCGTCTCCAGGCCGAAACCGCGGACCAGGAGACTGAAGAGAAAGGTGACGACGATGGTCAGCGCAAAGCCCGTGAACAGCGCCAGGAGCCCCCGCCGGATCCTTGTCCGGTCGCCCTGGTCGATGCCCAGCGCAATGCTGACGATGGCACCGTACTCGGGGCCGACGACCATCGCCGCGACGATCAGGATCTGGGAGTTGGTGACGATCCCGACCGAGCCGATGATCCCCGCGATGACGAAGTAGAGGTAGAAGCTCGGCGCGTACGTGCCCTCGGAGCGGATGCGTGCCTCCACCTGCTCCCAGACCGGTGCGCGGGTCAGCGGCCCGAGCTGTTCGGCTCCGAGGTCGGTCGCCCGGCCGGAGAAGGCCATGTCCACCGGCTCGATGACGATCGAGCCGCGGCGGTCCAGGTGCAGCGCGCGCAGGCTGCGCAGGATTTCATTGGCCGCGCCCGTCAGCACGTCGCAGGCGATGCCGTCGCCGTCCGGGTTGCGTGCCGCAGCCGGCTGCACGATCAGATTCAGCACACATGGATCATCGGCGAGCAGGCCCACCACCTGGTCGGTCAGATCCGGCGGGCTCACCGCGCGGACATGGATCATGTCCATCCTGAACCTCCACGAATCCCGCCCCGGCGCCGCCGGACGGACCCGGACCGGATGTGCCGGGTGGTTCCTCTTCCAGTAACACCACAGACGACACGTCCAGCAATCCAGGCCCTTTACATCAGGAGCTCGGGGTGCCGCGTCGGCAAGGCCACATCGGGCGATCTCCGGGCACCGGACGGATAGTGGATTGCACCGGGATCTGTCTGGGATTGGACACTCATGGACCGATACCCCCCTATCGCCGAACACGGGCTGGTGGGCGATCTGCAGACTGCCGCACTGGTTTCCTCGCAGGGGGTCGTCGACTGGTTCGCCGCCCCGAGGTTCGATTCCCCCAGCATTTTCGCCGCCCTGCTCGACCACGGCGGCGGCGGCTGCTTCCGGCTGGCACCCTGCACCCCCGGGCACTCCTGCAAGCAGTTGTATTACCCGGACACCGCGGTCCTGGTCACCCGCTTCATGTCGCCGGACGGGGTCGGTGAGGTGCTCGACTGGATGCCACCGGTACGCACCGGGATCCCCACCGACCGGCACACCCTGGTGCGAGCCGTGCGCGCGGTGCGCGGGACCGTACGTTTCTCGATGGAGTGCCGGCCCCGCTTCGACTACGGCCGCGCTTCCCACGAGCTCGAACTGCGCCCCGAAGGAGCCGTGTTCCGGGCGCCGGGGATCGCCGCGCATCTGCAGAGCAGCTTCCCCGTGACGCGCGACAGCCAGGACGTCCTGGGTGAAGTGGTCCTGAACGTCGGGGAGTCAGCGGTGACGGTCTTCACCGTCTGCGACGCGGGCGGGCCCGCTCCACCGGTGCCGACCGTCGACACGATCACCGAACAGCTCTGGGAGATAGTCGACTTCTGGCAGAGATGGGTGCGCACCTCCCACTACCGGGGCCGCTGGTCCGACATGGTCAACCGCTCCGCCATCACTCTCAAGCTTCTCACGTACGCGCCCTCCGGCGCACCGGTCGCAGCGGCGACCATGGGCCTGCCCGAGCAGGTCGGCGGCGAACGGAACTGGGACTACCGCTACACCTGGGTCAGGGACGGCTCGCTGTCGGTCAGGGCCCTGCTCGACCTGGGATTCGTGGACGAGGCGACCGCCTTCACCCACTGGCTCGCCGACCGGCTCCGGGACCGCGAGGGCATCGAGGGCGAAGCCCTCCGGGTCATGTACCGCGTCGACGGGGAGCCCCTGCTGACGGAGGAGATCCTGGAACACTTCGAGGGCTACCGCGGCTCGTACCCGGTACGGCTCGGCAACGCCGCCGCCGACCAGTTGCAGCTCGACATCTACGGCGAAGCCCTCTACGCACTCTCCGAAGGACATGAGGTGGGTGTTCAGGCGGGCTACCGGGGCTGGAAGGCCGTGGCCCGGACACTGGACTGGCTCGCGGACCTCTGGGACCGGCCCGACGAAGGCATCTGGGAGACCCGCGGCGGACGCCAGGACTTCACCTACAGCCGGGTGATGTGCTGGACCGCTTTCGACCGCGGCCTGCGTCTGGCGGCCGAACTCAGCAGACCGGCCGACACGGCCCGGTGGACCAGGGTCAGGGACGCCATTCTCGAACAGGTGATGGAACGCGGGTGGAGCGAATCGGAGCAGGCGTTCGTCCAGCACTACGACGGCGGGGTGCTGGACGCCTCGCTTCTCCTGATGCCCAGGGTGGGGTTCCTCGCCCCCATGGATCCGGGCTGGCTGTCCACGCTCGACGCCATGGACCGCACCCTGGTGTCCGACAGCCTCGTCTACCGTTACGACCCCGCCGCCTCGCCGGACGGTCTGCGGGGCTCCGAGGGCACGTTCAGTCTCTGCACCTTCCTGTACGTCGACGCGCTGGCCCGCGCCGGCAGGCTGCGCCTGGCGCGCTACACCTTCGAGAAGATGCTCACGTACGCCAACCATGTCGGTCTCTTCGCCGAGGAGATCGGCCCCAGCGGTGAGCAACTGGGCAATTTCCCCCAGGCGTTCACCCACCTCTCGCTCATCACGGCCGCGCGAACCCTCGACGACGCGCTGGACCGGGCGCGCGACCGGGAGCGCCGCTGACAGCGACGGCCATCAGGCCGACAGCTGGACATGTTCAGCACCGGTGCGGCGAACAGCGCGGCGGACACTCAGGTGAGAAGCGCCCCGAGCCAGATCAGCCGGACCACGATGCGCCGCGTGTGCCCCCGGAACCTCTTGATGTCCAGGCCGAGTCCGGCGTCGTAGAGGATCACCGCCACCGCCAGGGAGACCAGCGGCGAGAAGGCGACGCCCAGCAGTTTCTCGGGATCGACGTGGTCCGTCAGCGCCCCGGCGGTGAAACCGGCCGGCAGCAGGATCAGCAGTGCGGGCACACGCAACCGGCTCGCCAGCAGTTGGGAGCCGACCGCCGGCACCACGATGAGTCCCCCACCAGCACTTGATCGGCCGTCACGTCTGCGCCTCCCCGCAGGAATCCGGGCCCGCCCCGCAGACCGTCGCGCGCGACAACCATCCGCGGCGGCGGGGGACAGGAGGGGAGCGGCTCGCACCACTCGGCCGTGGGAGGGCCCGCTGTCCCTCCAATGGCGTAACGGGGACCCACGCTCACCCACATCCAGGGCCGAGATGCGCCGCGGTCCACCCGCTGTTGGAATGGCGGAGGCCGTGGTCTCCGGCGGAACCGGGGCAGTCGAGATTCTGAGGAGCTGGCGTGAGCGGCGAGAGCGACGAGACGGGACCGATCGACTACCTGGTGGTCGAGTTCCCGGCGGGAAGCCGGATGACGGGAGAAGGACTGCCCCTGCTGGTCGACCTGGTCGACCGGGGCATCATCCGGATCCTGGATCTGATCTTCGTCAGGAAGAATCAGGACGGAACGGTCGAGGGCGTGGAACTCGCCGAACTGACCGGGGACGGCGGCGATGACCTCGCCGTGTTCGAAGGGGCGTCGTCGGGCCTGCTCGGCCAGGACGACATCGACGAGGCGAGCGCGGTCCTCGAACCCGGCAGCGCTGCAGGAATCCTCGTCTACGAGAACGTGTGGGCGGGACCGTTCGCGGCCGCGCTGCGCCGCTCCGGAGGCCGGCTCGTCGCCAATGGGCGTATCCCGATCCAAGAGGTCCTGGCCTCGCTCGACGCGGTCGAGTCCAGGGTCTGAGCCCTTCACGGTCTCGTCGGGCCGGTAGTCCCCGCAGATCCTCAACCGGGCCGGCAGTCCCCGCAGATCCTCAGCCGGGCAGACCGTTCCGCCAGCGCCTCAGCCGGGCCGGCCGTCCCCGCAGAGCCAGTCAAAGGAGATGCACCATGCCAGGCCTTCTTCGCGGCGTCGCCCGTACAGCGGTGATCGCCGGAACCGCCACCTCGGTCTCCAACCGGGTCTCCCGGCGGCAGGCGGGCCGCTGGGCGCGGCAGGACGCCACGCAGGCGCAGGCCCAGCCCGCCCCCGCAGCGCCTTTGCCGCCCGCTCCCACGTCTCTCGCGCCCGAGGACGAGATGAGCAACAAGATCGCTCAGCTCAAGGACCTCGGTGACCTCAAGAGCCAAGGAGTGCTGAGCGACAGCGAGTTCGCGGCTCAGAAGGCCAGAATCCTCGCCTCCTGACCCGTCCGGGCGTGCCACCGGCGCCGCTGGTTCACTGCCGCTTGTCGTCCCAGGGAGTGCCCATCCAGCTGTCGAAGGTGCGGATCAGCGCCGACAGCGTGGCTGCGAGCCGCCAGTCGACCCACGGCGCGTGGACATGGATCTCGTCGTCGTCCGACCAGAACTCCAGCGGGACCTCCTGGCCGGCCCGCCAGACGATGCGCCGCGGCCCGCGCGCCACATCGCCGCTGCCGCTCAGGACGCTGCCTACACCGATGGCCACCTGGAGGGGGAGCAGCAGCCACCACACGTACCACCAGAAGATCCGGCCCTTGAGGCCCACCGCCTCCGGGCAACCGCTCTGGGCGACCGTCCAGCGAGTCCGCAGCCCTCTCCCGGAGAGGGCCTTCTCGCGGACGAGCGTGCCGATGAGCTCACCCTGCGCGCCCAGCACCTGGTACGTGGCGACTCCATTGGCCGCGGACGCGGTGACCAGGGTCGCCAGCCGGGCCCGGCGATCGGGGTCGGCCCACAGCACGAAGGAACGCGCACCTGTCGTGCGGGCCGCGAGGTACGCCGGTATCCCGCCCTGCGGCAGTTCGCGCTCCACATGGGCGACCACCCGGGACGCCCCGCCGGGCTCGTCCGCGAACTTGATGACATGGCCGATGGGCGCGGCCACATCCGGGCCGATGCCCCCTTTCGCCTTCTTGTCCTTCTTCGGCTGGGGGACCGGCTTCAATGTCAGCACGCTGCTCACCCGCGAACTCCTCCGTTGTGTGCTGTTGTGTGCCGTTCGGAAGTCGCAGAGTAGACGGGTGTCTTGAGAAGATCGATGCGTGGACTGCGCTGAACCCTTCCCCGAAGCCGGCATCGAGCCCCTGCCCGAGGGCGGCCCGGCCGACCGGACCGCCCGCCGGAGGGTGGTCCGCTGCCGCATGTGCGGTCGTCCGCTCACCGGTACGGAGTCCCGCCGCACCGGCCTCGGCCCCGCCTGCGACGCCAAACTGCACCCCGCGCCCCCGGACATCCGCACCCGCCGCCACGAGGTCGAGCAGGACCCGCTCCCCGGCATCTGAGCCCGGGCACGGCTACTCGCCCAGGCGACGGAACAGCCCCTCCTGCACCACGGACACCAGCAGATTGCCCCCGCGGTCGTAGATCCGGCCGCGCGCCAGCCCTCGTCCGCCTGTTGCGATCGGCGACTCCTGGTCGTAGAGGAACCACTCGTCCGCCCGGAACGGCCGGTGGAACCACATCGCGTGGTCCAGCGACGCCATGTCGAAACCGCGCGGGCCCCACAGCGGCTCCACCGGGATACGGACCGCGTCGAGCAGCGTCATGTCGCTGGCGTACGTCAGGGCGCAGGTGTGCACCAGCGGGTCGTCGCCGAGCGGGCCGACCGCACGCATCCAGACCGCGCTGCGCGGGTCCGCGCCCTTGGTCTCCTCCTGCGTCCAGCGCAGCCGGTCGACGTACCGGATGTCGAAAGGCTGTCGACGGGCCATGCGGTCCAACGCCTCCGGAAGCGTCCCGAGGTGCTCACGGACCTCCTCGGCGACGGTCGGCAGCTCCTCGGGGTCGGGGACCTCGCGGGCGGGCGGCAGCTGGTGCTCGAAGCCCGCCTCCTCCGGCCGGTGGAAGGACGCCGTCAGATTGAAGATCGTCCGGCCCTGCTGGACGGCAGTGACCCGGCGGGTGGTGAACGACCGGCCGTCCCGGATGCGCTCGACCTCGTAGACGATCGGCACACCCGGACGCCCCGGACGCAGGAAGTAGGCGTGCAGCGAATGGACCGGCCGGTCCCCGTCGGTGGTACGGCCGGCCGCGACCAGCGCCTGCCCGGCGACCTGCCCGCCGAAGACCCGCTGCAGGGACTCCTGGGGGCTGCGCCCACGGAAGATATTGACCTCGATCCGCTCCAGGTCGAGGAGATCGACCAGGCGCTCGGCGGGGTTCGTCATGCGGTTCGTCTCCACTCTCGCAGCGGCGCCGCCGCCACGGCGTACGCCCTCACAGCTGACCCACGGAGGTGACGCGGACGACAGCCCGGCCCTCCTCGTCGGAGGCGGCCAGATCGATCTCGGCGCTGATGCCCCAGTCGTGGTCGCCATTCGGGTCGGCGAAGGTCTGCCGGACCCGCCACAGGCCGTGCGCGGCGTCCTCGTCGATCTTCAGAAGCTTCGGCCCGCGGGCATCCGGACCGGTGCCCAGATCGTCGTACTCGTCCCAGTAGGCGTCCATCGCGTCGCCCCACGCGTCCTCGTCCCAGCCCGCGTCGCCGTCCAGCCCGCCGAGCTCGCCGACCTTGTCCAGCGCGGCCAGCTCGACCCGGCGGAACATCGCGTTGCGCACCAGCACCCGGAAGGCACGGGCGTTGGCCGTGACCGGCTTCACCTCGTCGGCACGCTCCTGCGCCTCCTCGGCGGTCTCCACCTCCGGGTTGGCGAGCTGCTCCCACTCGTCGAGGAGACTGGAGTCCACCTGACGGACCATCTCGCCCAGCCAGGCGATCAGATCCTCCAGGTCCTCGGACTTGATGTCGTCCGGGATGGTGTGCTCAAGGGCCTTGTACGCGCTCGCGAGATAGCGCAGCACGATGCCCTCGGTGCGGGCCAGCTCATAGTTGGAGGTGAACTCCGTGAACGTCATGGCGCGTTCGTACATGTCACGGATCACGGACTTCGGCGACACCGGGTGGTCGCCCACCCACGGGTGGCTCCTGCGGTAGACGTCGTACGCGTGCCACAGCAGCTCGCTCAGCGGCTTCGGGTACGTGACGTCCTGGAGCAGCTCCATGCGCTCCTCGTACTCGACTCCGTCCGCCTTCATCTGCCCGACCGCTTCGCCGCGCGCCTTGTTCTGCTGGGCGGCGAGGATCTGCCGCGGGTCGTCGAGCGTCGATTCGACGACGGAGACCATGTCCAGCGCGTACGAGGGGGAGTCGGGGTCCAGCAGGTCGAACGCGGCCAACGCGAAGGTGGACAGCGGCTGGTTGAGCGCGAAGTCCTGCTGGAGATCGACGGTGAGCCGGACGATACGGCCCTCCGCGTCCGGCTTGTCGAGCTGCTCCACGACACCGCCGTCCAGCAACGAGCGGTAGATCGCGATGGCCCGGCGGATGTGACGCAGCTGCGCCCTGCGCGGCTCGTGGTTGTCCTCCAGCAGATGCCGCATCGCCGCGAAGGCATTGCCGGGACGCGCGATCACGGCCAGCAGCATCGTGTGCGTGACCCGGAAGCGGGAGGTCAGCGGCTCCGGATCGGACTGGATCAGCTTGTCGAAGGTGGTCTCCGACCAGGCGACAAAGCCCTCGGGGGCCTTCTTGCGGACCACCTTGCGCTTCTTCTTCGGGTCGTCGCCCGCCTTCTTGACGGCCTTCTCGTTCTCGATGACGTGCTCCGGCGCCTGCGCCACGACGAAGCCCGCCGTGTCGAATCCGGCCCGGCCCGCGCGGCCCGCGATCTGGTGGAACTCACGGGCGCGCAGCGTACGGACGCGAGTGCCGTCGTACTTGGTGAGCGCCGTGAACAGCACCGTACGGATCGGCACGTTGACACCGACGCCGAGGGTGTCCGTACCGCAGATCACCTTCAGCAGACCGGCCTGGGCGAGCTTCTCCACCAGGCGCCGGTACTTCGGCAGCATGCCCGCGTGGTGCACCCCGATGCCGTGCCGCACATAGCGGGAGAGGTTCTGGCCGAACTTGGTGGTGAAGCGGAAGTTGCCGATCAGATCGGCGATCTTCTCCTTCTCCTCCTTGGTGCACATATTGATGCTCATCAGCGACTGCGCCCGCTCGACGGCCGCGGCCTGGGTGAAGTGCACGATGTAGACCGGCGACTGCCTGGTCTCCAGGAGTTCGGTGAGGGTCTCGGTGATCGGGGTCAGCCGGTACTCGTAACTGAGCGGCACCGGCCGGGTCGCGGAGCGCACCACGGAAGTGGGGCGGCCGGTGCGGCGGGTCAGGTCCTCCTCGAACATCTTGACGTCACCGAGCGTGGCCGACATCAGGATGAACTGGGCCTGCGGCAGCTCCAGGAGCGGGATCTGCCAGGCCCAGCCGCGGTCCGGCTCGGCGTAGAAGTGGAACTCGTCCATCACGACCTGGCCGATGTCGGCGTACTTCCCGTCGCGCAGCGCGATGGAGGCCAGCACCTCGGCCGTGCAGCAGATCACCGGGGCGTCGGCGTTGACGGAGGCGTCGCCGGTGAGCATGCCGACGTTCTCCGTACCGAACAGCTTGCACAGGTCGAAGAACTTCTCCGAGACCAGCGCCTTGATCGGCGCGGTGTAGAAGGTGACCTTGTCCTGGGCCAGGGCGGTGAAGTGAGCAGCCGCCGCGACCAGGCTCTTTCCGGAGCCGGTCGGGGTGGAAAGGATCACATTCGCGCCGGAGACCACCTCGATCAGCGCCTCCTCCTGAGCGGGATAGAGGGTGATGCCCTGCGTCTTCGTCCATGACGAGAAAGCCTCGAAGAGGGCGTCGGGGTCGTCGGTCGGGGGCAGCTGATCGATAAGGGTCACGCCCCCATCTTGCCTGCCTTCCGCCCGGATGAGGGAACCGGACGACCATACGAAGATCACGGACGATACGCTGCCCACTCAACTCGGCCGTGCCTGGGCGGCAATGGCAGCAGGACAACTTTGGGGGCGGGAAGAACCATGATGGGACCGGCACACTCTCTGTCAGGGGCAGCGGCCTGGCTGGGGGTGGGCGCGGCGGCGGCCGCCGCCGGCCACGCGATGCCGTGGCCCGTCCTCGTCGTCGGTGCGCTGATCACCGCCGGAGCCGCGCTGGCCCCGGACCTCGACCACAAGTCCGCGACCATCTCGCGCGCCTTCGGGCCGGTCTCCCGGGGACTCTGCGAGATCGTCGACAAGCTCTCGCACGCCGTCTACAAGGCGACCCGGGGCTCCGGCGACCCGCGCAGGAACGGCGGCCACCGGACCCTGACGCACACCTGGCTGTGGGCGGTCCTGATCGGCGGCGGGGCCTCCGCCGCGGCGATCACCGGCGGCCGGTGGGCGGTCCTGGCGATCCTCTTCGTCCACCTGGTGCTCGCCGTCGAAGGACTGCTGTGGCGGGCCGCCCGGATGTCCAGCGATGTCCTGGTGTGGCTGCTCGGCGCGACCAGCGCCTGGATACTGGCCGGCGTCCTGGACAAGCCGGGGAACGGCTCGGACTGGCTGTTCAGCGCGCCCGGCCAGGAGTATCTGTGGCTCGGGCTGCCTATCGTGCTCGGCGCCCTCGTCCATGACATCGGTGACGCGCTGACCGTCTCCGGCTGCCCGATCCTGTGGCCCATACCGCTGGGCCGCAAGCGCTGGCACCCGATCGGTCCGCCGAAGGGCATGCGGTTCAGGGCCGGCAGCTGGGTGGAGCTGAAGGTGCTGATGCCGGCGTTCATGGTGCTCGGGGGAGTGGGCGGGGCGGCCGCGCTGAACTTCATCTGACCGCCGGGACCGATGGCCGGCGGCGTGCGGACGACTGCTCAGGCCGACTCGCGAGGCACCAGCCGGTGGGCCAGGACGATCTCCCTGGCCGTTCCCGGACCGTCCCCGTCGAGCCGGTCGACCAGCAGCTGCGCGGCCGAACGGCCGATCTCCCGAGCCGGGTTGAGGACCGTGGTGAGTGCGGGGGAGACCAGTGAGGCCGCCTCGATGTCGTCGTACCCGGTGATCGCCACGTCGTGCGGCACCCGCAGCCCTGCGGCCCGCGCCGTGTCCAGCGCGCCGATCGCGATCAGGTCGTTGGCGCACACAACGGCGTCGGGCCGCTGCGTGGCGTTCAGCACGGCGGTGGCCCCGGCCCGCCCGCCCTCGCGGGTGAAGCCGGTCCAGGCGACCAGCTCACCGGGCACCGGCAGCCCGGCCGCCTCCAGGGCCTTGCGGTAGCCCGCGAAGCGCTCCTCGCCCGGCTCCACCCCCGGCGCACCGCCGATGAAGGCGATACGCCGGTAGCCGCGGCCCACCAGATGGCTGACCAGGTCGTACATCCCCTCGGTCTCGGCGGCCCTGACCACATCGCCGAGCGCCGGCTCCAGCCGTCCGCCGAGCCGTACCAGTTTCGATCCCGAGGCCACGATCCGGTCCAGATCGCGCCGGGTGGCGCCGTACCGGCCGATCACGATGCCGTCTATGCGGCGCGCCACCAGCTGCCGGATCACCGCGGGCAGATGCGGGCCGTCCATCGGAGCCTCGCAGACCACCGTCAGATACTCGTGGGTGAGGGCGATCTCCTGCATGCCCGCGGCGATCGAGGTGTTGAACGGGTTGGTGATGTCCGGGACGACCAGGCCCAGGGTGCGGGTGCGCTGGGTGCGCAGACCGCGCGCCGAGGGGTCGGCCTGGTAGCCGAGCCGCTGTATGACGTCCTCGACCCGGGCCCGGGTGGTGGCCGAGACCGGGCGGCGGCCGCTCAGCACATGGGAGACCGTGGTGACGCTGACGCCCGCTTCGGACGCCACATCCACGATCTTGATCCGGCTCCCGCCCTGCACCATCGGCCTCCTCTTGTCGTCCAGGATTGTTGTCCTGGTGTTCGAAGTCACTCTACCCATTGTGCAAAACGTTTTGTATGGTGCTCGCTATCGCGGCTGACAAGGGCCGAGTCAGGTTATGCAAAACGATTTGGAGAACCGATGTCCATCGCAGGCCGGAGAGCCGTATGACGAGCTCTCCCAGCCGCAGAACCGTGCTCGGCGCCGCACTCGGCGTGGCGTCCGCGGCGGCCCTGGCCGGCTGCTCGGGCGGCCGCCCGGCGGACGGCAGAACAGCGGTACGGTTCCTCGGCCCGGAGACCCCCGAGACGTTCCGGGCGGTCATCCGAGGCTTCGAGCGCGCCCACCCCGACCTGCGGATCGACTACACCCCCGTGCCGCCCGACCAACTCGGCGACGTTCTCCAGCTGCGGCTCTCCGCGAAGGACAGCGCGATCGACGTGTACACCGTCGACCAGCCCCGGGTACCGGCACTCACCGCGCGCGGCTTCCTCACCGACCTCGACCCGGTCGCGGACCGCACCAGGGCCGCCGTCACCCCCGAGCAGTACGGCGTCAGCTCCTGG
The DNA here is from genome assembly GCF_043200155.1 of Streptomyces sp. NPDC048473. Lineage (NCBI taxonomy): Bacteria > Bacillati > Actinomycetota > Actinomycetes > Kitasatosporales > Streptomycetaceae > Streptomyces > Streptomyces sp. NPDC048473. The sequence goes on from NZ_JBICXE010000008.1 coordinate 94,294, forward strand.
CAGGGCAGGCTCCGCTCCCTGCCGATCTGGACCTCCACCCAGTACCTCTTCTACAACGCGGACCTGCTCACCAAGGCCGGCGCGCCGCTCCCCGGAGGGGCCCCCGCGGACCGCTGGAGCTGGGAGCAGACCAAGAGCGTCGGCCGCCGGACGATGGACAGGGCAGGCGCCGACTATGCCCTGCTGCTGGAACAGACCGACCTCTACTACGGGCTCCAGCCGCTCATCGAGTCCCTGCACGGCGGCTCCGGCATCACCGGCAAGGACATGCTCACCCCCGCCGTCACCACCCAGGGCTGGATCGACGCCCTCGACTGGTACCGCACGCTCTTCGCCGACGGCTCGTCGCCGCGCGGCGTCCCCTCGTACCAGCTCTCCTCGCTCTTCACCTCGGGCCGGGTGCCGTTCTTCGTCGGCGGCCCGTGGAACCTCGGCGCCTTCGCGGGACTGAAGGACTTCGCCTGGGGCACCGCGCCGCAGCCGAAGTTCGCCCACGGCCGCGCCGTCACCCCCACCGACTCCTGGTCCTGGGGTGTGAACCCGTACGCCGAACACCCCGACGCGGCACTGCGGTTCATGGAGTATGCCGCCCTGACCACCGACGGCAGCCTCGCGACCGTCGAGGCGTCCCCGCTCATCCCGTCGAACCGCAAGGCCTTCGACCGCTATGCGGCGGACCTGGAGCACAAGGCCACGAAGAGCACCGCCGGCGTGGCCACGACCATGCGGTACGAACTGGCGCACACCGCCGTCAGCCGGCCGCGCAGCATCGGCTACACCCAGTTCGAGACCGTCATGGGCTCCGCCTTCTCAGACATCCGCAACGGCCTCGCAGTGGAACCCCGGCTGGCGAAAGCCTCCGGAGAACTGGTGCGCACCTGGGAGCGACTGCGATGACCACCACAGCAACCCGCTCCCCGAAGCGCACGCCGCGCCGCCGCTCCACCTCGCAGGGCAGGACCGCCCTGTACTTCCTGGCGCCCGCGCTGCTCGCCCTCGCCGTCCTGCGACTGCTGCCCGCCGCGATGGCACTCGTCAGCAGCCTGCGCCACCACAGCCTGGTCGACGGCGTCACCACCTTCGTCGGCTTCGACAACTACGCGGACCTCTTCGGCGACAGCCAGTTCTGGCAGAGCGTCCGCGTGACACTGCTGTTCAGCCTGGTCATCAACCCGCTCCAGGTACTGATCGCCCTCGGTCTCGCCGTCCTGCTGAACCGCCGCTTCGCCGGCGTCCGCTTCTGGAGGTCGCTGGTCTTCGCGCCCATCGCCGTGCCGCCGGCCGTCTCCGCGGTCATCTGGGGCATCCTCTACCGCCCCGAAGGACCGCTCAACGCGATCCTCGGCACGATGGGCATTCCGCCGCAGCCCTTCCTCACCAGCTCGCAACAGGCACTCTTCGCCCTCATCGTGCTGATGTCCTGGGTCGGCGTCGGCTACTGGATGATGTTCCTCATCGCCGGGCTGCAGGACATCCCGCAGGAGTGCTACGACGCGGCCGCCGTCGACGGCGCCTCCGCCTGGCAGCGGTTCGTCCATGTCACACTGCCGCTGCTGCGCCGCCCGCTCGCCTTCGTACTGGTCGCCGACACCGTCTCCAACTTCCTGGTGTTCGCCCCCGTGCAACTGCTGACCCGCGGCGGTCCCGACGGCTCGACCAATCTCATGATGTACGACGTGTTCCGCCGCGCCTACAGCGTCGGCGACATCAACTTCGCCCAGGCCGAAGTGGTGGTGCTCGTCGCGATCACCCTCGCGGTCGTCGCCGTCCAATTCCGGATGATGCAGGGCAAGGGCGAGGAGTGAATCGATGAAGACAACGACCGCCCCCCAGCAGCCGACGGGGCGCCGGCCCTCCGCGCTGAGGCACATGCCGCTCGCCACCGCCGTCGTCATCGGACTGCTCTTCGCCCTCCCGCTCCTGTGGGTGCTCACCGGATCGCTCCGTCCCGGCGACAAGGTCCTGGCCGGACTCGACCGGCTCTCCTGGAGCAGCCTGATCCCGACCGACGCCACGCTGCACAACTATGTGACGCTCTTCCAGGGCGACTTCGGCCGCGCCGTGCTCAACTCCATCGGCGTGGCAGCCGCCACCGTCCTGCTCGGACTGCTGCTCTCCGCGATGGCCGCGTTCGCACTCTCGGTGTTCCAATTCCGCGGCCGCGGCCTCGTCTTCGCCGTGATCCTGCTCAGCTTCATGATCCCGTTCGACGCCATAGCGATCCCGCTCTCGGACATCTTCCGCGACTGGGGCCTGCAGAACACCTACACCGGACTGATCCTGCCCGGCATCGGCAACGGCCTGGCGATCTTCCTGCTGCGCCAGTTCTTCCTGGCCATCCCGCGCGAACTCGTCGAGGCCGCCCGGATGGACGGGCTCGGCTGGTGGGGCATCTTCCGGAAGGTCTACGTACCCCTGTCGTGGCCCGCCCTGATCGGCGCCGGACTCACCCTGTTCACCTTCCAGTGGCAGTCCTACATGTGGCCGCTGCTCGTCGGCACCGAACCGGACAAACAACTCGGTCCGGTCGCCCTCGGCACCCTTCAGGGCCAGATGGTCGTCGACTACGGCCAAGTGTTCGCCGCCGCCGTCGTCCTGACCGTCATCCCGCTCGTCGTCCTGCTGCGCCTGCAGCGGTATTTCACACAGTCGATCGCCGGCAGCGGTCTGAAGTGACCGCCGGCTGAACCGACCGCCGGAACACCGAAACCCATCCACACCGACCCGAGGAACACCGTGAACCACCCCCTCGCCGACATCCTCCTCGACACCGACATCGGCAGCGACGTCGACGACGCGCTCGCCCTCGGCGTGCTGCTCGGCTCACCCGAGGCCCGGATCACCGGCATCACCACCGTCTACGGCGACACCCTGCTCCGGGCCCGCCTCGCGCACCGGCTCGGTGCCCTCGCCGGACACGACCTCACCGTCGTCCCCGGAGCCACCGAGACCCTCTCCGGCAAGGAGGTCTGGTGGGCCGGACACGAGGGCAGGGCCTTCACCGACCTGGAGACCGAGCCGGTACGCGACACCGTCGCCGCCGACCGCTTCCTCGTCGACTCCGTCCTCGCCCGGCCCGGCGCGACCGATGTCATCGCCATCGCCCCGCTCGCCAACATCGCCCGCGCGATCAGGCTCGACGACCGCTTCGCGGCGGGCGTACGCACCCTGTACATGATGGGCGGCAGCTTTGGGACCGAGGCCAAGGCGGAGCACAACATCGTCAGCGACATCACGGCCGCCCGCGTCGTCTTCGGCTCCGGCATCCGCACCGTCGTCACCGGCCTGGACGTCACCACGCGGCTGCGCATCGAACAGCCCGGCATCGAAGCGATCCGCGAGGCCGGCGCGTACGGCGCGGCGCTCGCCCGCGAGATCGACGCCTGGACCGGCTTCACCGGCGAACCGTGGAGCGTCCCGCACGACCCCATCACCGCGCTCTCCCTGCTGCGTCCCGACCTCTACACCACCGAACGCGGCACGGTCGAGGTCACCGACGAAGGGCTGACCGTCTTCACGGCCGATCCGGACGGCAACGTGGACCTGGTCGTGGACGCCGACGTGGAGGCCGTCGCGGAAGAGATCGTGGCCCGGATCGTCCGGGCCTCGAAGCGCGACTGAAGAGCCGTCATTCGATCCCCGCGGACAGTTCCCGCTCGCCGAGGCGTGCGGCGTCGAGGGCTGGCAGCGCTCTGTGCACACCCGCGCCGATGACCGGCGCTCAAGGGGGCCAGGCCACGGCCTCCCGGTCAGCCGACCGGGATGCAGGGTCCACGGCTTCGTGCGCAGTGTTTCTTGCGGAAACGCCGGAATCCGCGCTCGGTGCGCGCCGGTGCCGTCGTTCGAGAGTGAGCAATCAGGGTCATAGGCGCATGACGGTTGGTGACAGTCCGTGTGCAGTTGCAGATGCCCACGCAGGGGATTTTGACCTGCGTGGGCATATGCAATTGCAGTGGAGGACGCGCCTCACATGGCCTGACGGATAGCGCTCCGAAGGTCGGAGGCGGTGGTCAGAGTGATCCGGGGCCGGTCGATGAGGCCGGAGTCGATCAGCTCGGCGAGCCGCCGGGGGAGGGAGGGCAACCGGTCACGTACCGGCACCGGCGGCTCGCGCAGGACGACGGCGACCGGGTCGGCGCCGGGCGGGAAGTCACGTGGGGCCGAGCCGGTGAGCATCCAGTACAGGCAGGCTGTCACGGCCCACAGATCGGCTTCCGGGCGAGCGTACTTGAAGTCGATCACCTGGCCGCGCGGCATGAAGGCCAGGCTTCCGCCCATCGCGCCGGTCAGGGTGTGCCCGGACAGTCCGGCGCTGTCGAACGCCTTGGCCAGGCCGAAGTCCGCGATCTTGAGTGTCATCCGCTCCCGGTCGCCGGTGAGCAGCAGATTCTGCGGTTTGATGTCGCGATGCACCATCCCGTGACTCACGGTGACGGTCCCGTCGGAGAGTCGTACGGGTACCTCCGCGGTGTGTGCGTAGTCCAGCCCGCGCAGCGTCTGCAGGGTGATCGCCAGCGCCTGCTCGACGCTCAGTCTGCCGCCGACCCGGGCGACCCAGTCGGCGACACTGCCCCAACGGCAGAACTCGCAGGTGAAGTAGAACGTGCTGCCGTGCACGCCGCCACCGTGGAAGGCGACCACATTGCGGTGCCGCAGGGCCCGCGTGCAGGCGAACTCGCGCAGGAACCCGTCGCGGGCCGCCCGGCTGACGGAACCATGGGCCAACAGCGTCTTCAAAGCGAGGAGTTCACCCGTCTCCTCCCGGCGGGCGAGGTGGACGACGCCCTGCCCGCCACGGCCGAGCTCCTGGAGCAGTTGGTAGCCGCGGATCGCGGTGAGGTCGGTTCCGCCCGCCTCCGCGGCGGCCAGCAGCGTGTGCAGGGCGTCGGCGGGGTCCTGGCGGGCATCGGGCACGGTCGCGGGCTTCGCGCCGGTGACAGTGACCAGCAGGAGCGCATTTCCGAGGCGGATCTCGTCTCCATCGGTCAGCTCCCAGGCGGCCGGGCTTCCCTTCAGTGGCCTCCCGTTGACGTACGTGCCGTTGCGGCTGCCGAGATCCTTCACCCGCAGGTGCGGCGGATTGACGTCGAACATGCAGTGGTGGCGGGAGACCTTCTTCTCGCTCCGGGCCAGCCGGATGCCGCATTCCTCGCCGCGCCCGACCAGGCAGGTAGTGCGGCGGGTGAAGGTGTGGACCTCGGCGGACGAACCGGCGCGGACGATCAACGACACCGAGGGGGGCACGCTACCCGCGGCCTTCCCCGCCGGGTGACGGCTGCGGCGTGAAGTCGAAGTCCCAGTTGAGCTCCCACCCCCGGACAGTGCCGTGGTAGTCGCCGCTCACCAGCCGATGGTCGTCTTCACTGAGGGACACGGTGTGCACCTTGCTCCGATGTCCCTCCAGAACGCGCAGCAGGCGGCCGGTGTCCAGATCCCAGACGCGGATCTGCCGTCCGCGGACGCCGGTCACGGCGAACCGGCCCTCGCCGGTGAGGGCGAGCGCCGTGGTCTCGCCCGCGTCGGGGATCGATCGCAGGACGCGACCCGTGGCGAGGTCGAACATGGTCAGCGTCGAGTAGTCGGCGGTCACTCCCCGCCGGCTGTCGGCGCTGGTCGCCAGAATGTGTTCGTTGTTGGTGCCCTCCAGGGAGTAGAGCTGCCGGCCCGTCAGGGTGTCGAAGGCCCACAGGCCGTGGCCGCCGTAGTCCAGCAGCGTTCGGCCGTCAGGGCTGAAGCCCAGGCTGAGTCCGGGAGGCCGCTCGGTGCGATTCCACAGCCGCTCGCCCGATTGCAGGTCCCACAGGCAGATCTCGTCCTCATGGCGGTACCAGGTCTCGGACACATCCCCGCGGGTGTGGGCCCTCGACGCCGCGAACCGGCCGTCGACGCTGATGGCGACCGCGGCCACAGCATGGCGATGGGAGGTGACGGTGACCCAACGCGCATTGACCGTGCGCTGCGCCCTGTCGATCGCCAGATCGCACCAGCGCAGTTCGCCGCTGCTCTCGCCGGTGAGCACCCGGTCCCCCGCCGGAGTCATCGCCATCGCTTCGGCCTTGCCGGTGCTCGACAGGGGGTAGGCGCAGTCGCCGACGAGATCGAGCAAGGACACGTTCCGGTGGTGTTTGTCGTGGATGACGGCCGCCTGGTCGTCGCCGGTCAGAAGGAGGGTCGTCGCCGACCCCACATCCCAGGTGAATTCGGCGAACCGTCGGCCGTCGGCCGCATTCCAGACGTCGATCGGTCCCCCGAGCCGGACGGTGGCGAAGTAGTTGCCGGACCGGCTGAGCGCCAGTGTGAGCGGATCGGGGAAGTGCCCGGCCCCGTCGAGGTCGAAACCCGACCACGCGCCGCGCAGCCTCGTCCGGCGCCCGTGCCGGCCCACGTGTCTCCAGACGTCCCGCAGTTCGGGGTGCCGCTCGAAGCCGGGAACGGCCTCCGCGGCCCGCAGGCAGTCTGCGCTCTGCGCGAACCGCCCCTGGCGTGCGAGCCGGACCGCCTGCTCCATGCGGTCCCGGAACCGCTCGCCGTGGTCGGTCAGTTCCCCTGCGGCCTTGGGACGGGCATACGCCCAGGGGGCCCGGTAGCCGACCGACGGCATCGGCTGCACGCGGATCGCCTCGTACAGACCCAGAACGGCGGTGCGGCCGTCGGCACTGACGGCGGCGGATCGGGCGAATGTCGTGTCGTCCGCGCGGTCCGGATCCTCGGATTCGAGCGTGCGCAGGCAGCGGCCGGTCAGCGGTTCCCACATGCGCACCGGCACGCCGCTGATTCCCACGACCGCGAGGGAGCCGCCCGGGGCGAGCGCACTGATGTGCACCTGCCGGAGGCGGTGCCGTACCTCGGCGACGACACGGCTTGTCCGGGAGTCCCACAGGACCATCGGTCCTTCGGCCCAGATCTGCAGCGCGTGCCGCGCGTCGGCCGAGAGCGCGCTGCCGTAGTGGACCGCCCCCCAGGCCCCGTGTCCCCGTTCGTCCGACGGCGCGGTCAGAACCGCATGACACTGTCCGCCGGCGACGTCCCAGGCGCGGACCGTCTGATCTCGCGACATGTCGGACGAGGCGGACAGCGCGACGGCGCCGTCGACGCTCAGGCTCATGGCGTCCACGGGCCCTTCATGGCCCCGCATCCGCCGCAGGATCTTTCCGGTGCGGAGGTTCCAGAACTGCAAGGTGCCGTCAGCGTGACCGGTGGCGGCGACCGTACCGTCACCGCTGAGCGCGACAGCGGTGACGGACGCAGCTTCGATCCCGTCCGGCAGCGGCACCCGCTCGCCGCGGGTGAGGTCCCACACCTCCAACGTCGCCTGGCCGCGGACCACCAGGCCGGTCAGGCCCTCGGCGTCGACGGCGGTTGCGACGACATTGGCGCCATCGGTGGTCAGCTCGTGCAGGCAGCGGCCACTGTCCGCCGCCCACACGCGTACGCCTCCGTGGTAGTCGCCGGCCAGCACCCGGCGCCCGTCGGCGGTCACGGCCACCGCGGTGACGCTGTTGACGTGCCCGGTCAGGACGACCGGCCGCAGGTCCGGACGGCGCTCCGCCTCGGCCAGAGCCTCGGTGATCTCCGCCGAATCCGGCTCCTCACGTGCGGCTTCTCGCAGCAGTTCGACGGCCCGCTCCCGGTCGTCGCGCTCGAGGTGGACGAATCCCAGCAGGCGGCCGGCGAGCCGGGCGTCCCCGCCGATGTCCCGGGCGGCCTCCAATTCGGCGACCAGCTCCAGGTCGGTCTTGTCTCCCTTGCGCCACAGGTACAGGCCGTAGTTGAAGCCGGCGATCGGATGGTGGGGGTCGGCTGCGATCGCCTCCCGCCACAGTGCCTCCGCCTCCTCGGCGCGCCCCAGGTCGAGCAGCGACAGCGCCTGGTTGGACAGCCCGTCGGCCAGCAGCGCGACGGCCTGCGGCGCCCTCCGGGGGAACGGCGTGCCCGTGAGGTCGCCGTACAGATCACCGAGGACGCCGGCGAGATCTCCCAGAGCCGGGCGGTCCTCGGGGGTGGTCACGAAGCACTGGCGCAGCAACCCGACGACCGCCGGGGGCACGGTGGGCACCCGGGCGTCGGCCGGCTCGCCCGCCATCAGTTCCTCGAGCGCTTCGGCGGCGGCCTGGCCGTGCCGGGTGGGGCGCCGGCCGGTGAACAACTCCAGCACGGTGAGCGCCCACGACCACACGTCGGTGGCGGGCGTCAGCCGGATCTCCCGCCGCCCGGTGGCGGCGAGTGCCTGCTCGGGGGAGCAGTAGGCGGGCGTCATCCCGCCGAAGGTGACGTCGGGAGGCGCGCCGTGCGGGGTCCCGTCGCCGGCCGGGCGCATCCCGGCCAGGCCGAAGTCGGTGACCTTGGCGGTGCCGTCGGGTTCGAGCATCACATTTGCGGGTTTGACGTCCTGGTGGACCAGGCCGGCGGTGTGCGCGTGGTCCAGGCCCCACGCGATCTGCACGGCGATGTCGAGGATCCGACGCAGGGCGGTGACCGGGCCGCCCTCGTAGAGCCTGCCGTCGGTGACGGCCTCGGCGAGGCTGCCGCCGTCGACCCACTCGGCGAAGACCCGGGGCAGCCCGTCGACGGTCCGGACGTACGAGCAGTTGACCGCGTGCGGGTGCAGCCCGAGACCGACCCAGGTGCCCGCCTCCGCCTCGAACCGGCGTCTGCCCCCGGCTGAGGCGACCAGTTCCGGGCGGGGTGTCTTCACCGCGAGGTCGACGTTCCAACCGCGGTGCCGCACCCGGTGGACCACGCCCATACCGCCGCTGTGTACGACGTCCAGCACCTCGTACAGGTCGAGGATCACCTCGCCGGGCTGCCAGCTCTCCGGTGCCATCAGTCGGCCATGGCGACGTACAGAGGACTGCCCAGGAGAACCCGCATGTCCGGACGGGGGTCCAGTTCGGGGTACGGACTGGCGCCCTCCAGCAGGCGCCGGGCCACGAATTCCACGGACTGCGCCGGACCGCGCAGAAGGCGTCCGGCGGAGTGCACCCAGGCCAGTGCCGACGGGTCGGTGGGCATCTCGACGCCGTCAGCGGCGAAAGCCGCAGCGAGACCCGCGAGCAGTGACGGCATCGAGGACGGCGCGAACACCGGATCCTGCGGAGTGCTCCCGCCGAGCACATGGCTGCCGGCTCCACCGAGCCCGACGACCGTCCGCGCGGTTCGGCCGCCGAAGTACACCGACGACCCACCGCCCTCGCCGCGCAGCGGTCCCCACTGCATCGGCAGGGTGCCGCGGAAATAGGGACCCGGATCGTCCACCGACCCTGTCCGTTCATGCTCGCGCAGGTGCTCAAGCACCCGCTCCAGCCTGGCCACCCGGTCCGGCGCGGACGCCTCGACGCTGCGCTTGAAACTGAAGAGCTTCAAGCTCATGCCGGCCTCCGTGGTGCGTCGACCGGTGAAGGACGGGTCGATCTGCGAGAGCAGCATGTCGACCTTGGCGTCGCTGATGTAGAGGTAATAGCGAATCGACACCCCGTCAGGCTAGCGCCGCCCCGTCTCTCCTGACCCGGTTTTGTCGTGCACGTTTGTAGGTTCCACCTTCTCGTGCGCACTGGCTCCAGCGGAAAAACCGGATTCCGCGTGAAGCAGTCACTGCGGATGTCGGTCCTCCGTGTGCAATCGGAGCCCTGTCGGGCAGGCCGCCTGTCACATTCAGTGATGGCGTCCGGCGGGCCGTCACCTGCCTACTTGTCGAGCTGTGACGTGGCCGGTTCGACACCTGTGATGTAGCGCTTGCGACGGTCGGCGAATTGGGTCACGTCGGTGCTGTCGACGAACTGGTCGATCGCCCCAACGGGCGGCAGCGACCTGATCTGCGGGTCGTTGATTGTCGCCATCAGGGTGTCGGTGAAGCGGTAGCTGTCCATGACAAGGAACGGCCGGGTGTGGAAGTAGCGGGCCTTTGTCTCCAGTGGTTCGGTCAGGCCCAGGTCGTTGTGCATGCCTGCGGCGATCTCATAGGCCGGCGAAAGATGCCGCTCGCGCTCCTGCCAGCTTCGCGCCGCCAGCGCCCCTGACAGAAGCGGCGTGAGCGCTGCCGCGCACGGGAGCTTCGCGAACGCGGTGCCCAACCATTTGCTGTACGGCGGATAGACCCGGTTCATCAGCAGACACAGCTTCATCAGGTCGCGCACCTGTCGGCCGGTCACTACTGCGGAACCCAGGTCGTCACCGACCTCACCGCAGCGCCCGACGAACGGCTCCTCCTGCGACAAACGCATCCACTGGCAAGCCAGGATGTAGCGCCAGACGTCGTCCGGATACCAGGTCAGCTCGTTGCGGTAGGAATCAAGCAGGCCGAGTCCGTCGTGGAAGACCGCTCCGCCGGTCAGCTCGCGCAGCACCTGTGTCGGGGTCGTCAGCCAGCCGGACACCGACAGGCCCACGGCCGGATCCTCGCCGAGGTGCTCGGTGAAGAAGCCCTGAAGGTCATTGACGTCAACCCAGTGCCGGGCCGGTGCATCGTCGGGAAACGGAAAGCGGACCGGGTAGCCGCGGAACGTCTCCGGCAACTCGCGGTCGAGCAGTGCACGGAGCTCATCCGCGTGTGCGCGGAAGCCGTCGCTGCTGAGGAACACCTGCATCCGTGGGCCCCAGGCGTGGTCGGTTGAACGTGCGGTGTCGAAGCCCTGCACTTCGGAGCCCCAGCCGATCAGTGCTGCCGAATACGGCAACCCGTCCAACGCCGTGTTCAGGATGGGGGTGACGGCCTCGGCGTGGAAGAGTCGTGCCAGCTCGAGACCGGGCAGGAAGACACGTGTCATGGCCGCCACCCTGGCAGAACCGCACGGCCGGTGGCCAACCAATATCGAGCGTCCCAGTTACTGTCCGCAGCCGAGCGGCCAGCCGTCGGGTGCGGAAATGACCTGGACGTTGCCGCCGTGGTGCTTGTGTTTGCCGACCACCACAGGTCGGCCTTGTTCGGGCCGGGGACGGCGACGCGATCGGCACGGATGACGGTGCCGCCGAGGTTGAGGTGTGTATAGCCGGCCGCGACCGCGCGCTCCAGGGTGGTGGACAGGTCTGGGGCGTGGTCGGCGAGCACGGTCAGCCCTTCGTGGAGGTAGCGGTAGGTCGTCGGGACGGAGATCCGGTTGTCGCGGGCGAGTTGAGCCAGCCGGGTACCGTCCAGGAACCAGCGCAGGATCAACACGCTCTGCCTGAAAGGCCCCAGGGCGCGAGTGCCCCTGCGGGTCCCGAGACGCTCGCGGTGTTCGAGCAGCAGCTTCGCGAGGGCCTCAGCAGTGGCCCGGCTGACATCGAGCACGCCGGTGCAGGTGATACTGGTCAACGCGTGAAGCCCCTCGGTACCCGGAACCTGTTCTTCGCAGACCTGTTCCTACCAGGGGCTTCACGCGTATCTGATGCTGGGTCAAGCCTGTCCCTAGTCAGAAAGATCTCGGATCTGTCGGACGGGCGGCATACTCTGAGCGCCGTCCGCACTATCTGGGAGAGTCGTGACAAGTAGGTTCACCGAGTTGGCCGTTGACTGCCATGATCCGGAGAGGCTCGCGGCCTTCTGGTGCGAGGTCCTGGACTTCAAGGTGATCGACCGGAGCGAGGGCAAGGTCGAGATCGGCTCCTGGGTGCCGACCGTCGGGGATGTTCGGGCCCGTCAGATGCCGCCCACCCTGCTGTTCATCCAGGTGCCCGAGGGCAAGACCGTGAAGAACCGGCTTCATCTCGACGTCAGCCCGATCGACGGCAGCACCGAGGACGAGGTGACCAGATTGCTCGGCCTCGGCGCCACCAAGACGGATGTGGGCCGGGGCTCAGACCGAAACTGGGTGGTCATGACAGACCTTGAGGGCAACGAGTTCTGCGTCCTACGCACCCTGGCACCGCAGAACTAGGCCGCGAGCGGGCACCCGCACCCCGTCACGCACCGCAACCGTCACGTTGCCGAGAAGACCTCAATCTTGGCTTCAGCGACCACACCGGGGCGGCGATATGCCGCCAGGAAGCGGACGTTCTCCAAAAGCACGCGGTCTGTTCCAGACCAGATTTCTTACTCCCAGCCATGCCGCTCGATCAATTCCCCCGGCCGGGCCAGGGCTTCCACGATTTCCGGACCGGAGAGCCGCTCTGCCGGTTCGACGTTGACCACGCGAACTGTCCCCGAGGCCATGACCAGCAGGAAGTCCGGAATATATCGACGCACACGTCCACCGACACGGGCAGTCAGACGGCACGGCTGGGCGTAGATTCCGCGTACCGCAGGATCCATGTCGGCTAAAAGCAGCCGAGCAAGCTCCAGTCGGCTCTCATAGACCACGGGACCAGCCATCGTTGCTGATGCAGAGCGTCCCGAGTGATGCATCTGACCGCGGACGGAGCGAAAACTTCGCCACGGTACCGACCACGTGAAATCCGCCAACCGCACATCACGGAATGGGACTTCACGCACTGACGTCGTCGTACCGGATCGATGTCATGGCCAACTCGTGCTTCCTGCTGACAGGGGCTGGACTCTTGATCACCATGCGGAGGACCGTAGTCACTGAGCGCAGTCAGTGATCGAGGACCCGTGAAATTGCCCATCTGTTGCCCATTTCACGGGTCCGTTGTCCATCGAAACGCGGAACCTACAAGTTCAGGCTTCAGCTCCTCAGCCGTGCCAGGACCGCCACAGCGCCGCATAGGCACCGTCCGCCGCCACCAGCTCGTCATGGCTGCCCAGCTCACTGATCCGGCCGCTCTCCACCACCGCGATCACATCCGCGTCGTGTGCGGTGTGCAGCCGGTGGGCGATCGCCACGACCGTACGGCCATCCAGCACCCGGGCCAGCGAGCGCTCCAGGTGCCGGGCGGCCCGCGGGTCCAGCAATGATGTCGCCTCGTCCAGCACCAGTGTGTGCGGATCGGCCAGGACCAGCCGGGCCAGTGCGATCTGCTGGGCCTGAGCCGGTGTCAGCGCCAGGCCGCCGGAGCCGACCTCGGAGTCCAGCCCCTCCTCCAGGGCCCTCGCCCAGCCGTCCGCGTCGACCGCCGCGAGCGACGCCCACAGCTCGGTGTCCCCGGCGCCGGTACGGGCCAGCAGGAGGTTGTCCCGCAGCGAACCGACGAACACATGGTGCTCCTGGTTGACCAGCGCCACATGTGTACGTACGCGCTCCGCCTTCATCCGTGACAACTCAGCGCCACCGAGCGTGACTTCACCCGTACGTGGGGCGTAGATCCCGGCCAGCAGCCGTCCCAGCGTGGACTTGCCGGCGCCGGACGGGCCGACCAGCGCGAGGCGCGTACCCGGTGCGACGTCCAACGACACCTTGTGCAGGACGTCGAGCCCGGCGCGGTAGCCGAAGTGCACTTCGTCGGCCCGGACATCACGGCCGTCCGGGACGACCTCCGCATCGCCCGCGTCCGGCTCGATGTCCCGTACGCCGACCAGCCGGGCCAGCGATACCTGCGCGACCTGCAACTCGTCGTACCAGCGCAGGATCAGGCCGATCGGGTCGACCATCATCTGCGCCAGCAGCGCACCCGTCGTCAGCTGCCCCACGGTCAGCCAGCCCTCGATGACGAACCAGCCGCCGAGCATCAGCACCGCGCCGAGAATCGTCACATAGGTGACATTGATGACAGGGAAGAGCACGGAACGCAGGAACAGTGTGTACCGTTCCCACGCAGTCCACTGCTGGATGCGTGTGTCCGACAGCGCCACCCGGCGCGTGCCCAGGCGGTGGGCCTCCACCGTCCGTCCGGCATCCACGGTCTCCGCGAGCATCGCTGCGACCGCCGCGTATCCGGCGGCCTCCGAACGGTACGCGGACGGCGCCCGCTTGAAGTACCAGCGACAGCCGAGGATCAGCACGGGCAGGGCGATCAGGACCGAGAGTGCCAGCGGCGGAGCCGTCACGGCGAGCGCGGTCAGGAGCAGCCCCGCCCACACCACACCGATCGCCAGCTGCGGCACGGCCTCGCGCATCGCATTGGCCAGCCGGTCGATGTCCGTGGTGATCCTGGAGAGCAGATCACCGGTCCCGGCCCGCTCCAGCACGCCCGGCGGCAGCCCGACCGACCGTACGAGGAAGTCCTCGCGCAGATCGGCCAGCATCTCCTCACCGAGCATCGCGCTGCGCAGGCGCATCATCCGGGTGAAAACGGTCTGCACGATCAGCGCGAGCGCGAACACTCCGGCGGTGCGCTCCAGATGCAGGTCGGTGACGCCGTCGGAGAGGTCCTCGACCAGCCCGCCCAGCAGATACGGGCCGACGATCGAGGCGCTCACCGCGATGGCGTTGAACGAGATGAGCACGGTGAACGGCCTGCGGTGGCGCCGCAGCAGCTCCCGTACATAGCTCCGTACGGTGGTGGGGGTGCCGACCGGCAGGGTCGTCGCCGACTCAGGTGCGGCCGGGTCGTACGCCGGTTCTGCGACGCCGATCATGCCCGTTCCTCGATTTCCTCGATCGTCTTGATTCCCTTGATCGCGTCCTGAGGGGTCAGGACCGCGATCTCGTCGTCCGTATCGCGTGTCACGACCGCCCGGTAACGCGGGTCGGTGTGCAGGAGTTCACGGTGTGCGCCGACCGCGACGACCGTGCCCCGGTGTACCAGGACCACTCGGTCCGCGAGGTCGAGCAGCAGCGGTGACGAGGCGAACGCCACGGTGGTACGGCCCTGGCGCAGTGCCTTGATTCCGGCGGCGACCCGGGCCTCCGTGTGCGAGTCGACGGCGGAGGTCGGCTCGTCGAGAACCAGCGCCTCCGGGTCGGTCACCAACGAGCGGGCCAGTGCGAGCCGCTGGCGCTGGCCGCCCGAGAGCGACCGGCCGCGTTCGGTGATGCGTGTCGTCATGGGGTCGCCGTCGGTGGCGACGGACGCCTGCGCCAATGAGTCCAGCACATCGCCGCAGTGGGCGGCGGACAGCGCGTCCTCGGCGGTCACCCGGCCGGACGACGGAACGTCGAGCAGCTCGCGCAGGGTGCCGGAGAGCAGTACCGGGTCCTTGTCCTGGACCAGTACGGCGGTCCGCGCCGAGTCCAGCGGGAGTTCGTCCAGCGGTACGCCACCGAGCAGGACGGACGGGGTCTTCGGCTCCGTAGTGGCGTCGTCCGTGGAGTCGCGTGTTCCGTTCCCTGCCGCATCCTCCGCCCCGTTCGCGTTCCCGTCCTCGTCTGCGTTTACATGCGCGTGTCCGCCGAGCCGCTCGGCCAGCCGGCCCGCCTCGTCAGGATCGCCGCAGACCACCGCGGTGAACAGTCCGGCCGGGGCCATCAGCCCGGTGACCGGGTCGTACAGATCGCCGGTCGGTGTCGCGTCGACGGTCGACGGCCGGTCCGTACGGTGCAGCGACAGCACCCGGACCGCGCGCTGGGCGGAGGGCCGCGAGAAGGAGTACGCCATCGCGATCTCCTCGAAGTGGCGCAGCGGGAACAGCAGCATCGACGCCGCGCTGTACACCGTGACCAGCTGACCGACCTCGATCCGGCCGTCGCGGGCCAGGGCCGCCCCGTACACGACCAGCGAGATGAGCAGCACGCCCGGCAGCAGCACCTGGATCGCCGAGATCAGCGACCACATCCGCGCGCTGCGCACCGCGGCCTTGCGGACCTCCTGCGAGGCGCGCCGGTAGCGGCCGAGGAACAGCTCCTCGCCGCCGATCCCGCGCAGTACCCGCAGCCCGGCCACGGTGTCCGAGGCCAGTTCGGTGGCCTTGCCCGCCTTTTCGCGCTGGAGGTCGGCGCGCCGGGTGGCCCGGGGGAGCAGGGGCAGTACGGCCAGGGCAAGCAGCGGCATGGCGAGTGCCACCAGGACGCCCAGCGACGGCAGATAGAGGATGAGCCCCACGCAGATCAGCACGAGGGCGGCAGCAGCGGCCGCGAAGCGGGAGAGCGCCTCGACGAACCAGCCGATTTTCTCGACGTCGCCGGTGGACACCGCGACGACCTCGCCCGCGGCGACCCGGCGGGTCAGTGCCGCGCCGAGTTCCGCGGTCTTACGGGCCAGCAGCTGCTGAACGCGCGCGGCGGCAGTGATCCAGTTGGTGACGGCGGTCCGGTGGAGCATGGTGTCGCCCAGCGCGATCAGTACACCCAGGATCGCGATCAGGCCACCCGCCCACGCGAGCCGGCTGCCTGAACGGTCGACGACCGCCTGCACGGCGAAGCCGACGGCAGGCGGCAGCCCGGCAAGGGAGCACTGGTGCAACAGGCCCCAGGACATGGACTTGAGCTGGCCGCGGAGCTGGTTGCGGCCGAGCCAGAGCAGGAAGCGTGGGCCTGACCGGACATCGGGATCGCCAGGGTCCGAGTACGGAAGATCGCGAATCTGCATGACGTCCCATGGTTCGGTGTGTGTCGGTTTGTTCGGTGAATGACTCAAACCGTGCAAGGTTCGCCCCGGGACGTCCTTCGGAGCAATTGGTTTTCTCCAGGAACGGCACATATCGCGCCATGGTCGCGATACGGGCGGGCGAGGCGCTGCGGGGCCCGGGTCCAGCCGAGCGAGCCCCGCAGCCCGTCGTATCGGCCCGTCAGGCCTTCTCCGGATTCTCCGAGTCCATGCCGGAGCGGGCCTTCTTCCACTCACCGCGGGTGAAGTCCGGAATCTGCTGCGGCGCGCCCTTCGCCTTGATGGACAGATGGCTGAGCGGCACGGGCGACGTCCACGTCGCCGCGTCGTACACATCGAAGTCGGGAACGAGGCCGAGCCGCATGCACTGCATCAGCCGGAAAACCAGCATGTAGTCCATACCGCCGTGACCGCCGGGCGGGTTGGCGTGTTCCTTCCACAGCCAGTGGTCCCACTGGGCGTACTCGGCGAAGTCTCCCCAGTTGTCGTCGGTGTGGTCGGGCTCGATGTAGATACGGGCCGGATAGTCCTCGAAGACACCCTTCGTACCGCCGAGGCTGTTGATCCGCGAGTACGGATGCGGAGTGGACACATCGTGCTCCAGCCGGATGACCCGTCCCTTGGCGGTCTGGACGAGACTGATCGTCCGGTCGCTCTCGATATAGGTCTCCTTCCAGCTCGGATCACCGGCCGGCATGTTCTTCTCGCGGTACTCGGCGAGCCCCAGGGACGGGGAACCGACACTGGTGATGCTCACCGCGCGGTCGCCGCGGTTGATGTCCATGTAGTTGGCGACCGGACCGAAGCCGTGGTTGGGGTAGAGATCGCCGCGCAGCCTGGTGTGCCACAGCCGGCGCCAGGGACCTTCGTAGTACCCCGGGTCGAACATCAGGCCGCGCAGATCGTGGTTGTACGCGCCCGCGCCGTGCAGCAGATCACCGAAGAGACCGGCATGCGCCATGCGCAGCACCCGCATCTCGTTCTGCCCGTAACAGCAGTTCTCCAGCTGCATGCAGTGGCGTCCGGTGCGCTCGGAGAGATCGACCAACTCCCAGAGCTGGTCGAGCTGGAGAGCGATCGGACACTCCACGCCGACATGTTTGCCGTTCAGCATGGCGGTCTTCGCCATCTCGAAGTGGAAGTCCCAGGGCGTCGCCACATAGACGAAGTCGATGTCCCCGCGCTTGCAGAGATTCTCGTAGTCGTCCTCGCCGTTGGTGTAGACGGCGGGCGCCGGCTGACCGGCGGCGGTCACCTTCGCGGCCGCCCGTTCGGCCTTCTCCCTGACCGGGTCGCATACGGCGACGACCTGTACGCCGGTGACGGCGAGGAAGAGATCGATCATGCTGCCACCGCGGTTGCCGAGGCCGACCATGCCGACCCGGACGGTGGAGCGCGGGTCGAACGGCACCCCCACCATGGTGCGCCCCTGGCGCTTGGGAGCGGTCGGCTGTCCCGCGACGGCGGCCTCCGGGCTCCGGGCGGGGGCTGCTGCTGCGGTGCCGCTGCCGATGCCGCCGAGTCCGAGCCCGGCGCCGGCCACTGAGGCGGTCGTCCATAGAACCGAGCGGCGGCTCATGGAGCCTTCGTCGCCGTCCTGCGTACCGTCGTTCTGCTGTGCTGCGTCGTTCATCGATCCTCCAGAAGGGGGGTCTGACGTGCGCGGCTGGTGGATGAACCTCGTTAAGGACCTTGGTAGTTGAGGCTGCTGATGCGCAAGGGGGAGGATTGGACTCCTGCTCCGAAACCATGGACTTTCGTGCACACGGAAAAGATTTATGCACACGCAAAAGCCGGGCGGGCTCGGAAAGCGAGCCCTGCCCGGCGATTGAGGACATCGTCAGGACCGTCGGGCGACCGAGGCCGAATCGGTCACCGGATGGCCCCGGTGATCACCGCACAACAGCCCCCGGCCGCGTGGCCCGCTCCAGCTCCATCACCACCGAGTAGTACGACCGCCCCGTGGCCCGGTCCATACCGATCTCGCACATCCGGTTGGCCGAGAGATACGCGTCGTACTCCCGCGCATTCACCTCGGCGGCCTCCTTCGCCGTCGCGGAGGCCGTCAACTCCTTGTGCAGCATGCCGCGGTCGCCCGCGAAGGCGCAGCACCCGGCATCGTCAGGGATCACGACCTCTTCCGCGCAGGCCTCCGCGACCGTACGCAGCTGCTCCACGTCGTCCAGATGCTGCATGGAACATGTCGGATGCAGGACCGCCGAACCTGTCTTCCGGAGCACCGTCAGCTCGGGAAGCAGCTCGTCTGCCGCCCAGACCAGGGAGTCGACAACGGTCAGCTCCCGGTGCAACTCCCGGTTGTCGTCGGTGAGATACGGCACCACCTCATGGGCGATGCCCAGCGTGCACGACGATGCGTCGACGACCAGCGGCAGCTTTCCGCCCGCTGTCCAGCCCCAGGCCGCTTCCACGATGCGGTTGGCCATCACGGCATTGCCCTCGTCGTACCCCTTGGAGTGCCAGATCGTCGCGCAGCAGGTCCCCGCGACATCGTCCGGGATCCATACCGGCTTTCCGGCGCGGGCGGAGACGGCGACGACGGCCTGCGGCAGCGACGGGCCGCGATGGCCCTCGGGGCCGCCGAAGATACGGTTCACACACGCCGGGTAGTAGACGGCGCTCGCCCCGACCCGGGCGGTACGGGGCAGCTTCCGGGCGGCGGCGCCGGGGATCTCGGGCAGCCACTCGGGCATCAGATCGGGACGCACGACCTTGCGGGCGAGCCCGGTGAGCGTCTCCAGCGGCCCGTCACCGATCCGGTCGCCGATCCGGTCGGCCGCGGCGACCGCGAGCCGTGCCGCCGCCTCCACCGCCTTGAAGTTCTTCGCGGTGAGCGCCGCGATCCGCTCCTCGCGCGGCGAGTGCCGCTGGTGGCGGAAGTCCTTCATCATGGCGCCGGTGTCGATGCCGACCGGGCAGGCGAGCTTGCAGGTCGAGTCGCCCGCACAGGTGTCGACGGCGTCATAGCCGTACGCGTCGAGCAGCTGCTTCTCCACCGGTGAACCGCCCGGCTGCCGCATCATCTCCCGGCGCAGCACGATCCGTTGGCGCGGCGAGGTGGTCAGATCATGGCTGGGACAGGTGGGTTCGCAGAAGCCGCACTCGATGCAGGGGTCGGCGATCAGCTCGACCTCGGGGATGGTCTTCAGCCCGCGCAGATGGGCCTTCGGGTCTCGGTCGAGGACGATCCGGGGCGCCAGGACCCCGTCGGGGTCGATGATCTGCTTGGTGCGCCACATCAGCTCGGTCGCCTTCGGGCCCCACTCCAGCTCCAGGAAGGGGGCGATGTTGCGGCCGGTGGCGTGCTCCGCCTTCAAGGAGCCGTCGAAGCGCTCCACCGTCAGCCGGCAGAAGTCGTCCATGAACGCGGCGTAGCGGTCGACGTCGGACGGCTTCGCCGCGTCGAAGGCGAGCAGGAAGTGCAGATTGCCGTGCGCCGCATGGCCGGCGACGGCGGCGTCGAAGCCGTGCTCCGCCTGAAGTCCGAGCAGGGCCTCGCAGGCATCGGCCAGCCGGGAGGGCGGCACCGCGAAGTCCTCCGTGATCAGCGTCGTACCCGAGGGCCGGGAGCCGCCGACCGCGGCGACGAACGCCTTGCGGGCCTTCCAATAGCCGGAGATGACCTTGGCTTCGCGCGTGAACTCATTGGTCACCGAGGCCACGGGCGCGACCAGGTCGAGCTCCTCGACGACGGCCGCCGCCGCCCGCTCGTACGCCTCCTGGCCCGCCTCGTCCGGAGCCCGGAACTCCACCAGCAGCGCCGTGGTCTCCTTGGGCAGCTCGGCCCAGTCTGCGGGCACGCCCTGGACGCTCACCGACGCGCGCAGCGTATTGCCGTCCATCAACTCGACGGCGATCGCCCCCGCCTCATTGAAGCGGGGCACGGCGGCCGCCGCGGCGGTCAGGGAGGGGAAGAACAGCAGGGCGGTGGAGATGCGGCGGTCCAGCGGCAGCGTGTCGAACACGACCTCGGAGATGAAGCCGAAGGTGCCCTCGGAGCCGACCATCAGACCGCGCAGGATCTGCACGGGCGTCGAGCCGTCCAGGAAGGCGTCGAGCCGGTAGCCGTTGGTGTTCTTGATCTCGTACTTGGCGCGGATCCGGGCCGTGAGCCCGGCATCCGCCTCGATCTCCGCCTTCAGCGCCAGCAGCCCCTCGCACAGCCGCGGCTCGGCATGGGCCAGGTCCTCGTCCGCCGCAGGGTCGCCCGTGTCGACGACCGTGCCGCTCGGCAGCACGAAGGTGAGCGAGGAGACGGTGCGGTACGAGTTGCGGGTCGTTCCCGCGGTCATTCCGGAGGCGTTGTTGGCGACGACTCCACCGATCGTGCAGGCGATGGCGCTGGCCGGGTCCGGCCCCAGCAGCCGGCCGTGCCGGGCGAGGGTGGCGTTGGCCCGCATGACCGTCGTCCCCGGCCGGATACGGGCCTGCGCGCCGTCGTCCAGGACCTCGATGCCCGCCCAGTGGTGGCGTACGTCGACAAGGATGTCCTCACCCTGGGCCTGGCCGTTGAGACTGGTGCCGGCCGCCCGGAAGACGACCTCGCGGCCCTTGCCGTGCGCGTACGACAGGATCGCCGAGATGTCGTCGATGTCCTCCGGGACCACGACGACCTGGGGGACGAACCGGTAGGGACTGGCGTCGGAGGCGTACTTCACCAGGTCGGAGACCTTCCACAGCACCTTCTCCGGCCCCAGTAGGCCGATCAGCTCGCCGCGCAGCGGTTCGGGCGTGCCCGGAGCCTGCCGGTCGGGGACCCGGTCCAGGGACGGAGTACGCACCGCACCGGGGCGGAGTGTTTCCGGCTTCGGCTCCAGCAGTGGCATGTCGGTCTCTCCTCGGCGGTTCGGTTCGGCGACAGCTCACATGCAGCACCCATCGGGCGTACGTGCGTCCGTACAGGTTCAGCAGCGGCGCTCCGGCATTCCGTTGACCAGGGCGGACAACAGTCCACCGAGCACCTCGCGCTGATCGGCGGTCAATGGAGCCAGGATCTCCTCTGCGGAGGCCCGGCGCGCGTCGCGCAGCGACCGGAGGGTGGCGAGGCCCTCCTCGGTGATCTCGATACGGACCACCCGGCGGCTGTCCGGATCGGGGGCGCGGCGCACCCGGCCGCTCGCCTCCAGGCCGTCGACCAGACTGGTCACGGCGCGCGGGACGACGTCCAGGCGCTGCGCGAGGTCCGCCATCCGGGGCGGACCGTCGTAATGCGCGACGGTGCGGAGCAGCCTGAACTGAGCGGGAGTGATGCCGATCGGCTCCAGCTGGCGGCTCTGAATCCGCTGGAGCCTGCGGGTCACCCGCAGCAACTGCTCGGCGAGCACGCCATCGGCGTCGGAGGTGTCCATGCAGGGAACAATATCAGGACCTTGTACATTGTGAGTATAGGTAACAATGAGCTATGCTCTCAAAAGTTTGAGTCCCCGTTCTGAGTCCCGGTCCGAGTCCTCAAGCTGAGTCCCCAGTCTGAGTCCCCAGCCTGAAGTCCCGTTGTCGCACGCCCGACGAAGGAGCCCATGAAACCCGACGAAATCACCTGGACACCCCCGCCCCGGGACGGGAGCCGCCCGCCCGCCGAGCTGCGCCGCATCCTGCGCCTCTTCCATCCCTACCGAGGCCGGCTCGCCCTGGTCGGGCTGCTCGTCGGCGCCTCGTCGCTGGTGTCGGTCGCCTCGCCGTTCCTGCTGCGCGAAATCCTGGACACCGCCATCCCGCAGGGGCGTACGGGACTGCTGTCGCTGCTCGCCCTCGGCATGATCCTCACCGCCGTGATGAACAGCGTCTTCGGAGTCCTGCAGACCCTGATCTCCACCACGGTCGGCCAGCGCGTCATGCACGACCTGCGCACCGCGGTCTACGCCCAGCTGCAGCGGATGCCGCTGGCCTTCTTCACCAGGACCCGCACGGGCGAGGTGCAGTCCCGCATCGCCAATGACATCGGCGGCATGCAGGCGACCGTCACCTCCACCGCGACGTCACTGGTCTCCAATCTCACCGCGGTCGTCGCCACGGTCGTCGCCATGCTGGCGCTCGACTGGCGGCTCACCCTCGTCTCGCTCCTCCTGCTGCCGGTCTTCGTCTGGATCAGCCGCAGGGTCGGCCGTGAGCGCAGGAAGATCACCACCCAGCGCCAGAAGCAGATGGCCGCCATGGCGGCCACGGTCACCGAGTCGCTCTCCGTCAGCGGCATTCTGCTCGGCCGGACGATGGGCCGGGCGGACTCCCTCACCAAGGGCTTCGCCGAGGAGTCCGAGAAGCTGGTCGATCTCGAAGTGCGCTCCAGCATGGCCGGGCGGTGGCGGATGTCGACGATCGGCATCGTCATGGCCGCCATGCCCGCCGTCATCTACTGGGCAGCGGGCATGGCCCTGCAGTCCGGCGGCCCCGCCGTCTCCATCGGCACGCTTGTTGCCTTCGTCTCGCTCCAACAGGGTCTTTTCCGGCCCGCCGTGAGCCTGCTCTCCACCGGGGTGCAGATGCAGACGTCCCTCGCGCTCTTCCAGCGGATCTTCGAGTACCTCGATCTCAAGGTGGACATCACCGAGCCCGAGAACCCCGTCCGGCTGGAGAAGATCCGCGGCGAGGTCCGCTTCGAGGACGTCGACTTCAGTTACGACGAGAAGAGCGGCCCGACCCTCAGCGGCGTCGATGTGACCGTGCCGGCCGGCGGCAGCCTGGCGGTCGTCGGACCGACCGGGTCCGGCAAGTCCACGCTCAGCTATCTGGTGCCCAGGCTCTACGACGTCACCGGCGGCCGGGTCACGCTCGACGGTGTCGATGTGCGCGATCTGGACTTCGACACACTGGCGCGGGCCGTGGGTGTGGTCTCCCAGGAGACGTATCTCTTCCATGCCTCGGTCGCCGACAACCTGCGCTTCGCCAAGCCGGATGCGACCGACGCCGAGATCGAGGCAGCCGCCCGTGCGGCGCAGATCCACGACCACATCGCCTCACTGCCCGACGGCTACGACACCCTGGTCGGTGAACGCGGCTACCGCTTCTCGGGCGGCGAGAAACAGCGCCTTGCCATCGCCCGTACGATCCTGCGCGACCCACCCGTCCTGGTGCTCGACGAGGCGACGAGCGCCCTCGACACCCGTACGGAATTCGCCGTGCAGGAGGCGATCGACGCGCTCTCCGCGGGACGCACCACCATCACCATCGCGCACCGGCTCTCCACCGTCCGCGACGCCGACCAGATCGTTGTCCTGGACGGGGGGCGAACCGCCGAGCGCGGCAGCCATGACGAACTCCTCCAACAGGACGGCCGCTATGCCGCCCTGGTCCGGCGCGACAGCCAACTGGCCCCCGCACCGAGCTGATTCGGCGGGGATGGGCGTGCCCCCTGCCGAGGCCGTACATGCGGCGACGCCGCCGCTCCCGTGGGACGGGGAGCGACGGCGCCGTGCGGAGCAATGGTCAGACGAGCCAACCCACGAAGTGGACGATGCCGGCCAGCAGGTTGGTGATGAGGTTCATCCGGTGTTTCTCCTTGTACATGGTGCATCTGTGGGACTGCGCAGTCGCGGTCTGCAGCCCGTCGCTTGCGCCCTGTAATCATCATCCGCCGCAGGGGAGTTGAGCAACGAACAGCGAAACGATCACACGTTCCAGCGAACACCCGATCCCCTGTTCGTGTGTTCTGGTTCGTGGAGTGTGGGCCCGTGTCGTCCAGGTAGGGGTTCCGGACGGCGGGATAGCGTGCCCGCATGGCGAACGAGTCCCCGGACACCCCGCCCCGTCGCACTCTCCGCCCGACGCGGCGCGGCCGTCTGGCGCTGCTCATCGGCATCGTTCTCGTCCTCGTCGTGGCCGCAGCCGTCCTCGTACCGCTGCTGACGCGGGGGCCGAAGGTCGAGCGGGCCCGCCCGCTCGTGATCCCCGAGGGATGGCGGGCGTCCCAGGTGTACGCCGCAGCCGACAAGACCCTTGCCGTCGCATCAGGCACCACCGAGAAGGCCGCAGGTACGGCAGATCTGCCGCTTCCGGCCGAAGCGAAGGGCAATCCCGAGGGGTACCTCTTCCCGGCGACGTACCCCGTCACCTCCGACACCACCCCGCAGAGCCTGCTCAGGTACATGGTCGACACAGCGGTCAAACGGTTCGGCGCGGACCACATCACCGCAGGCGCGCGGCGCAATGGCGTCTCGGTGTACCGGACGGTGACGATCGCAAGCATCGTGCAGGCCGAGGCGGACACCGAGGGCGACATGGGCAAGGTCGCCAGGGTCATCCACAACCGGATCGACCGGGGCATGCCGCTCCAGATGGACTCCACACTCAATTACGCGCTCAACCGCAGCACCCTGGACACCACCACGGGCGACACGAAGATCGACAGTCCGTACAACAGCTACGAGCGCAAGGGGCTGCCGCCCGCACCCATCGGGAACCCGGGAGAGCAGGCAGTGATGGCGGCGATCGCCCCCACGCCCGGACCGTGGCTGTACTTCGTCACGGTCGCGCCGGGGGACACCCGCTTCACCAGCAGCTATGCAGAACAGCAGAGAAACGTGGAGGAGTTCAACCGCAACCGCCGCAGCGCTTCCGGCGGCTGAGCAACTGCGCCGTCACACCACGGCCGGCGCGAGCTCCCCGTCCGCCCTCGCTTCCACCTCCGCCCCGGTCTCTGCCTCGGTCTCCGCCTCGGTCTTGTCCAGCAGTCGTGTGATCGCACGCACCGCGGCCCGCCCCGCCCGGTTGGCGCCGATCGTGCTGGCGGACGGCCCGTACCCGACGAGATGGATGCGCTCGTCCCGTACCGTCTGTGTGCCCTCGACCTGGATGCCGCCGCCCGGCTCGCGCAGTTTCAGCGGTGCGAGATGATCGATGGCGGCCCGGAACCCGGTTGCCCAGAGGATGACATCCGCCTCGACCGCCCGGCCGTCGTCCCACGCGACTCCGGTCGGCGTGATCCGGTCGAACATCGGCAACCGGTCGAGCACCCCCTCCTCGCGGGCGTGCCGGACCGCGTCGGTGAGCGGCAGCCCGGTCACGCTCACCACACTCTGCGGCGGCAGTCCGCGCCGCACCCGCTCCTCCACCATTGCCACGGCGGCCCGCCCCTGGTCCGCGCCGAACGGCCCCTCCCGGAAGACCGGCGGCCGACGCGTCACCCAGTACGTCTCTGCCGCCACCTCGGCGATCTCCATCAGATGCTGCGTTCCGGAGGCGCCGCCACCGACCACCATCACGCGCTGCCCGGCGAACTCGGCGGGCCCCGGGTAGTTCGCGGTGTGCAGCTGCCGCCCCCGGAAGCTCTCCTGGCCCGGGTAGCGCGGCCAGAACGGCCGGTCCCAGGTGCCGGTGGCGTTGATCAGGGCACGGGTGGCGTACGTACCCTCGGACGTCTCGACGAGCAGCCGCCCGCGGTCGCCCTCACGCACGGCGCTCACCTCGACCGGCCGGTGAACCCGCAGGCCGAAGGTGCGCTCGTACGTGTCGAAGTACTCACCGATCACCTCGGACGAGGGCCGGCTGCCATCGGCTCCGGTGAGTTCCATACCGGGCAGCGCGTGCATGCCATGCACCTTGCCGTACGTCAGCGAGGGCCAGCGGAACTGCCAGGCGCCGCCGGGGCGCGGGGCATGGTCGAGCACGACGAAATCACGGTCGGGCTCCATGCCCGCGCGTCGCAGATGGTAGGCGCCGGACAGTCCTGCCTGTCCGGCGCCTACCACGACGACATCGACCGTGTGTGCTGCGCCCACCCCGAAGTTGTTCACGCTTCTACCAACTTCTTCGGAGGTGAGGATCTTCCCGCGAGCAGCTGCGGTTCTTTCTCACCTGCCCGCCGACGGACCGGCCCGGCCTCCTGGCCCGCCGACGCACGCCCTGCCTCAGCGGCCACCGGCAACCAGCAGCGGAGCCCCGCCCGGCGCGGACGCCGGCCGGCCGTTCGCCGCGGGCACCCCGAGCAACGGCGACGCCGGTACGGTCGACAGCAGACCGCGCGCCGCCAGCTCGGGCGTCACACCCTCGCCGAACCAGTACGCCTCCTCCAGATGCGGGTAACCGGACAGCACGAAGTGCTCCACACCCAGTGCGTGGTACTCCTCGATCCGGTCGGCGACCTCCGCATGACTCCCGACCAGTGCGGTGCCCGCACCGCCCCGCACCAGACCGACGCCCGCCCACAGATTCGGCGAGATCTCCAGCTTGTCGCGGGAGCCGCCGTGCAGCGCCAGCATCCGCTGCTGCCCGACCGACTCGCTCCGCCCCAAAGCCTGCTGAGCGGCGGCGACCGTCTCGGGATCGAGATCGCCCAGCAGCCGGTCGGCCGTCGCCCACGCCTCCCGGGACGAGTCGCGGGAAATGGTGTGCAGCCGGATACCGAAGCGGACCGTACGGCCCTGCTCCTCCGCCAGCCCGCGGATCCAGTCGATCTTCTCCTTCACCGCGGCCGGTGGCTCGCCCCAGGTCAGATAGACATCGGCATGCGCGGCGGCCACCGGCCCCGCCGCTGCCGACGACCCGCCGAAGAAGATGTCCGGCAGCGGGTCCGGCGGCAGCGCGGTCAGTCCGCCCTCCACCTGGTAGTGCTCACCGTCGAAGTCGTAGGGCCGCCCGCTCCAGGCACCCCGCACCACCGAAAGGAATTCGGCGGTCCGCGCATAGCGCCGGTCGTGATCCAGATGGTCACCGAAGCGCCGCTGCTCCGTGGA
The DNA here is from genome assembly GCF_043200155.1 of Streptomyces sp. NPDC048473. NCBI lineage: Bacteria > Bacillati > Actinomycetota > Actinomycetes > Kitasatosporales > Streptomycetaceae > Streptomyces > Streptomyces sp. NPDC048473. Next base: position 121,272 of record NZ_JBICXE010000008.1, read on the forward strand.
GTCGCCGCCCGTCACCACATTGAGCAGCAGCCGCCCCCGGGTGATCCGCTGATACGTCGCGGCCATCTGCGCCGCGAGCACCGGCGAGATCACGCCCGGCCGGAACGCCACCAGGAACTTCAGCCGTTCGGTGTGCTGAGCCAGTGCCACTGTCGTCAGCCAGGCATCCTCGCACCAGGTTCCGGTGGGCGTCAGCACGGCCTCGAACCCCAGCTGCTCGGCGGCCTTGGCGATCTGCGCCAGATACTCGATGTCGGGTGCACGCACCCCGCTCACCGGAGTGATCCGGTCCCGCTTGATCCCGCCGTCGGTGTAGGCGTGCCGGTCGACGAGCGTACGTCCGTCACCGCCGGTGGGCAGGAACCAGTGCAGATGAACATTCATGACGAGGCCTTTCCGTACGAACGGGGAGCTGTGGAGGACGGGGGAAGATCGCGGTTGAAGCGGGTGTCGACGTAGTCCTTGAAGGTGAAGCGCCGCGGAATGAGCTTCAGATCGGCGAACGTGTCGGCAATCGACTGCTCGGAGGCGATCGCGGCAGGATCGATGGCAACGGGCACCCGGGTCCCGTAGCTGCGCTTGACCGCGTCCAGGGCCACCTCGTACGGCAGCCCGGTCTCCTTCGCCCAGACCTTCGCCCATGCCTCCGGGTGCTTGAACACCCAGTCCTGCGCCCGCTGCAGACGGCGCAGCAGGTCACCGATGGCCTTGGACTTCTTGGCGTCCTTCAGCGCGGAGGGCGAGGCCACCTGGAAGCTGAGACCGTTCACAATGCCCTCACCGGTGGTCAGCACCCGGGCCTTCGTGCTGCGAAGCACCTGCGAGGTGTACGGATCCCAGATGGCCCAGGCATCGACCTTGCCCCGGCTGAACGCGGCCAGCGCATCGGCCGGCTGAAGGTACTTCAGCTTCACGTCCGAGACGCCGAGCCCCGCCTTCTTCAGCGAGGCCACCAGCTGGTAGTGGGCCGAGCTGCCCTGCGCCACGGCGATCGACCTGCCCTTGAGCTGCGCCGGATTCCGCAGCGGCGAGTCCTCCGGGACCACGAGCGCCTCGCCCGTGGACGAGCCATGGCTGGCCCCCACCACGACGATCTTGGAATCGGAACCTGCGGCGAAGACCGGCGGGGTGTTGCCGACGCCCCCGATGTCCACGGCCTTGGCGTTGACCGCCTCAAGGAGGGGCGGCCCCGAGGTGAAGGTCGACCATTTGATCCGGTAGTCGAGGTCGTCCAGCTCACCGGAGGCGCGCAGGATTGCCTCGTAACCCCCCTTCTGGTCACCGATGTTGAGGGTGACACTGTCCTTCCCGTCGGTGTTGTCCGTGGTGGAGGCGGACGTGGCCCCGCCGCAGGCGGCCAGCAGCAGAGTGAGGGGGACGAGCAGGGCGGGCAGGGTACGGCTTCTCATCGGCTTCTCTCGCATCGGCTTTTCTTTCATCGGGGCGGGCCGGAAATCGGCGATCAACGGATGACTGAATGTTCAGGCGGCCCTGGCGGGTCCGGCCGCACTCTCGACACCCAGCTCGCTCAGCAGCCGCGAGCGCAGTGCGGCGAACTCGGGACTGCCCACGACGCGCGGCCGGTCCAGGGCGACGGGCGTCTCGTACGCGATCGCTCCGTCCCGCATCACCAGCGCACGGTCGGCCAGCAGCAGCGCCTCGTCCACGTCGTGTGTGACCAGCAGCACGGCGCAGCCACGCCGCTGCCAGAGCTCGGCCACCAGCTGCTGAGCCTTGATCCGGGTCAACGCGTCGAGCGCGCCGAACGGTTCGTCGAGCAGCAGCAGATCGGGTTCACGCACCAGCGCCCGAGCCAGCGAGGCGCGCTGTGCCTCACCCCCGGAGAGCGTCTTGGGCCACGCCCCGGACCGCTCCCCGAGTCCGACTTCCGCCAACGCGCGCTCGGCGACCGCCCGTTCGGGCTTTCCGGGCAGTCCCAGCAGCACATTGCGCCAGACCCGCTTCCACGGCATCAGCCGAGGCGCCTGAAAGGCAACAGCGCGTCGCTTCGGTACGAGCACGGTGCCCTCGATCTCGCGGTCCAGCCCCGCCAGCACCCGCAGCAGGGTCGACTTCCCGCAGCCGCTGCGTCCGAGGAGAGCAGTGAACTCCCCGGCCCGCAGCGTGAGATCGAGCCCGTCGACGACGGCCCTCCCATCGAAGGAACGGGTCAGCCCCTCGACCCGCACGGCGGTCTCGGGCCGGTCGGCCGGAGCGGGGGAGCTCACTGCCCTGTGAAGGTCGGTCGCCATTGCAGCAGCAGCCTTTCGAGTATGCGGACGATGACATCGGCGGCGAGGCCGAGGAAGGCATAGACGACCAGGCAGACGACGATGACGTCGGTACGGAAGAACTCCCGGGCCTGATTCATCAGGAAGCCGATCCCGGCATCGGCATTGATGGACTCGCCGAAGACCAGTGCCAGCCATGCGGTGGCGAGCGAATAGCGCAGCCCCGTCATCGCCCCGGGCAGCGCGCCCGGCACCACCACATGCCGGATGAGCCCCCAACGTCCGAGCCCCAACGACTCACCGGCTTCGATGAGTTGGGCATCGACCCCGCGAATTCCCGCGTACACATTGAGATACAGATGAAAAGCCACGCCGAGCGCGATGAGCGCCACCTTCGGCGCCTCGCCGATCCCGAGCCAGATGATGAACAGCGGGATCAGCCCGACCCAGGGAATGGTGCGCAGCATCTGCACGCTCGCGTCCACGAGATCCTCGCCGAGCCGTGAGAGCCCGGAAACCAGCGCAAGCGCCGTGCCGACGACACCCCCGAGCACCAGCCCCACGGCAACCCGCTGCAACGAGATCCCCATCGCCGATGGCAGTGTCCCGTCCGCGACCAGATCTGCCCCGGCACGGGCGATGGTGCCGGGTGATGCGAGTACATCGGGGTGCAGGACCCCGGTGGCACTGAGCACCTGCCACAGCACGAGCAGCAGCAGCGGCCCGACGGTACGCCGGATCCAACGGGGCACTGCCCGTAGGCGGACACCCCGGGCAGAGGCCGGAACCACCGGCTCAAGATCGAGCGGCCGACGGGAGGAGGAAACAGATTTCTTACCGGATTCCGGTGATATATCCGGTGGGGCGAGAGCATGGCCGATGGTCATGAGGGCTCCACGAGCAGTGCACGGACAGGGGGGAGGCGCACCCCGGCCACACGCGTGCGCGAACCACTGCCGCCGTTACGGCACAGGGGCTACGGCATGCGGTCGACGAGGCGGAATACGCCGGGGCACATGCGAACAGGCACGTACGGCAGCGGGAACGGGCGGCCTGAGCGGCCGGTCACCGGCGGGGGGAGATGCGCTGAAAGGACGTCAGCAGCCGCGACAACACGCGGCGGAAGCCACCCGCAGCAGGTCGATGTGACCGCGCGAAGTGAGCAGAGCTGAACGGAACATGTCGCTGAACGTAGCGATCCATGGCTGAAACGGTCAATGGCGTCTCGGCACGTGGACGCGTGATCTCGCCCCATGAGCGAGAGGATGGAGGAATGCCCCATGCCTTCACCACCAGCGTCCTGCACATCACCACCGGATCGACGGAGACCGTCACCGACCTGACGCACGACTGCGAACAGTTTCTCACCCGGACCGCGGCCGCCAGGGACGGTCTGCTCAACATCTTCGTACCGCACGCGACCGCCGGCATCGCCCTCCTCGAAACCGGATCGGGCAGCGACGACGACCTCCTGGCCGCCCTCCACACCCTGCTTCCCGCCGACGACCGCTGGCAACACCGCCACGGCAGCCCCGGCCACGGCCGCGACCACGTACTCCCCGCCCTCGTCCCGCCGCACGCGACCCTGCCGGTGATCGGGGGCAGGCTGGAACTGGGGACGTGGCAGTCGGTATGTCTGGTCGACACGAACAGGGACAACGCCAACCGTCAGGTGCGGCTGAGCTTCCTCGGCTAGTGGTCGCTTCGGTGGGACTGTAGAGGGGAAGTCCGGCCGCGCCAACTGAGTGGTGCGCACGGTCGTCCGCAGGCCTGCGGGTTACTGGGCTTCGCTCCATCTCGGGGTAGCAACCCCGCTTCCGCTTCGTCCACCTGTTTGCGATGACCTCGCACGTGGAGTGCGTGGCGATTCTTGAACCTGCCGAAAAGGGTGCCTGACCTGCGATTCTGTGGGCAGGATTGATCGCTCGACCTGTTTCCCTCCGTGCATGAGGTGAAGCACGCGCCAGTACGCCCGGGCATCTCTGACCTGCGGGTTCGGCCGTCGGCGTTAGGGGTGGTGAGCTTCGTGCCATGAGCCGGGCAGTATCGGTGCGCCACAGTCTTGACGCTCAGCTGACGCTCCGGGGTCAGGAGCTTGCCGCTCCCTTCCCGGCTCTGTCGTCGAGTGGAGCGGTCAGTGCGGTCCTGTGACCAATTCTCAGAGGATGGCGCGGCATTCCGCCAGGCGCTGTGGGCCGACCTGATCGGCCCACAGCCGGTGCACACTCTCCGCACTGCGCCACGCCGCCTCGGCTGCGTTGGTTCCCTCGGCGGTGAACGCGACGAGTTTGGCTCGCGTGTCTGCGGGATCGCGGCGGCGGTGAAGGTAGCCCTTGGCCACCAATTCGTCGACCAGAGGGCCCACTGTCTGCCTGGTACTCCCGAGACGTTCGGCGATCTGGATGACGCGCACTCTCGTGAGCCTCGTACCCGCGATTGCAGCCGATGCCGCAGAGGCGGTGTTCCTGGTGGTCACGCATGCGTATCCCCGACCTGAAGGGCAGCACTGGAGGCTTGGGGCCGGCCCATGGCCAACCACCCCGCTTTCACCACGGCTGTCACCCGCCGAGTGCACGGCGGCAAAACCGTCAGTGCCCTTCTGGCCCGGTAGCGCCACGGCGGCCGTGTCGCGGGGGCCGGTCGGATGGCCTTGAGGGCCGCGGGGGGACGCCCCGATGGGCCCGGCGGCCGCGGATACCGGCATCGGTGATTGATTCCACAGGGGAGTCGTTACAGGGTGTCGCCTTCGAGCCAGTCCGGTGTGTGGATTGCTTCGCCGCCGTACATCGGGAGCTTCACCGACTTCCCGTAGCGGGCGAGCTGGCTCCACGGGCGGTTGATGCCGGCGCTGCCGTAGCGGCGCACTCGGATGACGGTGTCGAGGTCTAGTACGTCGACGAGGATCTCCTCGCCGGGACCCGCTTGCTGGCGCACGATGCCTTCCGGGTCGACGACGGCGCTCTGTCCGACCCCGGCGGGGTCGCCGGCGTTGACGTTGACGACGTAGACCTGGTTGGTCCAGGCGTTGGCGCGGGCGCAGACCAGTTCCATCTCCCGGTCGCGGGTGGGTGTGAGGGTGGGCTGGATGACGATCTCCGCGCCCAGCCAGGCAAGTTGGCGCACGGTTTCGGGGAAGGAGCCGTCGTAGCAGATGGCCAGGCCAACCCGGCCGGCGCCGGGGATGTCGAAGACGGTGAACTCGTGGCCGGGGGTGGTCTTCTCGTACGGCTGCCAGGGGAAGACCTTGCGGTAGCGGGCGGCGATCTCACCTTCCGGTGAGACAGCCAGGGCAGTGTTGTAGATGCGCCCGTCCTCGGCTCGTTCGTAGAGGCTTCCCGGGATCAGCCACAGGCCGGTCTCCACGGCCAGGGCGCAGATCCGATCGGTGAGCGGGCCCGGGATCGTGACCGCGGCCTGTTCCATCCAGTCGTCGGCGGCCGGCTGCAGCAGAGAACCTTCCGCAGCGAGCAACAGTTCGGGGACGACGACGAGTTGTACATGAGGGAACAGATCGTGGGTGGTTCGAACCTGGTCGGCGAAGCGCTGCCAGCTCGCTTCGAGATCGTGGGGCACGGGGACGGTCTGCAGGGCGGCGAGGGCGAGTGTGCGCATGGATGATTCAGTCCTCGGTGATGGTCAGTTCGGCCACCGTGGTGCGGCCGTCGCGGAAGAAGCGGTGGAAGCGGGTGCGGACGACGGCCAGGGCCAGGGCTCCGGTGACGATGGAGCCGGCGCCGAGGAGGAAAACCCCGCCGATGCCGTGGAAGGACGTACTGCCGTAGGCCGGGTCGTACATGTCGTGGGCGCTGCGGGCGAAGGCGGCCAGCATCATCAGCCCGCCGAGCAGAGGAAGGATGCCGCGGAGCAGCAGGTCGCGGAGCGAATTGCGCAGCTGACCGCGGAAGTGCCAGACGCAGGCGAGAGCGGTGGTGCCGTAGTAGCAGGCGATCAGCAGTCCGACGCACAGGATGGCGTCGCCGAGGAAGTCGGTGGAGACGAGCGTGAGCAGAACAAGCAGGCAGGCGGCCGTGACGCCGATGAACACGGTGCCGAAGCCGGGGGTGCGGTGCCGGGGATGGATACGGGCGAAGGCGGTAGGCAGGGCGCCGTGGGCGGCCATGGACAGGGTGCCGCGCGAGGAGCCTACGAGGCTGGTGAGCAGGGCGGAGACCGCGGAGACGCAGACGGCCAGCTGCATTACTTTGGCCAGCGCCGTGCCGAGGACGGGCGGTGCCAGGGCGGACAGGACGTCGGCGGCGTTGTCGGGGTTGGCGAGCCCGGTGCCGCTGGTGCCCGTGCCGGCGAAACTGATCGCCGCGAAGGCGGTGAACAGATACGTGCCCAGCAGGACGAGGGTGGAGATGACGGCGGCCTGGCCTGCGACGCGATCCCCGTCGCGTGTCTCCTCGTTCGCGGTGATCAGCGCGTCCCAGCCCCAGTAGATGAACAGGCACAGCATGACCGCCTCGGCAAAAGGGCCGAAGCCGCCGAAGGCGAAGGGGTTGAGCCAGGCCAGGGAGGGTGCGACTGCACCGTGGCGGGCGAACGCGGTGGCGCCGAAGCCGAGCAGGGCGGTCAACTGCAGCCCGAGCAGTACGTATTGGACGGAGGCCGCGAGATGCAGGCCCCGGTAGGCGATCGAGGTGACCGCCGCCAACAGAGCCACCGCGGTGATGGCCACCGCCGTGCTGCTGTCGGCGAGTGAGTGCAGGCCGAGCAGTTGGAGCAGGTAGGTGGCGCCGACCTGGGAGAGCGCTGTCATCGCGATGAGGGTGGCGATCTGCACCACCCAGCCGCCGGTGAGCCAGCCGGCCAGCGGCCCGAAGGCGCGCGTGGTCCACACGAAGGTGGTGCCGCAGTCCGGCATCTCGCGGTTCAGCTCACGAAAGGCGAATGCGGTGAGCAGGATCGGCACGAAGCCCAGCAGCAGTGCGGCAGGCGCGAGATCCCCGACGGTCAGGGTCACGAAGCCGAGGGTGACGGCGATGCTGTAGGCCGGGGCGACACAGGACAGTCCGAGAGTGACGGAGGCGAGTAGCCCCACCGAACCCCCGCGCAGCCCCTTGGCCGGGGCTGGCGCGGACCCTGTTCTGGCCCCGGTATCGGTTGGGTTGGGCATGGGGCCTCCGTGAGCCGCAGATTTGTTAAACGCAGATTTAAAACCTGTGTCGTTGCCCTGTCAATAGGGGCTGGGCTACTGTTAAATCTGGTTACAACAGTGTGGTGAGAGGATCAGTGTGGCGGCGAGAAAGGGCAGCAGCAAGGAGGCCCGTCGGGCCGAGCTGGGCAAAGCGGTGGAGCGCGCTCTGATGGCGCGCGGGCTTGAGGGGCTGCGGCTGCGTGATGTCGCCGAGGAGGCGGGCGTCACTCCCGCCGCGGTTCTCTACTACGGAGACCTCGATGCCTTGGTCCACGAGGCGTACCAGCAGGCCATCGAGCGCTACAGCCAGGAGCGCGAGCGGGCCGCCGGCCGGTTCGCCGATGCCCGCGATCAGCTGCGGGCCTGCATTGACAACGGCGTCGCCGTTGGGCCCGACGACGCGCTGACCCGGCTGCTATTCGAGTACTGGCCGCGCTGTCTGCGCGACGCCAGGGCCGCCGCGCTCGACAGCGCGCTCACGGAGCGCCAGATCGCGGTGTACTCAGGGATCCTGGTCCTCGGGCAGGCTCAAGGTCATTTCGTCCTCCAGGACCCACCCCGACTTCTCGCCGCGAACTTCGTCGCCATGGAGGACGGCTACCAGATGGAGGTCCTCGCCGGCCGCCGCACGCGTGCCGACGTGATCACCGCCCTACGCGCCCACGCTCGCGCAGTCACGGGGCATGAGCTGGCCGACTACCCCTGAGGATGGTCCAAGGCGTCGGCCGCCGCCCACGGACGTGCCAGGCTGATGTTGTGAGTGGAGAGGCCCCCTGAGTGGATCGCCTTCGCCTCTGAGCATGGGTGAGGATCTACCTTGCGGAGCGCCGTCACCGGGCGCGTGAACGGCGACGGGTGGTGCCCCCGCCCCTGGGACACCGTATGGACGACAGCGTCGCCGACGAGACCGGCTGGACATACTCCCGAAGTTAAGTCTCGGGCGTGCCCCGGTCGCTTCGGTCGGAGTACTCACTTCCGACCGGCCCCTGTCCACTGACTACCCGCCGCCCTTGTTGCCCCACCCTTGGGTCCGTCGGGGCCTGCCAGTGCCGGCAGGCCCCGACGGTCAGGTACATCGCCGCTGCAGCGGCTCGTGCCGGTGTCACTTTTCCCGCTAGGCCAGGATGCGACGGCGTCCCATGGCGCCGAGCCAGGCCGCCGAGGGCTTGGGGGTGCGGGTGAAGGTTTCACGGTCGACGGCGATGAGCCCGAAAGTGGGCGCATAGCGACCCCACTCGTAGTTGTCCAGAGCGCTCCAGTGGAAGTAGCCGCGGACATCGATGCCGTCGTCCATGGCGCTGGTGAGGGAGTCCAGAGCCTCTGAGGTGTACTGGATGCGGCGGGTGTCGTCGGCAGTGGCGATGCCGTTCTCGGTGACGATCAGGGGGACGCCGGGGGCGACGGCGGCACTGTGACGCAGCGCTTCCCCCAGGGCCCGGGAGTAGAACTCCCAGCCCGTGAGAGTGTGTTCCGCCTCCGGCGGTACGGGCAGAGGGCCGTCGGGGCCGATGCGAGTGCGGGTGTACGACTGCAGGCCGAGCCAGTCGTCGTCGCGGGCCGCTTCGAGAAAGACGTCCTCACGGGGGTGGCGGAACGCCGCTGCGACGTCCTCCGCCCCGGGCAGCGGCTGGTACACCTGATTCGCGACGGACCAGCCGCAACGTACATGTGGAGCAAGGGACTTGACCGTCTCGACGGCTCGGCCGTGAGCGCGTACGAGGGCCTCAGTGGTGGCACCGTCCGGTGTCGTCAGCCCGAAGGTGGGCGGCGGGCTGTCGGAGACCTGGGCCCGGTAGAGGGTGGCCATGGAGGCGACCATGTTGGGCTCGTTGATGGTGCACGCGTGCGCCACGTCGGTGGCGTAGACGGGCGCGGCTGCCGTGAGGTACCGGGCGAAAAGCTCGTCGGATCCGGCGGCGGCCCAGCCGCCGCGCTCCAGGAACCACCGGGGGGTGGTGAAGTGGTGCAGCGTCACCAGGGGGCGCAGCCCGCGCTCGTGCGCACCTTCGACCATGCGCCGGTAGTGGGCGATCGCGGCCTGGGAGAACTCGCCTGGAGCGGGCTCGATGCGCGCCCACTCGATGCTGAACCGGTAATCGGTGAAGCCCAGTTCGGCCAGCATGTCCATGTCCTCGGGCCAGCGGTGGTAGCTGTCGCAGGCATCGCCGCTGGGTTCCTTGACGTAGGGGTTCTCTGTGTGTTCGAAGAGCCACCAGTCGCTGTTGGTGTTGTTGCCCTCGATCTGGTGCGCGGAGGTGGAAGCGCCCCAGAGGAAGCCGTCGGGGAGTCGTCGTGCGTGTGCCATGGGCTGTTCTCGATCCTGAGTATTGGTTGCGGTTACCGTGGTTCGGTCAGGGCGGCCCTGCGCCGGGCGTCCAGTTCCCGCTGCACGCGGGCGGCGTCGGCGGCGTACGGGCGGTAGAGCAGTGTGAGAAAGAGGCCGTTCACCAGCATCAGGACGACCAGGACCCACAGGAAGACCACGCGGAGCCCGACGGCATCGGCGAGGAATCCCGCGCCCAGGCTGTAGCCGGCCCAGGCGATCGCCTCGGCGACGGACACGTACAACGCGAAAGCGGCACCCCGGAGTTCGGGTGGGGTGATGGCCATGACCATCGGCCGGTTGACGCTCGGGTTGATGCCCTGTGACGCGCCTAGCAGCGCGAAGAAGACGCCGTACACGAGGATGCTGTCGTAGTGGAACTGGCTGCCGAAGAAGGCGAAGACGGCGAAGGTGAACTGCGCCGCCTGGAGGACCGCGACCGGTCCGAAGCGGGGGCTGTGCCGGGAAGCCCAGTCGGCGGCGGCCCCGCCCAAGAGAGTTCCGACGAGGTAGCCGACGCCGAAGGGCAGGGTGACGAGTGCGGCCTTCTGGGTGCTGAAACCGTGCACGTCCACCAGGAAGACCACGCCGAACGTGCCCACCAGCAGGTGCCCGGACAGCAGGCGCGAGACGATCAGGATTACCAGGCTGCGGATCTCGAGGAGCGAGAACGCCTTGGCCCAGGTGAGCTTCGAGTGGGCCTCACGGGTGGCCTGGTCGAGGTCGGCGAGCTGCTCCTCGGCGGCGCCCCGGCCCGGGTCGCGGAACCAGACCAGCAGGGCGAAACCGAGCAGGATGTTGAACGTGCCGATGCCCCACAGGCCCCAGCGCCAGCCCTCGTCCACGTCGGCGAGCTGCCCGTTGAGCGGCCCGATCACCGCGCTGACCAGTGAGATCGTTCCGTAGAGGATGCCGACGGCACGGCCGCGGGAGGAGCTGCCGAAGAGGTCGCCGATGATCTCGGTGATGATCGGGTTCGCGGCGGCGTAGCCCGCCGCCAATATGGTGTAAAGAATGAGGAGTTGGGTGAAGTTCTGAGCGAAGCCGGCGGCCACTCCCCAGACGCCCCACAGGCCGGTGGCCACGACGAGCACGCTCTTGCGCGACCAGCGCTGGGCCGCCCACACCCAGAACGGGCCGGTGAAAGCACCCACGATCTTGCTGGCCGCGGTGAGGATGCCCAGGGCGCCGAGCGAGACGCCGAGGGACTGCCTGATCAGCGGGAAAAGACTGCTGACCAGGCTGGCCTCGGTGTTGTCGACGAGCATGGTGCCGCCGAGCAGGGAGAGTTGCCCAGAGCGTCCCTTGACCTGTGCGGGAGTTGAACCGAATTCCGCGCCGGGGGGCGCAGCGTCCTTGCTGAGCTCGGTCATTCGTGCCTTCTCGATTCTGTGCGGCGAGGCAGCGAGCAGCGGGCCCGGCGAGGGGCCGTGCGGGAGAGGGGCGGCCGGGCGTGGTCAGAGCTGCGCGAGGTCCTCGGCGACCCGGCGCAGCGCCTCGGTCGGGAACAGTGCTCCCGCTGCCGCCGCGAGATCGATCAGCGGTGTCGACCCGATCGTCTGGATCAGTTCGGAGTCCACGACGCCCGGCAGGTGGGTGCGCAGCACCTCGACGGCGAACGGGTCGGCGATGAGTGCCCGGAACGGGGTGCGCAGCGAGAGTCTGCCCTCCGGGAAGTCTGCCGCGCGCGGCAGCGGTTGCGTCGCACGTTCGGCCTGCGCGCGCTGGGCCCGTACCAGCAGGTGCGTGTCCGTGACTGGTCCGTGCTCGGGCAGACCCAGGCGTGCGTACTGGCTGGGCGGTGCGTCGTTGGCCCGCATCAGCTCGGTCATCAGGGTCGCCATGCGCAGCTCGACCGCGTCGTCGACGAGCGGGGTGCTCTGTTCGGGGTCGCTCTCCAGGTCGAAGAGGAGGGTGCCGTGGTGGTACGGGTTGAACAGGGTGCGGCCCGGCACCCGTACCGTGCGGACGTTCTTGGTGAAGTCGAACGGTTCGGCCAGTTCCAGGCCGGCGAGTTCGGCGGGTGAGAACCGGCCTCGCATATGCGTCGGCATCAACGTGTGCTCGTACAAGGGGGAGTTGTCCGGCGAGGCGGGCGCGCGCATGTACACGTGGCGCCCGTCGGTGACGTTGACGTGTCCGCCGTGGATGCCGAAGAGCCCGGCCTCCCGTACGGGGGTGTCGTCGGCCAACGGCAGCGGTACGCCCTGCATGTCGCGCGGGCGCTCGACGCCGAAGAATTCGAGGAAGGTCGGGGCGAGGTCGACGGTCTGCACGAGCGCCTCCCGGCGCGCGCCCGCGGCGGCCGTGCGCGGGTCCCAGGCGAACAGGGGAAGGTGGACCAGTTCGTTGAACCAGGGCTGGACGCTCTTGCCCCACCAGCCCTTCTCGCCGAGCAGCAGTCCGTGGTCGGTGTTGATGATCAGCAGGGTGTCGTCCCACAGCTCCAGTTCGTCCATGGTGTCCAGGACGCGTCCCAGCGAGTGGTCGCACATGGACAGCAGCGCCCCGTACTCCATCCGCCCGTGGTGGACCTGTTCGTCGGTCTCCACCACGCGCTTGTAGTCGGGCCAGTCGAAGTGCGGTCCTTCGTAGTCGTGCGGGTAGAGGTCCTTGTAGCGCTGTGGGCTGAAGAAGGGTTCGTGCGGGTCGAAGGTCTCGATCTGGACGAACCACCGGTCGGCGTCCTTGTTCGCCGCGACGAATTCGAGGCCGGCGTCGAAGGTGAGGGTCTGGGGGTGCCGGTCCTCGGTGGCCGTGTGCTGCCGGTTGATCCAGTCCTGCCGGTAGCCGGGGCCGAACCGCATCCGCTTGAGGTCCTCGGGCATCGGCGGGTCCGCCACCTGTCCCTTCCACGGGTCGCCCTCCTGCCCGCGGAAGAACTCCCAGGTGTGGTAGCGGCCGTGGTAGGTCGCGCCGCCGTCCTCCCAGTAGTGCGGGTGGTCGCTGACGAGGTGGGTGTAGACGCCGTTCTGCTTGAGCAGTTCCGGCATGGAGTCGTCGAACGGTTCCAGCGGGCCCCAGCTGCGGTGGAGGAAGTTGTGCCGCCCGGTGTGGATCTCGCGCCGGGCCGGCATGCACGGCATCGATCCGGCGTACGCGTTGTCGAAGGTGACGGCCCGCTCGGCGAGCCGGGCGAAGTTCGGGGCGTGCGTCCAGTCGCCGCCGTACGGGGGCAGCATGCGGCGGTTGAGGCTGTCGAACATGACCATGATGGCCTTCATCGGACGGGCTCCTCGCCGGTTGTGCGGTCGTCGCTACGGTTTCCGGTCAGCCGGTGCAGGGTCTGCTCCAGCCAGTCGACCCAGGTGTCCATCGCCCTCGCGCCCAGCAGGTGCAGAGATTCCTGGACCTCCCGGTCGAGGTCCTGGTCGAGGCCCGGCAGCGGGTCCTCGTAGTGCAGGGTGCGGTTCCGGTGTCGGTTCTTCGCGATCTGCGCACGTCGGTAGTCGAGTTCGGTACGGAGCAGACCGATCGCCGTGTCTCTGTCCAGGGGTGCGGACACGCTGAAGCGGGCGGTGAAGTCGATGTCCTGAAGGCGGGCCGAGGGCTCGTACGGCGTGCGCACCCAGTCCATCAGCGCGTCGTGCCCGCTCTCGCTCAGCCGGTAGATCTTCGCGTCCGGGCGGCCCTCGCGTGCGTCGATCTCGTGCCGCACCCAGCCCTCGGCCTCCATCTGGGCGAGTTTTCGGTAGATCTGGCTGTGATGCGCCTTCGCCCACACGAACTGACCCTCGGTCTCCAGCCACTTGCGCAGGTCGTAGCCGCTGTAGGGGCGGCGAGCCAGCAGGCCCAGCAGCACGTACTCGAATTTCACCTTGGCGACTCCCTATGTGTGTTCTCACCTATGTGCGTATTCATATACTCGGGCCATGGAGACGTCAATGGAATGCTGCGCATCCGTTCCCCGGCCCGGTGCCCCCGGACCGCTCCCCGCGCCGGCCGCAGAGCCTCCCGTGCACGCCCAAGTAGCACTGACAGGCGGGGAGTTCTCGATGGGTGACGGCTTCGGCGAGGGGTACCCGGCGGATGGTGAACGACCTGTGCACGCGGTGCGCGTCGCGCCGTTCGGCATCGACTTCACCACCGTCACCGTGGCGATGTTCCGCGCGTTCGCCGAGGAGAGCGGGTACGTCACCGTGGCCGAGCGGGAGGGGAGCTCGGCCGTCTTCCACCTGGCGGTCGCCGCAGAGCGGGCCGACGTCGTACGGCCCGACCCGGCCGTCCCGTGGTGGCTGGAGGTGCGGGGCGCGGACTGGCGGCACCCGCACGGCCCCCTTTCCGCCGCCGAACCCGACCACCCCGTCGTGCACGTGGCCTGGGACGACGCCGTCGCCTATTGCGCGTGGGCGGGACGCAGGCTGCCGACCGAGGCCGAGTGGGAGTACGCGGCCCGGGGCGGCCTCGAAGGCCGCCGCTTCGCCTGGGGCGACGAACTGCGCCCAGGCGGCCGGTGGTTGTGCAACATCTGGCAGGGCCGCTTCCCGTACGAGAACACGGGTGCCGACGGCCATCTCGCGACCGCGCCCGTCCGCAGCTACTCACCCAACGGCTTCGGTCTGTACGAGGTGGCCGGGAACGTGTGGGAGTGGTGCGCCGACTGGTTCGCGCCGGACTACTACGTGCACTCGCCCGCCGCGGACCCCCGGGGCCCGGAGAGCGGGGAGCGGCGGGTGATGCGCGGCGGCTCGTACCTGTGCCACCACTCCTACTGTCACCGCTACCGGGTGGCGGCCCGCTCGGCCAACACCCCCGGTTCCAGCAGCGGGAACTGCGGGTTCAGGACAGTCAGCCGGCGGCCTTCGAAGCGGTGAGGGCGCACCACACCCGGCGCACGTGCTCGGCCATGTCGATCGCGGGATCGCTCAGCCACTGGACCATGATGCCGTCCGATGCCGCGACGATCGCCGAGGCCGTGAAGCCCGGGTCGAGCCCGGGGGTGATCCGGCCAGCGGCCTCCTCGGCCGCGAGATGCTCGGCGATGGTGGCGCGCAGCAGGGCGAACCGCTCCCGGAAATAGGCGTGCGCAGGGTGGGCGGGGTCCGTCGACGCGGCGACCAGGGTGATGTACAGACGGGCGCGGGCCGCATCAGTGGCGTTCGCCGTAAGTGCCAGGGCCAGGAATTCACCGGGGTCGCGTACCGCGTCCGGGGCCCGGTACCGGGTTTCGGCCGCACGGTCGCTCGCCCGCAGCACCTCGGTGAGGAGGTGGTCCTTGGAGTCGAAGTAGTGCATCAGGCCCGTGAGGCTGATGCCGCTCTCCTTGGCGACCGCACGCAGCGTGGTGTTCCGCTCGCCCTCCCGGCCGAAGATCTCCAGGGTGACCCGGAGGATCTCCTCTCTCTTGGCGACGCCCTTGGCGTACGAGCTCTTCGCTTTCACGGGGTCAGCCTATGTGCCGCAGCGAATTCGGGGCCGGTCGACCCTTGTCCTCAAAAACAGTACGCCGTACTGTTTCGAAGCATCGCGCGATCCCGCACAATCCGCAGCTGGTGCACACCGTTGTGTCCGGACGAGAGAAGGTCCCGCCCGTGCAAGGACCCGTTGAGAGATCCGTAGCCCCGCCCGTCGCTCCGGGCACCGGCCCGACCGTGAGCGGACGGCCGCTGCGGCGCATGATGGCCTGTGCGGGGCCCGCCACCCTGAGTATCGCCCTCGTCTGGGGCGCCGTGCCTGGCATCCTGCTGGCCCTCCAGATCCAGCGCACCGTCGGCGAGGAGGCCAAGGTCGGCTCCCTGGCGCTGGTCACCACCGTCGGTGCGATCGTCGCCATGGCGGCGCAGCCCGTCGCCGGTGCGGTCTCCGACCGGACCCGAACGCGGTTCGGCCGGCGCACACCCTGGCTCGTGGCCGGTGCACTGACCGGCGGCACCGCGCTGGTCGCCATGGCGTTCATGAGCTCCGTGCCTGGGATCCTGGCCGCCTGGTGCTTCGTGCAACTCGGCTACAACTTCGCGATGGCCCCGCTGTCCGCCGCGATGCCCGACCGGGTGCCGGTCGCCAGGCGTGGCCAGTACTCGGCGGTGCTGGGGCTCAGTTCGATGTGCGGATCACTGTTCGGGCAGATCCTGGGTTCCGTACTGGAGGCCCGCATCACCCTGGCGTACGTACTGCTGGCAGCCTTCTCGGTCGTCGCGGTGACCGTGTTCGTCACGCTCAACCCGGACCGGTCCAGCCGGGACGTGCCCCAAGAGCCGTTCCGCGCCGGCGAGTTCCTGCGGGGCCTGCTACCCAACCCGCGTAAGCACCCCGACTTCTTCTGGGTCTTCGTCGGCCGGCTCTGCACTTTCCAGTCGTACTTCCTGGTCATCGGGTACAAGCTCTACATCCTCCAGGACTACATCGGCCTCGGGGACGGGGCGATCGACAAGGTGCCCGCCCTCGCTGTCGCGGGAGTCGCCGGAATACTCCCGGCCACGCTGATCTGCGGCCCGCTCTCGGACCGGCTCGGCAGACGCAAACCCTTCGTCGTCGCCTCGGCCTCCCTCATCGGCTGCGCCATGCTCGTTCCGCCGGCCGCGCCCACCATGACCGGGATGCTCGTGATGGCGTTCCTGGTGGGCGTCGGCTTCGGCTGTTTCCAGGGCGTGGACACCGCCCTCATCTCCCAAGTGCTGCCCTCCCACGAGTCGTTCGCCCGCGATCTCGGCGTCATCAACATCGCCGCCGCCCTGCCGCAGGCGCTCGCACCGGCCTTCGCCGCGGCCGTCGTCCTCGGGCTTGGCTACCAGGCCCTGTTCCCCGCAGCGGCGATCTTCGGGGTGCTCGGCGCGATCGCGGTCCTGCGGGTCCGCAGCGTGCGCTGACAGCCCCCGATTTCCCTTGAGAACTCCCGACTTCCCTTCAGAACACGCAATCAGACCACGCAAGGAGCACACAGTGACCGACCCCACGGCAGCCACCACCCCCGAAGAAGCGGTGGCCCGGCTGAGCCTCGAAGAGAAGGCCACCCTGACGACCGGGGCGAGCTGGTGGATCACCGAGAGCTTCCCGCACGCGGACGTCCCGGAGTTCCGCCTCGCCGACGGACCGCACGGACTGCGCCGGCAGAACGACGACCGGGTCGACCAACTCGGCATCATCGGCAGCGCCCCGGCCACCTGTTTCCCGCCCGCCGTCACCCTCGCGAGCAGTTGGGACACCGCTCTCGCCGAACGCGTCGGCCGGGCGCTGGGCCGCGAGTCGCTCGCCCACGGCGTGCACGTCCTCCTCGGCCCCGGCGTCAACATCAAGCGCAGCCCCCTGTGCGGGCGCAACTTCGAGTACTTCTCCGAGGACCCGCTGCTCAGCGGCGTCCTCGGTACCGCCTGGGTGAATGGCGTTCAGTCGCAGGGCGTCGGCACCTCCCTCAAGCACTTCGCCGCCAACAACCAGGAGAACGACCGCATGACGGTCAGCTCCGACATCGACGCCCGCACCCTGCGCGAGATCTACCTCCCCGCCTTCCGCCGCGTGGTCACCGAAGCGAAGCCGTGGACCGTCATGTGCGCCTACAACCGCCTCAACGGCGTGCACTCCTCGGAGAACCACTGGCTCCTCACCGAGCTGCTGCGCGACGAATGGGGCTACGAAGGCGTCGTCGTCTCGGACTGGGGCGCCGTCGTCGACCGGGCCCGTTCCCTCGCCGCCGGACTCGACCTCGAAATGCCCTCGTCCTCGGGATTCGGTCCCGCCCGGCTGGTCGCGGCGGTGGCCTCCGGCGAAATCGACGAGAAGGCCCTCGACATCAGCGCCGCACGCGTCGTCGCACTCGCCCGCAGGGCGGTACTGCACGCAGACCCGGACGCCTCCTACGACCAGGAGGCCCACCACGCCCTCGCCCGCGAGGCCGCCGCCCGTGGTGCCGTACTCCTGAAGAACGAGGGCGGGCTGCTCCCCCTCGACCCGGCCACCGACACACGCATCGCGGTACTCGGCGAGTTCGCCCGTACGCCCCGCTACCAGGGTGCGGGCAGCTCGCGCGTCACCCCGACCCGGCTGGACGATGCGCTCGGCGCGCTCACCACCGCCGCGCCCGGCGCGCGTATCGACTTCGCGCCCGGCTTCCCCGTCGACGACCCGGACGGCGACGTGACCGGTCTGCGCGAGGAAGCCGTACGCGCCGCCCGCGAAGCCGACGTGGTCATCCTCTTCCTCGGTCTCCCGCCGAGCTTCGAGTCCGAGGGGTACGACCGCGACCACATCGAACTCCCCGTCGAGCAGACCGAGTTGCTCACCGCAGTGACGGCAGTCAACCCGAACACGGTCGTGGTCCTCGCCAACGGCAGCGTCGTCCGCCTCTCCGGCTGGATCGACGACGTACCGGCCGTCCTGGAGGGCTGGCTGGCCGGCCAGGCCGGTGGCCTCGCCACCGCGGACCTGCTCTTCGGTCACGCCAACCCGTCCGGCCGCCTCACCGAAACCGTCCCGCTGCGCCTCGCTGACACCCCTGCCCACCTCGACTGGCCGGGAGAGAGGAGCCACGCGCGGTACAGCGAGGGGCTGTTCGTCGGTTACCGCCACTACGACGCCCGCGAGATGGAGGTCTCGTACCCCTTCGGGCACGGCCTGTCGTACACGACCTTCGAGCAGACCGATCTGCGGGTGGCCCAGGACGCCACCGGGCTCGACGTCACTGTGACGGTCACGAACACCGGTCCGCGCGCCGGGCACGAGGTGGTGCAGGTGTACGTGGGTGCACTGAGCTCGCAAGTACGCCGCCCTGTACGGGAGTTGAAGGCGTTCGCCACGGTGCCCCTCGCCCCGGGGGACACTCGCGATGTCACCCTTCGCGTAGCCCGCACGGACCTCGCGTACTTCGACATCGGCGTCGACGCCTGGCTCGTCGAAGGACTCGAATACCGCGTCGACGTAGGCGCCTCCAGCCGCGACATCCGCCTGACCACGACGGTCACGGTCGAGGGAGACCCGTACGCCCCCCTCCTGGACGCCGACTCGACTATCGGCGAGTGGCGCGCGCACCCGGTCGGCGGCCCCGCCGTCGACCGTCTCCTTGAGCGCGTACGGGAAACCATGCGCGACGCGTACCCGAAGGAGGGCAGCCACCGCTACCGGATGATCGCGAACATGAGGCTCAGCCAGCTCGCCAAACTGCCCATCGTCCCGCTGGACTTCGCAGATGTGGACGAACTGCTGGCATGGGTGCGCAGGAGCCCGGGCCGGAACTGACGCAAGGGCCGGCGATGCGGCGCGCGAAGAGTGCCCGCCGCCTCGCAGTCCCTCTCCACTGCCCGCGCCGGACAGCACGGGACCCCGGGCCTGACGCTGGTGGTCGGCATCGAGTAGTCCGGGCTCCCGCTGGCGCTGTTCGTCCACGGCAGTCCCTGGACCCCGGGCAGTCGGGGCTACAACCCGGCCGCGCGGTTCTTTGCAAACCGTGGCTCCGCGGTGCTGCAGCATCGACTCCCGGCGACCGAGCGCTGTCACGCGCCGACGAGCCCAGCGCCGTGTTGACCATGACGCTCATTTGACGCTCCGGTTCTGAGGCATCGCCTCGTGAGCCGAAAGGACCTGCGCTGACCTGCGGGTTTTCTTTCCCCGCGCTTGGTGACATCTTTACGATGACACATCGAGTGGAGGGCACGACCAGGTAGCGTGGCAGTTGTCTTAACGGAGTTTGGTGGACACGAACAGGGACAACGCCAACCGTCGGGTGCGGCTGAGCTTCCTCGGCTAGTGGGTCGCTTCGGTGGGACTCTAGAGCGAAAGTCCGGCCGCACCAACTGAGCAGCGTGCGTAGCTGCCGCATGGGCTGTGAAGCCTGCCGGCAGGTTCTTCGTCTGCTGGCCCTGTGGACGGACGACGGCCAGGTCCACCAGATCCGCGAGCTCAAGGGCCGCGCCGAAGGCGGCAACCGGCCATCGCCGCCGGGGCGCCGAGTGGGCCGGCGACAGCGTCCCCGTCCTGCTCGCCACGTAGGCCGCTGCCTCACGGGCCGGCTGACCGAGCTCCAGCAGCGCATCGAAAGTCTCCAGCACTCTCCGCTGGCGTTTTCGCCGTCCGCGCTGGGCTCCGGCGCGGACGAGGCCCGTACCGCGTTCGACCAGTGGCGGTGCGGTGCCGGCGGCGAGGATCACACCGTCGGCGACCTCGCGGGCCGGCGCGCACGGCGGCAGGCGCAGACCGAAGCGGGGGGCGCTCATGCCGCGTCCAGGAAGTCGCGGACCAGCTCGGTCAATTCCTCGGGCGGGGTGGTCGGGCGGCGGCACTTTCGTCCCCGTACGCCCCCGTGGAGCGTCCGCGGGCCGGCACTTTCGTGCGTCCGGGGTCTTTACGCCGTCGCCACGGATGGTCTAGAACGACAGTCATCCGATGTTACGCGAGTCCGGCGTCTGATTTCTGCACGCCGCAGTGGAGTCATGCGCGGAGGCAGGCGCATTCATCGGACTACTGAGTCAACACCGTTGACTGAGAGCCGTACCGCCCTGGAGGGCATCGTGCAGAAATTCCCCCGCCGTCGCCGGCGGGTTCCGTACAGACGGGTCGTCGCGCTCTGCTCGGCGGCGCTCACCGCCCTCGCGGGCGCCGCCGTGGTCGACGGCGGCACCGCCGCCGCGGCCGCGGGACCGACCACCGCCTGGCAGCACGGAGACTTCGCGCTGGACCCGGCAGGTGTCGTCAGCCGATCCGACATCGTGCTCGGTTCGCCGAACTCCGACCCGACCGCGTCCATGCCGCTGGGCAACGGATCGCTCGGCGTGGCGGCCTGGGCAGCGGGCGGCTTCACCGCCCAGCTCAACCGCTCCGACACCATGCCGGACCGCAAGTCGCCCGGCCGGCTCAACATCCCCGGCCTGTCCGTCATTTCACACGCCGCCGACTTCCGCGGACAGCTGGACCTGACCGACGGCGTGCTGCGCGAGTCCGGCGGCGGCATGTCGATGAAGGCCTGGGTCGCGGCGGAGAAGGACGAGCTGATCGTCGACGTCTCCGGCGCGGACCCGGGCGTGGCGCAGACCGCCACCATCAACCTGTGGTCGCCGCGCAAGCCCGCCGCCGCCGTGTCCGGCACCGTCGGCACCCTGGCCGAGACCTGGGCCGACGGCAGCCCGCCGATCGGCAGCGGAAAGACCTTCGGCTCGCTCGCCGCCATCACCGCGGGCGGCCGCCGGGTGAGCACCACCGTCAGCGGCCCGACGCAGGTCAAGGTCAGCTTCACCCCGCACGCCGACGGCACCTTCCGGGTCGTCGTCGCCTCGCCGGGCTGGACGGGCGGCAACGCCGCCAAGACCGCCGCCAAGGTGATCGGCCATGACGCGACCGCGTCCGTACGGACCCTGACGTCCGCACAGGACCGCTGGTGGGACGGCTTCTGGGCGCATTCGGGCCTGATCGCGATGAGTTCGGCGGACGGCAGTGCCGAATACATCGAGAACCTGCGCACGCTGTACCTCTACGAAGAGGCGGCGTCGATGAAGAAGGGCATCTACCCGGGCAGCCAGGCCGGCGAGGCCGACATGTTCGCCTGGAACAGGGACACCCAGACCTGGACGCCGTCCGCGTACTGGCTGTGGAATCTGCGCACCCAGATCGCCGCGAACATGAGCTCGGGCAACTACCAGCTCAACACCCCGATCTTCGACATGTACGCCGACGACCTGCCGGCCATCGAGGCGTGGACCAAGCAGCAGATGGGCGGCCGTCCTGGCGCCTGCCTGTCGGAGACGATGCGCTTCAACGGCAACGGCATCTCCCCCGGCGTCGGCGAGAACGGCTCATGCAGCGAGCCGGGCAGCCCCAACTGGAACGCCCTGGATATCTCCTCGGGTCCTGAGGTCGCCCTCTACATGTGGGAGCAGTACCAGGGCACCGGCGACAAGGCCGCGCTGAAGCGGTACTGGCCGTTCATCAAGTCGGTCACCGAATTCCAGCTGGCCTACCAGACCGTGGGCGCCGACGGCCTGCTGCACGCCAACGCCAACGCCCACGAGACCCAGTGGGCGGTCCAGGACCCAACCACCGACATCGCGCTCGACCAGGCGGTCTTCCCGCTGATCGGCAAGATCGCGCGTGTGCTCGGCACCGACCGCGGCGCCGACAAGGCCCTGGTGGCCCGCGTCGCCACCGCGCAGACGCAGATCCCGCCCTACCCGCGCACCGACCAGGCCACCCGCGGCAAGCTGCTCAACCCCGGCTACACCGCGGCCGAGACCGCGGCCGCGGACGCCACCGGCACGGACATGATCGCGATCTCGTACGAGCCGGCGGCCGAGCGCAGGAACGGCGAGAACATCGAACTGGAGCCGCTGTGGCCCTGGAACACCGTCAGTGACCAGGACGCCAACCTGTTCTCGCTCGAGCAGCGCAGCTACGCGCACCGGCCCAACAAGGGCGGCAACGACTGGTCGATGGACGCCATCGACGCGGCCCGGCTGCAGAACCCCGCCGAGGTGCGCGGCAACCTGATCTCGCTGACCGAAGGGCACCAGGTCTACCCCAACGGCTTCGCCGACCTCGGCAACTCGGTCGGCTTCCAGCCCTATATCGAGCAGGAGTCCGGCGTCGCGACCGCGGTCGGCGAGGCGCTGGCCCAGGACTACGACGGCATCGTCCGCTTCGCACCGGCCTGGCCGGCCGAGTGGGACGGCGCGGGCAGCGTCTACATCCAGGGCAAGAGCAGGGTGGACGTGCAGGTACAGGGCGGCAAGCTGGTCACCGCCGCGATCGAGGCCGGCACCTCCGGCACCCTGCGGGTGAAGATCCCGTGGCCCGGGCAGCTCACCGAGGTCGTGGACGGCAAGAACGGCCATGCCGTCGTCCACGCGAGCACCGCGGACCTGCTGAACGTCCCCGTGAAGTCCGGCAAGTCCTATCTGGTGCAGCAGGTCGCCGCGCCCACCACCGCCCTGCCGTTCACGCAGGTCACCGGTAGCGCGCCGACCGCGGCCCGGCACCTGGGCGGCGTACAGCTCGGCCTGGACGCGGCCACCCGGTCCGGCAGCGCCACCGTCGGCACCGTGCTGGGCGGCACCAACCGGGACTACGGCCTCAGCCAGACCGAGGACGCCGGCTCCCCCACCACCGCGGGTGACGTGGCCGGGCTCGCCGCCCGCACCACAGAAGACGACCTGTCCTTCGACGTCGCCGACGACGTGGCCGCGACGGGGTCCTACGACGCCAAGGTCACGGTGTCGTACTACGACTCCGGCGCCGGCTCGCTGTCCGTGCAGTACGACGCCGGGGCCAAGGACCGCTACCACGAGGCCGGCACCATCGCGCTGACCGGCACCGACACCTGGAAGACCGCAGACGTCACCCTCAGCGGTGCCTGGTTCGGCGGGCTGCAGAGCGCGGGCGGCGACCTGCGGCTGCACTCGACGGCAGGCCCCTTCACCGTGCACAGTGTGGGCCTGACGGTCACCGGCGCCCGGGTGCCCGACCGGCACGCCTTCCCGCCGGCCTCGGCGATCACCACCCCGCGCGGCGGCGCCACCGTCAAGCTGGGCTCGGCGGTGTCCGGTACGGCGATCCCCGACGGCACGGTGACCGTGCGCGAGGCGTCAGGGGTGCTGTGCACCGCCACCGCGGACGACAGCGGCGCCTGGAGCTGCGCTCCCGACGGCGGCTTCACCCCGGGGCGGCAGACCGCCACCGCGAAGGTCGCCGCCCCGGGCGGCATGGTCAGCGACGCCTCGGCCGGGGTCGCCTTCGACGCCTCCGACCTGCCGCCCGGCACCGCCGTGGTCGGCTCGGTCGTCGGCGCCACCGACCACGCGTACGGGATGAGCGAGGACGAGCGGCCCTCGGGCGGCTTCGACGGCCCGACGACCGCCTCGGTGGTCGACGGCCTGTCCGCGCGCACCAGCACCCAGGGCAATATCTACTTCGACATCGACGACTCGATCGCGCACGCCGGGTACTACACGGCGACCTTCACCCTCTCCTACTACGACCAGGGCACCGGTTCCTTCTCGGTGCAGTACGACAACGGCGGCTCCGACCCGTACAAGTCCACCGCGGGAATCGCGCTGACCGGCAGCAACACCTGGAAGACCGCGACCGTGACGGCCACCGACGCCTACTTCGGCGGCCAGCAGCACTCGGCGGCGGACTTCCGGCTGCGCAACGGCAGTGGTCAACTGACGGTGCACAGCGTGGCGGTGAAGATCAGCGGTGACGGCGTCCCGAACGTCACCCACTTCGCGCCGCCGGTGACGGTCGCCTCGCCCGCGGCGGGCGACACCGTCGGTGCCGTCCCGGCCGTCTCGGGCTCCGCGGAGCCCGGCGCGACGGTGACCGTGACGTCCGACGACGCGGCGCTGTGCAAGGCCGCCGTTTCCGACAGCGGCAGCTGGACCTGCACCGGGTCCGGCGAACTCGCCGCGGGGCCGCACACGTTCAAAGCCACCGCGGCCGACCCGACCGGAACCCCGGCGGAACCGGCCACCGTACAGGTGACGGTGGCGTAACCAGCAGCGCGGGAAGGAGCGGTCCGGCCGAACGGCCGGGCCGCTCCTGTGCGTCGGGCCGGGCGGGCTTACGCGAAGCCGACGATGCCGCGCGGGCTGTAGTGCTCCTCAAGGCGCTTGCACTCGTCGTCACTCAGCCGCAGGTCGACCGACGCGACGGCGTCGTCCAGGTGCTGCGGCTTGGTCGCACCGACGATCGGCGCGGTCACTCCCGGCTGCCGCAGCAGCCAGGCCAGCGCGACCTGGGCGCGGGTGACACCGCGCTCGTCCGCGATCGCAGCGACGGCGTCCACGATGTGCCGGTCGGTGTCCTGGTAGAGGGTCTTGCCGAACTCGTCGGTCTCGCTGCGCGCGCTGGTGGTGTCCCAGGCCCTGGTGAGCCGGCCGCGGGCCAGCGGGCTCCACGGGATGACCCCGACACCCTGGTCGGCGCACAGAGGCAGCATCTCCCGCTCCTCCTCGCGGTAGAGCAGGTTGTAGTGGTTCTGCATGCTGACGAAACGGGTCCAGCCGTGCCGCTCGGCGACGTACTGCGCCTTGGAGAACTGCCATGCGTACATCGAACTCGCCCCGATGTAGCGGGCCTTGCCCGCCTTCACGACGTCGTGCAGGGCCTCCATGGTCTCCTCGATCGGTGTCGCCCCGTCCCAGCGGTGGATCTGGTAAAGGTCGACGTAGTCGGTGCCCAGCCGGCGCAGGCTGTGGTCGATCTCGGTCATGATCGCCTTGCGGGACAGCCCGCCACCGTTGGCCCCCGGCCGCATCCGGCCGTGCACTTTGGTGGCCAGCACGATCTCGTCGCGGCGGGCGAAGTCGGCAAGCGCCCGGCCGACGATCTCCTCGCTGGTGCCGTCGGAGTAGACGTTCGCGGTGTCGAAGAAGTTGATCCCTGCCTCGACGGCCTGCCGTACGAAGGGCCGGCTGGCCTCCTCGTCCAGCGTCCAGCTGTGGTTACCGCGGTCGGCGACGCCGTAGCTCATACAACCCAGGCAGATGCGGGAGACATCGAGACCGGTCGTGCCGAGTTTCAGATAGTCCATGGCCACCCACCCTACGTCGACGTCCGGTCGCCCTCACCGAGGGCGAGGCACCAGTCGAGCTCATCGGAGGCGAGGCATCAGTCGAGCACCGCGGGCCAGAAACCGTACCCCGAGACAGGGGTGAGATGGCCGCCGCCGGGCACCCTGGCGCGCCTGGGACCGCCTCTCTTGGCGGGCTTCGTCGTGTGCGGCACGGGAGCAGCCCTTGGCTCCCTGTTCGTCACCCGCTTTGTTCTGCCGTACTGCCCTGCGGCTAGTTTGTGTGCAGGACAGGTACGCAGGCCCGTGGCGGCAGAGGTGCACGGGGGACGGGAGGTCGGGAAGAGTGTCGCTGCGCGGAGGTGATCCAGCCGAGATCGGCGGTTATCCACTTGAGGCGCGGCTCGGCTCGGGTGGCATGGGCACGGTCTTTCTGGCCCGTACGAGTTCGGGGCGACCTGTCGCGATCAAACTGATCCACCAGCAGTTCGCGGGGGACGACGAGTTCCGCATCCGTTTCCGGCAGGAGGTGGCGGCGGCGAGGCGGGTGAGCGGCGCGTTCACCGCCGCCGTGGTCGACGCCGCCCCTGAGGCCGAGCAGCCGTGGATGGCGACGACCTATATCGAAGGGCACACGCTCGCCCAGCGCATCGCCACGAAGGGCCCGCTGAACGGAGCGGAGCTGAGGAGGCTCGCCATCGGGCTGGCGGAGGCGCTGCGCGACATCCACCGGGTGGGGGTCGTCCACCGTGACCTGAAGCCCTCGAACGTCGTGCTCTCGCCCGAGGGCCCGCGCGTCATCGACTTCGGCATCTCGCGCGCCGTGGACCAGCAGACGCTGACGATGACAGGGCGGGTCATCGGTACGCCGCCCTTCATGTCGCCGGAGCAGTTGCAGGCGCCGCGTGGTGTCGGGCCGCGGTCCGATGTCTTCTCGCTGGGGACGCTGCTGGTGTACGCGGCGACGGGCCACGGGCCCTTCGACGCGGACAGCCCATACATGACGGCGTATCAGGTGGTGCACGAGGAGCCGTCGCTGGGTGCCGTGCCGGTGGCTTTGCGTGCGGTCGTCGAGTCGTGCCTGGACAAGGAGCCCAAGGGGCGCCCCTCGGCGGACGAACTCCTCGTGCTGCTGCGGGACCTGCCGGCCGACCTCGGCGGCACCGACGCGAACGGGGTTGGCGCGGGCCGCACCCGCGACATGATCACCCAGCATCACTTCGCGACGCGGGCCACCCCGGCGCCGACTGCCCCGACCACCGCCCCGGCCGGTCCCGATACAGGGAACACCGGCGCCCCCATCGGCCGCCGTCTGCGCGGCCGATGGCGGCCTGTGCTCGCGGCCGCGGTCGCGGTGGCAGCGATCGGCGGGGGAGTCGCCGCGCTGAAGGTGGGCGGCTTTGGGGAGAACAGCGGCGGCGACAAGGGCAACAGCGTTGCGGTGCCGGGTGCCGCACTTCCGGACGGCTTCGGGCCGTGGCGCAAGACCGTGCAGGGCGGTCGCGAGGACATCCCCGACGAGCTGCGCTGCGTCGCGCGCGGCGACGCGCTGTTCTGCGGGGGCGGCGGTGTTGTCGCGACCCGTATCAGGGCCCTGGACGGCTCACGGGTGTGGACGGCGAAGAGCCCGGGCGTCCCCGTCCAGGGCATGCACCTGGTGGGCGCCACCGACGACACGGTGCTCGGTTACCGCTTCGCTTCCCAGGACGCCCCGCAGGACCCTCCCAGCGAAGTGGTGGCCATCGACGCGAATAATGGCCGGGAGCTGTGGTCTGTGCCGTCCGGCGCCCAGTCGAGGGCCGTCACGGGCCGGACCCAGGACGCCCTTGTGGTCGGCTCCGCCGTCGTGACGGTCGACGCTTCCAACTCCCGCTTCGAGGCCCGGGACGCGCACAGCGGCAGGGTTACCTGGACGACGCCGTTCCCCGCGGGTACGCAGTGCGCTCCCGTCCCGATGGGCGCGCAGCTCCTGGCGATGTGCGCGACGAACGCGGAGGTGGATGCCTCAGAGGTGCGCCACCCCACCCTGTACACGGTCGACCGCGCCTCGGGGACGCTGGGCAGGCCCATCGCGGTCAACGGCCCCGCCGTGCCGATGGGCGTTGCCAACGGCAGGCTCGTACTCCTTCAGGAGCACATGGAGGGAACGGCGCCGGCCGGGTACGACGGGGTGGCGCGGGTCGACCCGGCCTCGCGGAAGGTCGCGTACTCCCGACTGGCCACGACATACGCGGGGACGCCCGGCATGGCGGACGGCACCGTCTACGTGAGCGGGCAGACCGGTCTCGTCACGGCGCTCGACCCCGCGACCGGCCGGAAGAAGTGGTCGCGGCAGATGGGCGTGGAGGGCGCGTCGGGTCCCGTGGCGGGAACCGACGCGCTGTATTTCAGCTCGGCCACCGGCCGGGTGGTCGCGCTGTCGCCGTACGATGGCAAACCCCTGTGGACAACAGATCCGCAGGCGGATGGTTTGACGGGCGAGCAGGGCGCAAGCCCGCGCGTGACCGTCGCGGGGCGTGCACTGATCGTGGCCGCGGCCAAGAACACTCTCTTCGCCTTCGACGCGCAGAAGCCGCCGAAGTCGGGCTGACCCCGCCGGCAGCGTCGCCTGAGGTACTCGCGTCCCGGGACACCGGCGGGGCCAAGATGCTCGAATCCCAAGCGCTGGACGGCTTCGACGACAGCCGGGATACGAGCGGACGCACAGCCCACCTGCACGTCGATGACTGGCTTTGCGTCCAGTCCGGGCACGGACGTGGAGCCGATGTGTTCGACGTCAGCGGAGGCCCGCAGCAGCTGACGTGAGGTGTCACGGACGAGCGTATGACCCATCTCTGCCCAGGCTGGGTCGTGGGCCACCACGTGGATGGGCTCATCGAGATCCACCATGACGCCAGACCAATGACAGCCGGCCACCGGTCGGGTGCGCCGGTAGCAGTCGACTCACCCGACCATGAGAAACGACGCCTCAGGGCGCTTCGCCGACGGCAGGGGCTGCCGGCAGGGCCTGCTCCACCCAAATGGTCTTGCCGGTGGGCGTGTAGCGCGTGCCCCATTGCTGCGCCATCTGGGCGACGATGAACAGGCCGCGGCCGCTTTCGTCGTCAGCCGCGGCGTGGCGCAGATGGGGTGAGGTGTGACCTGTGTCGGCGACCTCGCAGATAAGGGTCTGGTCGCGGATGAGCCGGACGTGGATCGGCCCGGCGGCGTAGCGGATGGCGTTGGTGACCAACTCGCTGACGATGAGCTCGGTGGTGAACGACAGCTCGTCCAATCCCCATGCTCCGAGTTGCCCCGTGGCCATGGCGCGGGCGTTGCCGACCATCGCCGGCTCCGCGGGCAGTTCCCACACAGCCACCTGGTGATCGTCGAGCACCCGTGTGCGTACGAGGAGCAGGACCGCGTCGTCGTTCGCCGGCCCCGGCACCAGGTTCGCGACTGCGCGGTCACAGAGTTCTTCCAAGGGACGCCGGGACTGGGCGAGGATTTCGGCGAGCAGGCCGAGTCCGACGTCGAGGTCGTCGGCCGGCGTCTGGACGAGGCCGTCGGTGAAGAGGGCGACAAGGCTGCCCCGCGGCAGCTGGAATTCGGCGGTCTCGTAGGGCAGACCACCCAGTCCCAGCGGAGGGCCCGGCGGGAGCTCCGGGTAGGTGGCGACGCCGCTGTCCGGCAGGACGAACGCAGCCAGCGAATGGCCTGCACGCACCATGCTGCACTGTCCCGACACCGGGTCGTACACCGCGTACAGGCACGTCACCCCCAGGGCTTCGTCATCCTGGGACCGCGCGCCGCCTGCGCCCTGAGCGGCCGCCCGCTCCTTGGCGGTCTGGCCGACCAGGTCGTTCAGGCGCGAGAGGAGCTCGTCCGGGGCGAGGTCCAGGCGGGCGAGGACGCGTACGCCGGTACGCAGGCGCCCCATGGTGGCGGCGGCGAGCAGTCCGTGGCCGGTCACCTCCCCGACGACCAGGCCGACACGCGTGCCCGACAGCGGGATGACGTCGAACCAGTCACCGCCCACCCCGGACCGGCTGTCGGCGGGCACATAGCGGCTCGCCATCTCGACAGCGGTCCGCTCCGGCAGCCGGTGAGGCAGCAGGCTGCGTTGAAGCCTGAGGGCCGCAGTGTGCTCGCGCGTGACGACCAGCATCAGCACGACGCCGAGCAGCAGGGCTCCGAGGCCCACGACGGTCACCCCGCCCGTCGGTCCGATGAACGGCAGGTCGATGGAGGTCTCACCGTAGTCGGGGGCGGCGTAGACGCCGAAGGCGGCGTAGCAGAAGAGGAAGAGCATCGTCAGCCCGCCCAGACCCGGCAGCAGGCCCTTGAACAGGAAGTCCCTGGGGCTGCGGGTGAGCACCCTGCGGAAGTACCAGACACAGGCGAAGCCGGTGAGGCCGTAGTAGAACGCGATCGCGAGGCCGACCGACTCGATGGAGTCGGCCAGGACGTTGCGGCTGATTGCCGTCAGGAGGACGAGAAAGCCGATGGAGGCCAGGCCCAAGCCGATGGTCGACCAGGTCGGGGTGAGGAATCTGCGGTGCAGGCGGGCGAATCGGGAGGGGACGGCCTTGTGCACGGCCATGGAGAAGACGGTCCGGGCCATCGGGAGGATGGTGGTCTGGGCGGAGGCCACCGCAGAGGTCAGCACCATGAGGATCAGCAGCTTGGAGAGGAAGGGCCCCAGGCCGTGGCTGCCGAAGACGGCGTTGCCCAGGCCCGAGAGCACGTCCCCCGCGTTTTCCTTGTTGCCCAGCCCGATTCCGGCGGAGCCGACTCCGGCGAAGGCCTGCGCCGAGGTGGCGACCAGGGCGTAGATGACCAGCAGGAGCACAACGGAGATGACGGCGGCGCGCCCGGGGATGCGCGTGCTGTCCACGGTCTCCTCGTTGACCGTGACGGCGGTGTCCCAGCCCCAGTAGATGAAGACGGCGGCGAGGATGCCCGAGGTCAGCGCTTCGGCCGATGGCACGTGGAGGGGGTTGAACCAGGAGGCGGAGACATGGATCGCCGTCTCGGGGTCGCTGGTATAGACCTTCACCAGGGCGGTGACGGCGAACAGCACCAGTACGGCCACCTCGATGAACAGGAGCCAGCGCTGAACGGCAGCCGAGATCTCGATGCCGATGTAGCAGATCGCGGTCATCACGATGATCCAGACGACGCCCGCGATGGTGGTCCACACCCTGTTTTCCGTGAGTGAGTCGTAGCCCAGGAGCCGGAAGCTGTAGATGCCGCCGATCTCGGCGAGGTTCGCCATGACGATGATGTCGGCGACGATGATGCCCCAGCCGCCCATCCAGCCGGTGCGCGGGCCGAAGGCACGGGTTGCCCAGGTGAAGGTGGTCCCGCAGTCGGCGTTGCTCGCGTTGAGTTCCTTGTAGGCGTACGCGATCAGCAGCATCGGGACGAAGGCCAGCATCGTGATGATCGGGGCCTGCAGGCCGACGGCCGCCACGATGAGGCCGAGCGTGGCCGCGAGGCTGTACGCCGGGGCGGTGGATGCCAGGCCGATGGCAACGGAGGAACACAGTCCCAGGGCGCCGGATTTGAGCCCTTTCCTACCCGCGCCTGAGCCGAGCGCGAGCCGCGAGTCGGACGCGGCACGGCTACGGGAGAGCTTCACACCGGATGCCAACCTCCTCATTTGCCTTCAGGTCACCATTTTCGCCGCAGGCGAGGAGGCCCGCCACGGGAGACCGGCTGGATGATCTACGCCGCTGTCAGCAGGACCAGTGGTACCGGACTGCCGAGCGTCCGGTCCGGCGGGACCGCGGCGCTGCCTCGGCGAGCGCGGCACGGTACAGGAAGGCAGCCCAGTGGCCGCTGACGACGCGGGCAGAGCCACCGTGACGCCGACGGTCATGGCGCGGGCACCGGTGACCGCGCAGCGGCCTGCCGCCTGCCGCCCGTCAGCCAAGCCCTCTCCGGCCCGCGGCCCATATCAACGGCCTGCCCGCCGCCGACCACATCGGCCGGAACGTTCATGAAGCCCTGCCCTTCCTGGACACCGAAGCCATCGAGCCCGACGTCCCATCGACGAGCGTCTGAACGGCCTGCTCCCGCTGCTGGAAGGCCCCAGCGCCCCTCGGAAGAGACATGCGGCCGGCTCCTCGGCGCACTGATCGACCCGGAGCACCACGATGACGTGGCTCTGCTCATCGCGTGTCCTCGGGCAGGGGCCCGCCGAAGCCTCCGCCACCGCCCCGACCTGCACCGCCCCGAGCAGAACACCGCTTCCGCCGCCGCCGCCGTCGTCGGCGGGGCCCGTACATCGCTCGCGGGGTGGGCCCGACGCACCGGCGCGGCCCCACCCGGCACGTCAGGGCCAGGTCGGCCGATCAGGTGCCGATACCGCGATTCTGCGTAATCCCTTCGAGTAATGCGTTACTCGTAAAGGGCGAACCGGAACAATAAGGGACGGGTGGCAGAAGGGAGATCGACGGGAGAGTGGTGCATGCCCCTACGGAGACGTAAGGCGCAGCTGAAGGCCCCGGCCAGGCAGACGGCAGTGAGCGGATACGGTGCGGTGGATGGGCGCCTGCCCGTCAGCGAGGTGGCCAGGCAGTTGCTGCGCAAGGCCTTTCCCGACCACTGGTCTTTTCTCCTCGGCGAGATCGCCCTCTACTCCTTTGTGGTCCTGCTCCTCACCGGCGTGTACCTCACCCTGTTCTTCGACCCGAGCATGATGGAGAGCGTCTACACCGGTTCCTATGCGCCCCTGCAGGGCGTGAGGATGACGCAGGCCTACACCACCACCCTCGACATCAGCTTCGACGTGCGAGGAGGCCTGCTGATCCGTCAGATCCACCACTGGGCGGCACTGGTGTTCGTCGCCGCGATCGCCGTCCATATGCTGCGGATCTTCTTCACGGGCGCCTTCCGTAAGCCGCGGGAGGCCAACTGGGTCGTGGGCGTGACACTGTTCGTACTCGCGCTCCTCGAAGGATTCGCGGGCTACTCGCTGCCCGACGATCTGCTGTCCGGTACGGGCCTGAGGACGGCGGCCACCATTGTGGGGTCGATCCCTGTCGTCGGAACGTACGTGGAACTGTTCGTCTTCGGAGGGCAGTTCCCGGGCAATGACGTGATCCCTCGTCTGTACGCCGTGCACATCCTGCTCGTGCCCGGCCTCATCGTGGCGCTGATCACCGCTCATCTCATTCTGGTGGTCCACCTCAAACACACCCACTGGGCGGGGCAGGGGAAGACCAACAAGAACGCCGTCGGCTCACCGGCGTTCCCGTACTTCACCGCGAAGACCACAGGTTTCTTCCTCATGGTGTTCGGCGTACTGGCCCTGCTGGGCGGGCTCGCCCAGATCAACCCCGTATGGAACTACGGTCCCTACCGTGCCGACCAGGTTTCCGGTAACGCACAGCCGGACTGGTATGTCGGGTTCCTGGAGGGCGCGCTCCGGCTGATGCCGCCATGGGAGACCGACATCGCGGGTCACACCGTCATGTGGAATGTGTTCATTCCGACGCTCGTGCTGCCGGGCGTGGTCTTCACACTGCTGTTCCTCTACCCCTTCTTCGAGCAGTGGGTGACGGGCGACCGCAGGGAACACCATCTGTGCGACCGGCCGCGCAACCGGCCGACCCGCACCGGGCTCGGCGTGGCGGCCATCGTCTTCTATGCCGTTCTCCTGGTCGCCGGTGGCGACGATGTCGTCGCCTTCTCGTTCAGGGTTTCGGTCGAGGTCATGACCTGGATCCTCAGGATCGCGCTGATCGCCGCCCCGCTCCTGGCCTTCGCGCTGACCAAGCGCCTGTGCCTCGCCCTTCAGATGAGGGACCGCCGCCGGCTGACCGAGGGCGAGGAGACCGGCCAGGTGACCCAGTCGATGAACGGCGATCTCTCGGAGAGCCACCGCAGCCTGAGCCCGACAGCCCGCTACCGCATTCTGATGCGCGATGTCCCGACGCCCCTGGAGCTTCCCGCGGAGGGCCCGATCCCGCGTCGGCGGCGGCTTCGGACCGTACTGAGCGGCTGGTACTACGGGGACCTCGTGGAACTGCCCGCCACGGACGAGCAACGGTCCCGGGTCGTGGAGCGGACTGCGCCGCCGGAGCTGGTCCGCGAGCCCGAGGACTGAGAGCCGCCCTCAGCCCTGCACACGCGCGTACTGGAAGACCATTCCGAACACCCCCGCCAGGGCCAGGCCCAGCCCGATCAGGAAGAGCCACAGACCGAACACCACACCGAGAGCGAGCAGGGCCATCCCCGCGGCTGTCAGCGGCGGCCAGATGCTGTGCGGAGAGAAGAAGTCCACCGGGCCGGACCGCTCATGGATCTTCCCGTCTCCGCGGTCCTCGGGGCGCAGCCCCTTCCTTCGGTAGTTGGTGGCGAAGAAGAACGCGACCAGCAGCGCCATGAGGAACGAGATGGTGAGCGCCGCCGTGCCTGTCGGATCCCGGGACCACACGGCGTAGAGAGCATCGGTCACGAGAAAGAACCCCGCGACTCCGGCGAAGAGAATGGCCTCGGTCTTCATTCGCCCGACTCCTCCTCAGCGCCCGAAATGGAGTGGGACCCGCCTCGGCCGAGGCCCGGCTTCTCCTTCAGGGGGTGGTGCAGGTCGAAGGCCGGCGAGTCGGAACGTACGCGGGGCAGAGCCCGGAAATTGTGCCTCGGGGGTGGACAGGAGGTCGCCCATTCCAGGGAACGGCCGAACCCCCACGGGTCGTCCACCTCGACCTTCGGTGCGTAACGGCTGGTGTGCCACACGTTGTACAGGAACGGCAGTGTCGACAGGCCCAGCAGAAAGGAGCCGACGGACGAGATCGTATTGAGCAGGGTGAATCCGTCCGCCGCGAGATAGTCGGCGTAACGCCGGGGCATTCCGACCTCCCCCAGCCAGTGCTGGACCAGGAAGGTCAGCTGAAAGCCGACGAACAAGGTCCAGAAATGGATACGTCCGAGGCGCTCATCCAGCATGCGTCCGGTCAACTTGGGCCACCAGAAGTAGAAGCCGCCGAACATCGCGAAGACCACTGTTCCGAAGAGCACGTAATGGAGGTGGGCGACGATGAAGTACGAATCGGTGAGATGGAAGTCCAGCGGGGGCGAGGCGATCAGCACCCCACTGAGGCCACCGAGGAGAAAAGTCACGAGGAAGCCGATCGCCCAGAGCATGGGTGTCTCGAACGAGATACTGCCGTGCCACATGGTGCCGATCCAGTTGAAGAACTTGACACCGGTGGGCGCGGCGATGAGGAACGACATGGCGGAGAAGAACGGCAGGAGAACGGCCCCCGTAGCGAACATGTGATGGGCCCAGACAACCGCCGAGAGCATGGTGATGCTGACCGTGGCCATCACCATTCCGAAATACCCGAACATCGGCTTACGGCTGAACGCTGGAATGATCTCGCTCACCACTCCGAAGAAGGGCAACGCGACAATGTAGACCTCGGGATGGCCGAAGAACCAGAACAGGTGCTGCCACAGCAGTGCCCCGCCGTTGGCGGAGTCGAAGACGTGCGCCCCGAACTTCCGGTCGGCTTCGAGGGCGAGCAGTGTGGCAGCGAGCACCGGAAAGGCGAGCAGCGCGAGGATCGAGGTGAACAGAACGTTCCAGGTGAAGATCGGCATCCGGAACATGGTCATACCGGGGGCGCGCAGGCAGACGATCGTAGTGATGAAATTGACCGATGCCAGGGTCGTGCTGATCCCCGACAGCACCAGGCCCATGGTCCAGAGGTCTCCGCCGGCGCCGGGCGAGAAGACGGCACTGTTCAGCGGGGCGTAGGCGAACCAGCCGAAGTGTGCCGCGCCGCCGGGCACCACGAATCCGGACACCACGATGATTCCGCCGAAGAGGAAGAGCCAGTAGGTGAGCGCGTTCAGGCGAGGGAAGGCGACGTCGGGTGCGCCGATCTGCAGCGGCATGATGGCGTTCGCGAAGCCGCCGAACATCGGCGTGGCGAACAGCAGCATCATGATGGTGCCGTGGATGGTGAACAGCTGGTTGTACTGTTCTGCGCTGACGATCTGAAGTCCCGGCCGGGCCAGCTCCGTTCGCATGAGCATGGCCAGCACTCCGGCCAACAGAAAGAACCCGAACGCGGTGACCATGTAGAGATTGCCGATGACCTTGTGGTCCGTGGTCGTCAGCCAGCCCATGAGTCTTACACCAGCATTGATGCGCCTGTTGGCCACCGGCTCGGCCGACGCGGTTTCCTGCAGGTCCTGCGTCATCGGTCCACCGTTCCTCCCGGTTGAATCGATGGTGGAGCCTGCCGGCATGGACGGCGGTACGACTGGCGGTGTCACCTCGAATTTCACCGGTTCACCGGTGCTCCGATCAGGTGTCCCAGGGTTCCGCCGCGTTCTGGACGGCGACACGATGGGCCTGGCGCTCTCCGGCGCGGTGAACCTGTTCGACCCCGGAGGCGGTCGCCCTGGGCGGGATGTTCCGCGGGCTGATGCCGGGGTGCGGGGTGCGGGGTGCGGCGGTCCGGAGGTGTACGAGGACTCAATCGCCGGACAGGCCGGAATCCAGCCCGTCCGGCGATTGAGGACGTCGTTCACGACCGGTTCGCGGCGATCAGCTGCTGATACCAGCGGTAGCTGTCCTTCGGGGTCCGCTCCTGGGTGTCGTAGTCGACCCGGATGATCCCGAACCGCTTCGCGTAGCCCAGCGCCCACTCGAAGTTGTCCAGCAGCGACCAGACGTAGTAGCCGCGTACGTCGACACCGGCGTCCATCGCCGCCTTCAGAGCCGTGAGGTGACTCCGCAGGTAGCCCACCCGGTCGGCGTCGTGGACGGCACCGTCCGGGTCGACG
Organism: Streptomyces sp. NPDC048473; assembly: GCF_043200155.1. NCBI lineage: Bacteria > Bacillati > Actinomycetota > Actinomycetes > Kitasatosporales > Streptomycetaceae > Streptomyces > Streptomyces sp. NPDC048473. Next base: position 157,181 of record NZ_JBICXE010000008.1, read on the forward strand.
GTGTCGAACTCGGCGGAGCCGTTCTCGGTGATGTGCACCGGCGGCAGGGCGGCACCGTACGTCTGCTTCAGCGCGGTCAGCAGATCGGTGAAGGACTCGGGGACGACCGGCCAGCCCATCGCCGTGCGCCGGACGCCCGGGTAGTCCGTCTCCGTGTACCGGTTGTCGGTGGCAACCCGGAGCGCGGGGTCCGCCTCGCGGTACGGGGCGGCGGCGACCACGATGGGGCGGTAGTAGTTGATGCCCAGGAAGTCCAGCGGCTGGGAGATCAGCTCCAGGTCGCCCGCACGGCGGAAGTCCTGCGCGGTGATCAGCTCGCCCCAGGTCTCCTCATCGGTCGCCGGGTAGCGGCCCGCGAGGATCGGCTCGGTCCACACCAGGTTGTGCTGGGTGTCGGCGCGGACGACGGCGGCGAGGTCGGCGTCCGATTCGGTGGCCGGGACATTGCGGTCCAGGTTGAGTGTGATCCCCGCCTCGCGGACACCCGCGGCGCGCAGCGCCTTCATCGCCAGGCCGTGACCGACGAGCAGATGATGCGCGGCGGCCAGCGCCCCGTTGCCCTCCTTGGCACCCGGCGCGTGCCGGCCCACGGAGTAGCCGAGGAAGGCGCTGCACCACGGCTCGTTGAGCGTGATCCAGCGCGGCACCCGGTCGCCGAGGTGCTCGGCGACGATCGACGCGTACTCGCCGAACCGCTCCGCGGTCTCCCGCACCCGCCAGCCGCCTCGGTCCTCCAGCGCCTGGGGCAGGTCCCAGTGGTAGAGGGTGGCGGCCGGTTCGATGCCCGCTTCGAGCAGCGAGTCGACGAGCCGGGAGTAGAAGTCCAGGCCCTTCCGGTTGGCCGGCCCGCTGCCGTCGGGCTGGATCCGCGGCCAGGCGATGGAGAAGCGGTACGACTCCACGCCCAGGTCGCGAAGGAGCGCGATGTCCTCGGGGTAGCGGTGGTAATGGTCGCAGGCCACGTCACCCGTGTCGCCACCGTCCGTCTTGCCGGGCGTGTGGCTGTAGGTGTCCCAGATGGAGGGGCCGCGGCCGTCCTCCTGCGCGGCGCCCTCGATCTGGTACGAGGCCGTGGCCGCGCCGAAGACAAAACCGGGCGGGAAGGCGGGGAACTCACTCATGACGGACCTTACTTGACGGAGCCACCGGAGATACCGGCAGCGATGTACTTCTGGGCGAGGACGAGCAGGATCGCCGCGGGGATCGCGGACAGCACGGCCGCGGCCATGACCGAACCCCAGTCACCGACGTGCGCGCCTATGTACTGGTAGATGCCCAGAGTGATCGGCTTGACGTCGTCGGTGGTGTTCAGCGTGAGGGCGAACATGAAGTCGCTCCACGCGTACAGGAACGAGAACAGACCGGCGGTGATCAGCGAGTTGCGGCTCATCGGCAGCACGACCTGGACGAAGGTACGGAAGCGTCCCGCACCGTCGACCTCGGCGGCCTCGATGACCTCCCGCGGGATGGCCACCATGAACGAGCGCATCAGCACGATCGCGAACGGGATGCCCAGCGAGGAGTCCGCCAGCATGAGGCCGAAGTACGAGTTGACCAGCCCGAGGTCCACGTACGCGCTGTAGAGGGCGTTGGCGATGACGATGCCCGGGACCATCTGGGTGATGAGCGTGCCGAAGACGATCATCTTGGTGCCCGGCAGCCTGAACTGGGCCAGCGCGTAGGCGGCGGGCGCGGAGATGGCCAGACAGATGACGACGGCGCCGAGTGCGACGGCCAGCGAGGTCAGCAGGTTGGTGCCCTGCTCGCTGATGGCCGAGCTGAAGCCGGACAGGTCCAGGCTGTGCGGGATCGCGTCCACTTCCAGCAGACCGGACTCGGGTTGCAGCGCGGTGTTGATCATCCAGTAGAGCGGGAAGAGCATCACGCAGAGGATGACGAGGCCCGCGGTCATGGAGCCCCAGCGCCGCTTCGGCCTGTTCCGGTCGGCCTGCGACGGGACGGCGGGGATGTGGGTGATGGTCGCCATGCCGGTCACTTCCCCTCGTTGCGGTTGGCCCGCAGGTAGAACACCGCGAAGACGGCGGATATCAGGATCAGGATGTTGCCGACCACAGCACCGGCTCCGAAGTCCAGCGAGACGAAGGAGTTCTGGTACGTCAGGGTGCCCAGGGTCTGCGTGGAGTCGGCGGGTCCGCCGTCGGTGAGGGCCAGAATCAGGTCGAGGATCTTGACGGTCGACATGAAGCCGAGCACCAGGACCACGGTGATGACGGGCTTGAGCAGCGGCAGGGTGATGGACCGGAAGGCCCTCCAGGCGGAGGCACCGTCGAGCGCGGCGGCCTCGTACAGCTCCTTGGGGACCTCTTGGAGTCCGCCGTAGAGGATCACCATGTTGAACGGGATGCCGATCCAGATGTTGACCAGGACGACGGAGACCAGGGCCATGCTCGTGCTGGTGAGCCAGGGGGTGTCACCGAGGCCGAAGATGCCGAGGAAGGAGTTGAGGACACCGGTGTCCTGGTCGAGGATGCGCCGCCAGACGATGCCGGAGACGACCATCGGGACCAGCCACGGCAGCAGGATCAGCGAGCGGAGCACCCCGTTGAGCGGGAACCGCTTGGTGAAGAACACCGCCAGCGCCAGGCCGATGCAGAACTGGCCGATCAACGAACCGATGGTGAAGAGGATGGTCTGCCGGAGAGCCTTGCCGAACAGGTCGTTCTGGAAGACGTTCTTCCAGTTGTCGAACCCGTTGAACGGGGCCTTACCGGTGAAGAAGGTGGACGGCGAGTAGTCCTGGAAGCTCATCACGACGTTGCGGACGAGCGGGTAGCCGAAGAACAGCAGCATGAAGACGACCGCGGGGGCGAGGAAGCCCCACTGGGAGAGTTTCCTGCGGCGCTTGGCCCTCAGCGGGTCAGGAGTCTTCGTACTCGTGGCGATCGGCGCGACGGGCGCGGGAGCAGTGGTGGTCGACATGTTCAGTTACCTCAGTTCCCGCTCTCGACACGCTGCTGTGCGTGCTTGAGGACGCTCTCGCTGGACTGGCCGGTGAGAGCGGCCTGGAAGGCGCTCTGCAGGGCGAGCGACACCGAGGACCAGCCCGCGCCGAGCTCGGCGGTGCGCGACCGGGCGGTGGCCACCTGGTCGGCCAGCGAGCTCAGCTCGGGAACCTTCTTGCGCCAGGTGTCGGCGGCCTTCTGGTTGGCCGGGATCATCCAGCTGTTCAGCGCGTAGGTGATCTCCTCCTGCTCGCTGGTCATGCAGTTGATGATGCGGGCGGAGGTCTTCTCCCGGGCGGTGTCACCGATGTCGGGGATGGTCAGCATGCCGCCGCCCAGCGGACCGACCGAGTCGTCGCCGGTCTCGGGGACGGGGATCTGCGCGATGCCCCAGTTGAGCCCCTTCTTGGCGTTGAGGGTCTCGACCTGCCAGGGACCGTTGATCATCATGGCGGCGTTGCCGGCCATGAACTGGTCGTTGACGTCCGCCTGGGTCCAGTTGACCGTGGACTTGGACAGCGAGCCGTCCTTGAGCAGCGCCTTCCAGTAGTCCAGTGCCTCGACGACCTCCTTGCTGCCGAGGTCGGTCTCGCTTCCGCCGTTGGACCACATGAACGGCGTGAACTGGTAGACGCCGTCCTCCGCGCCGCCCGCGCTCAGGGCGATGCCGTACCGGCTGCCCCGGGTGAGCTCCTTCGCGCTCTCCTGCATCTCGGCCCAGGTGGTGGGCACCTTAAGGCCGGCCTTGTCCAGGACGTCCTTGTTGTAGAACAGCGCGAGGGTGTTCACCGTGCGCGCCGCGCCGTAATAGGTGCCCTTGTACGAGCCGTAGTCGACGATGCCCTGGGGGATGTCGTCGGTGGAGACGCCCAGCTTCCTGAGGTCCTCCAGCCCGCCGGTCCCGGCGAACGTCGGCATCTCGGAACCGTCGAACTGGACGATGTCCGGCAGCGACTTCGAGGAGGCCATCCGCAGCGACTTCGTCATGACCTGTGCGGCCGGAACGCTCTGCTGCTCGATGGTGACGCCGAGCTTCTTGCTGCACCGCGACAGGGTGGCGGCGTCCCAGCTGTGGTACGAGTCGTCGGTCGAGGAGTTCAGGACGGTGTACACGTTGTCGTCCCGCTGCTGGCCACAACCTGAGAGAACTGTGCCGGCGACTATCGCGGAGACAACGGTGAGCGGGACGATGACCCGCCGATTACGACGACGGCGCCGATGGCGCAGACCGTCCCGGGAAGATGCTGTCACGTGGGTGCCCTTGCATGAGAGGGGTGCCGGCCCGGCGGGACCTCTCCGTCCCGACCAGGAGATTCATACGCCCGGGTACGGGTCGGCAGGTCCGTACCGGGCGAGGCGGGGGTGTCCGGCGGCGGTCCGTCGCCGGACACCCCGAGGTGTCAGCGGATGCCGAGCAGGTCGAAGGTGAGCTTGCCCGCGGCGGAGGTGAAGCGGTTCGACATTGGTCTGCCTCTTGTCGACAAGGGCCCGGACGACTTCTCTGCCGGCCGGCCGATTTGTTGGCTGGCAGTACTAATACGGCATCTCAGCGTTTGTTTCTAGAGCAGCCCCGTGGCACATGCGTCACATGTGGGCAACCTGACTGCTGTCCATGAGGTCCTGCGCTTGACCAGGGTGGGTCGGAAGGGTGTTCGCGCACTGTCGAAGCGCTTCGACAAAAGATTTGTTTTGTGTACGATCAAAATCGGGACTCATAGGAACGAGGTACGTCATGCCGCTGCGACCAGCCACGAAAGCGGCCGGCGCACCGGCATCGACCGTCATCGGAGCGGACAGCTCCACCCGGTCCACGAAGGCCGTGATCGTCGACGTGTCGACCGGCCGGCTGCTCGCGGTGCGCCGAGCCCTGCACACCGTGACCGGCCGCGACGGCGCGCGCGAGAGCGACCCCGAGACCGGGTGCCAGGCGCTCCGCACCTCGGTCGCCGCCGCCCTTGCCGCGTCCGGCCCCGATCCGGCCGCCTTGGCCGGCCGGCAGCACGGCCTGGCGACCCTGGACGCCGACGGCGCACCTCTGCGCCCCGCACTCCTGTGGAACGACACCCGCTCCGCCCCTCAGGCCGCAGCTCTCACCGCTGAGCCCGGCCCGGACGCCTGGCTGGACCGGGTGACCGCCGTCCTCGACCGAGCCACTCCGTCACTCCTGATCTCCTGACTGAACTCCGGAAAACCTGAACGGCTAAGGAAGACCCCCATGAAGTTCACCGACGGCTTCTGGCAGATGCGAGACGGTGTGCACGCCTCATACGCCACCGAAGTCCGCGACCTGCACCAGGACACCGACCGCCTCACTGCCTTCGCCGCCGTCAAGCGCGTCGAACGGCGTGGTGACACCCTCAACGCCCCCCTGATCACGGTGGACGCGTACTCGCCCGCAGAGGGCATCATCGGTGTACGCATCACCCACCTCGCGGGCAAGTGCCGCCCCGGCCCCGACTTCGAACTGCAGGGCGCCACCGGGCAGGGCGTCGGCACCACTCGTACGGACGGCCCCGTCGCCGAGCTGACCAGCGGCCCGCTGACCCTGCGGCTGCCCACCGAGGGCACCTTCGGCCTGGAGTTCCTGGATGCGGACGGCCACCTGCTGACCTCGGCCGGACACAAGGGCACCGCCTTCGCCACCGTCCAGGACGGCGGCCACCACATGTTCGCCCAGCTCGCCCTCGGAGTCGGCGAAACCATCCATGGCCTGGGCGAGCGCTTCACTCCGTACGTCAAGAACGGCCAGGTCGTCGACATCTGGCAGGCGGACGGCGGAACCAGCAGCGAGCAGGCGTACAAGAACATCCCGTTCTATCTCTCCTCGCGCGGCTACGGCGTCTTCGTCAACCACCCCGGCAAGGTCTCGTTCGAGGTCGGCTCCGAGGCCGTCGGCCAGGTGCAGTTCAGCGTCGAGGACCAGACGCTGGAGTACTTCGTCGTCGCCGGACCGACCCCCAAGGACGTCCTCACCCGCTACACCGCACTCACCGGCCGCCCCGCGCTGCCGCCGGCCTGGTCGTTCGGCCTCTGGTTGACCACCTCCTTCACCACCTCGTACGACGAGGCGACCGTCACCTCGTTCGTGGACGGCATGGCCGAGCGCGGCATCCCGCTCGCCGTCTTCCACTTCGACTGCTTCTGGATGCGCGAGTACCAGTGGTCGGACTTCGAGTGGGACCCGCGGGTCTTCCCCGACCCGGAGGGCATGCTTGCCCGGCTCAAGGAGAAGGGCCTGCGGATCTGCGTCTGGATCAACCCGTACATCGCGCAGAAGGGCGCCCTGTACGCGGAGGGCGCGGCGAAGGGCTACTTCGTCCACACCCCCGAGGGCGACATCTGGCAGTGGGACCGCTGGCAGGCCGGAATGGCGCTGGTGGACTTCACCAACCCCGAGGCCACCGCCTGGTTCCAGAGCAAGCTGAAGGTCCTCCTCGACCAGGGCGTCGACGGCTTCAAGACCGACTTCGGCGAGCGCATCCCCACCGACGTCGTCTGGCACGACGGCTCCGACCCGGAGCGGATGCACAACTACTACACGCACCTCTACAACAAGGCCGTCTTCGAACTCCTGGAGAAGGAGCGCGGCCAGGGCGACGCGGTTCTCTTCGCCCGCTCGGCCACCGCCGGCGGTCAGCAGTTCCCCGTCCACTGGGGCGGCGACTGCTGGTCCTCCTTCGGTGCGATGGCCGAGTCCCTGCGCGGCGGACTCTCACTTTCCCTGTCCGGCTTCGGCTTCTGGAGCCATGACATCGGCGGCTTCGAGGGCACCCCCGACCCCGCGGTCTTCAAGCGATGGCTCGCCTTCGGCCTGCTCTCCTCGCACAGCCGCCTGCACGGCTCCTCGTCCTACCGGGTGCCGTGGGAGTTCGGCGACGAGGCGGTCGAGGTCGCCAAGCAGTTCACCGAGCTGAAGCACCGCCTCATGCCGTACCTGTACGGGGCGGCCGTCGAGGCCCATCGCACCGGTGTCCCGACGATGCGCCCCATGCTTCTGGAATTCCCCCACGACCCGGCCACCCGCACTGTGGACCGCCAGTATCTGCTGGGCCCGGACCTCCTGGTGGCCCCGGTCTTCAGCGAGGACGGCCAGGTCGAGTACTACGTCCCGGAGGGCACCTGGACCCACCTGCTCTCCGGCGAGACCGTCACCGGCCCGGCGTGGCACCACGAGGTCCACGGCTTCGACAGCCTTCCGTTGCTGGTCCGCCCCGGTGCGGTCCTGGCCCTGGGCGCGGACCCCTCCCGCCCCGACGGCGACTGGCTGAACAACCTGACGCTACGGATCCACGCCCCCGAGGGGATCGGCGACTTCACCCGCACGGTGACGGTCCCCGAACTCACGGGCGCGCCCGCCGCGACGTACGAGGTGGTCCGCGAGGGCAACATGGTGCGTGTCACGGCGGACACGGACCGGCCGTACGAGGTGACGGTCGTGGGCGAGAGCGGACTGAAGGTCGTGAAGGCCTGACGCCGTCATCCGATGGGCCCGCCCGGAACCGGTTCGACTCCGGCTCTATCCCCTGCCGTTCCGCGTTCGCGCTGGAGCTGTGGGCCGACGTCCTGGGACAGGACGTCTGCCCCGAGGAGGCCACCGGCGAAGGGGTCTGGCAGTACTTCCTCATGCCGTGGGTCTCCAACGGCATCATCGTGACCTCGAACTCGCCAATGAGACGGTGAACTTCACCCTCACGGGCTCGACGAGGACGGGCGGGAAGTGGGGTGTCGGTCCGTATGACGTGATGGCCCAGGACGCGGCCGGCACCCCGGGCCCGATGCTCACCCCGCTCGGGTCGACCTGCTACCGCCGAACCGGGCTGTCCTGCCCCGCCACGGTCCGCCCCTGCCGCAAAGCGGGCCTTGACTCCTACTCGTTCCCCACCAGGGCACAGAGCACCGGTGGGTGGATTCCGTAACTCGGCGCGGATGGGCAGTGGCGCAACGCCAGCGTCTGCGGCTGTACTTCGGACTGTGCGTGAGGTGAGCTGTGCGAGATCCGCCTGGACGGCCCGGTGTGCGACGTCGTGTCGGTGCAGGACGGTGAGGACGTCCTGGTGCCGGAGGCGTACCGGGTCGACTCCCCGAACATGCTGGTCCGTACGGACGGCGAGTGCTGGGTGACGTGCCAGGACATGGCTGGCCGCCCCCTGTGGCACACCCGGCACCCTGTGCGTCACGTACAGGACCGGCCTCCCGCTGGACTCTGCGGCGATTGCTGCGGTGTCAGAACTGACCTGCCATCTCATGAAGGGCTGCACGGGGGGCAGCGGTTCGTGCGGGTGCAGGGCCAACCCGAACATCACCCGCATGACCAGGCAGGGCGTTCAGTGGGAGAAGGCCGACCCGACGCTCATCCACTCCGAAGGCCGAACCGGCCTCCCGTTCGCTGACGCCTGGCTGTTCGCGGTGAACCCGTACCGGCAGGCGAGCGCGTCCCGGGTGTACTCGCCGGACTTCCGACGCCCCAGGGTGGTGCGGCAACGGCCCTGAGTCCTCTCGCCCTCCATGACCTCACTGAGGCCGTCCTCGGCTGCGTGTGCGCCACACTCGACCAGACCGCCACCGCCTCCCCGAACAGCCCGGCTGCCCGTGCCGGGCCTGCGTCGTGCCAGGGACACCGGCATGGGACGAATGCGTCGACCCGTGCAACGGCGACACGGCCGGCGGACAGCTCACGGTGAACGTCGCCCGGATCCACCCCTCGACCCGGTTCCCCGAGGAGGACCAAGAGGTACGCGGACTGCGCGGATGCACCCCACCGCCGACGACTGCCGTCGAGCTGGTCAGTCATCACGCTCCTGCGGCGCGCCCCGATGTTCGACGAACAGGGCTGCCCGCCCACCTGCGAGGAGCTGGCGGCCGCGGCCCGAGTGACCCATCTCGACGCTGTCACCGTCGACAACAGCCTCATGTGCTGCCTGCCCCATACCGGTGGACGCCGCGGTCGGCGTTTCGTGATGAGGCAGGCAGCGGATCATCGGCCCCCAGGGCGGATGCGTCGGTATCGAGCAGCGCGTCGTCGTCGCCCTGCCCGGGTGCGCCCCGTGTGCGGAGGAGGTCTCACCATGAGCGTGGAGTCCGTATCGACGCGACCCGGCTGGAACGCGCACTGCGCCGGCCGGGCGGGATCGGCGAGCGCATCCTGCGGCGCCGGGCCGCACCGGTCGTACGACGGGCCGAGCAGCTGGCCCCCGGCAGCATGGGGACGCGGGATCACCTTCAGCGTCCAGGGCAGCGGCCGCGGCATGGCCGCGATCATCACCTCAACCCACCCCGCCGGCATCTACGTCATCAATGGGACCAGGCCCCACGTCATCCGCCCGCGCCGTGCACGAGCGCCGAGGTTCCAGGCGAGCGGGCGGGCGGTGTTCGCGCAGCGGGTCGACCACCCGGGCAACGTTGCGAACAACTTCCTGGCCCAGGCGCTGCGCGAAGCGCTCTGGTCACGGGTGGTTGTCGTCGACGCGAGAGGGGGCGAGCTTCTCCCGTTTCCATTCGGGCGGCAATATGTTCGTGCCATCATCTGCCCCATGATCAGGTGGCTCCAGCGCAGGTACCCCCTACTGATACGCGGCTCCGTCGCCAAGAGGATCCTTGAGCAATTCGAGGCTGACGTCGCGTACTTGCATGCGGGCAGACACCCCACTCCCCGGCTGCGCATTGCCGTGCGCCGCTACGAGCGGGCCGACAGCCTCGGCCTTATTCCTGTCCGAATTCTCGCGATGTTCCTGTCTTACGTCCTCTTCGTGACCACCGTGACGGCGTTCACCAGCTCCATGAAGAGCGAGGGAGGGCGGCCGCTGTATTTGGCTCGGCGAGATTTCGAGGCGAACGGGCATGACTTCATAGGACTCCTTGAGCAGGATCCGATGAGGCCGATCAAGGTTGTCGGTCCCTATATTTCTGTGTCAATCTTTTTGTGCTTCGTCTTGTACTTTTGCTACACGATGTTGCGAACTGCGACCGGGGGGCGGCTAGCCCTCTCTTGGAAGTCCCGCGTGCGACATCGGTATCTGCTCGTCAATCGGGCGAGGCAGGTCGTTCGTGCCTGTGCACTTGCCAAGCGTCACCCCGATAAATGGACTGGTAGATCTTCTGGGAAACGCTCGGTTGGGATTGCGGTCAATTCTCTCGCCAGAGAGGTGGGTCGCGCATATCGCCGGGAGGCGGCAGACGCCTACCGCTGGCCGCATCGCCGCAAAGCTCTTAAAGATCACGCTGGTAAAGTTGTGGCCGCATTGCGGAAGGCGGAATTTCGCCTCGATACAGATATGCCTGCGGCCGTTTCCGAGCTATCGGATCTGGCCTTGATCATCGCCGACCGATACTCCCGGAACATGACAGGTGTGATGCTGGATGATCACCACCTGGATGGCCTTGAGCCCGTACCGGACCGGGAGCCCGTACGTGTTGCCGTCATCGCGCTGGTGGTGGCTGCCGCAGGCGCTGCCATAGCGTTCCTCGACCTTCCCTCAGGGGCAGAGACCTATCTGACCGGCGGTGTTGGTCTGGCCCTCGCTACGCTCCTCTACCGGGGTGGAGCCACTCGGGCCACGGAGATCTTTGAGGCTGTGCGTGGAGGGCCGTCGTCGCCATGAGGAGGTGGAACTGCCGACGTCCCGCAGTGCCCGGCTAACCTTCGGTGTACGCCGCTGGTTTTGGGCCGGGCACTGCACGACACATGGGAGCCCTCATGGCCAGGAAGTCCTTCGCCCTCCGGACCTAGCCTCACGTCGCCGAGATCGGCGATGACTTCGAGCTGGAGTTCCAGCCCGAAGTGATGGGTGATGAGTTCTCGGACGCCTACGAGGCGTTGCAGGACATACGCCGAGCTCGGCGTCGACCCGAGCCCCGCGGCTGGTCTGACGCCTACTCAGCTGCGCACGTCGACGGCCGCTGTCCGGGCATTCCTGGCTGGTCTGATGCTGTCCGCTCACCCAGGCCGTCGGCACCGTCACCAACCGCCGGCGGGCCGACCGGGAAGCCGCCATGCGGACCTTCTGCAGCGCTCTGTGGGGCGCGACGGCATGGGGACAGCAGCCGGCAGGGTTACCAGTGGGCGCAGACCGCCGGCGCCGGCCCGGGCACGCCGCGCGTCCCCACGGGCAGCGAGCCCGTCCTGGCCGTACTGAAGGACACGGCCGACAACAATGCCGGCGGCGATCCCGACGACGCGGCGTACCGCGAAGTCCTCGTCCGCTGGTTCCAGTTCGGCGCGCTGTGCCCGATCTTCCGGCTGCACGGCTTCCGGTTGCCGTGGCTGCCGCTGGGCGGCGAGATGGCGGGCGGGCCCAACGAGGTGTGGTCGTACGGCGAAGAGGCGTACGAGATCATGCGTGGCTACCTGGAGCTGCGCGAACGCCTCCGCCCGTACATCGCCGAACAGATGGCCTCAGCCGCCCGCGAGGGCCTGCCGCCGATGCGCCCGCTGTTCCTTGAGTTCCCCGAGGACGAGCAGGCCTGGACCGTCGCCGACCAGTTCCTGCTCGGCTCGGATCTGCTGATCGCCCCCGTCACGGAATCCGGTGCCATCAGCCGCGAGACCTATCTGCCCGCAGGTGCCCACTGGAGGTGTGCCTGGACGGGCACGACGTACGGGGGTGGCACCTGGCGCACCCTCGATGCTCCGCTCGACCGAATTCCACTCCTGCTGCGGGACGACGCACAGCTGCCGGTGGCCGGCTGAGGGAGCAGGACCGCGTCCACCGGGCCACGAGTCGCTCGATCGGGGCGGGCACACTGCCGGCCGGCGCGATGGCTACGACGGCGTTCCCGCTTCCTCGGCGGCGACCTGGCGCAGAGTGCGTCCGGTGCGGGCCGAACGCGCGCGGTGTGGGTCGGGCGTGCCGGGTCTGTCATGGACAGCGCGGTTGTCGTCTGCTTTGACCAGAAGCCACACTTCCTCGCCGGCGGGGGCGCCCTTGTGGCCGCCGTGGAAGCGAGTCAGGGCGAACTCGCCGTGCAGCTTGACCCCGTCGAGCCAGAAGGTGGCGTGGCCGTTCCCCAGGGACTCGTCGAACGGGACAGGGGCGCCCTGCCGGTCGTGGCTGAGCGGCCGGTAGGCGCCTTGGTCCCAGACAATGACTGTGCCACCCCCGTACTGGCCCGTCGCAACGACCCCCTCGAACTCGCGGTACTCCAGCGGATGGTCCTCCGTCGGCACGGCCAGCCGTCTGTCGCGCGGGTTCTCCGAAGGGCCGCGTGGTACTGCCCACGACTTCAGCACGCCATCGACTTCCAGTCGGAAGTCGAAGTGCATGCGGCGTGCATCATGGATCTGAACGACGAAGCGCGGGGCGCCGCTCTCCTGCTCGTCTTGCGAACCCGGCCCCGGGGCCGGGTCGAAGTGCCGCTTGCCCTGATGGGTCCGCGGTGTGTCGTTGCCGTTCACGCCTGACTCCCTCCGGCCGGAGCCCGATCGAACGAAGCACGCCGCTCCCTGCTCGGGCCCTCCCATCACTGCCCGGTTCGTCACCTCCACTCTCCCGCCGTCGGCCGTGGGCCGCACGACGGCGAGGACACAGAGGCGGAGGGCGCCCCATGTCGTGTCCTCGCCGTGAGCCCGGTGTGTGTCCCCGCTGCCCGGCAACGGCGTGGCTGAGGGGGAGCCGTGCTTCACGGCCGGGCGACCAGCAGATGGGCCGACGGAGCTCGGGTCGGCCGGCTCCGCGGCGCCCCTGCGCCGACCGGTCGCCGACGGGCTGCTCGCCGGCCGCCGAGGCCGTCGGCGCCTTCGCACCCGCAGAGAAGGATGCGCGGTCGCACAGCCCCGGTTCCGTCCGATTTTCGGTCGCAGACGGCGCTTCAGTGAACATTCACCGGCGATTTGATGCGCGGTGTCCGATAACCGACCATGGGATGCATCCCCCGGCCGTTCCCGCAGCAGGCGTGCGCCCGCACGTTGGGCCGCCGCTGCACAGGCCGGGGGGCCGTGGCGCCGACCGCAGGGCAGGCGACGGTACCCAGCACGATGAAAGGCGCACCATCCCCATGCACGACACCGGAACCGTTTCGCAATCGGCTCCGGCCCCGGGCAGCCCCGCCCCGGCCCACGGCCCCGCCTCCGCCCGGACGGGGCACCTTCCGGCCCCGGAGCGCGAAGGGGACAGCCGGCACGCCCGGCGCTTCGGGCTTCCGGTCGCCACCGCGCTGGTCATGGGCAACATCATCGGCGGCGGCATCTTCCTGCTCCCCGTGTCCGTCGCCCCGTACGGCACCATCAGCCTCGTCGCCTTCGGCGTGCTCACCGTCGGTGCCATCGCGCTCGCGCTCGTCTTCGGGCGGCTCGCGCAGCGCGACCCGCGCACCGGCGGGCCATACGTCTACGTGCGCGAGGCCTTCGGTGATTTCGCGGGCTTCCTGGCTGCCTGGTCGTACTGGATCACCTCCTGGGTGAGCAACGCGGCGCTCGCCGTCACCGCCGTGGGCTACCTGGACGTGCTGCTGCCCCTGCACGGCTCGCCGTGGCTGATGATGACCGCCGCACTCGTCGTGCAGTGGCTGCCGGCTCTCGCCAACCTCGCCGGGACCCGTTACGTCGGCGCGGTGCAGCTCGTCTCCACCGTGCTGAAGTTCGTGCCTTTGCTGCTGGTCGCGATCGGCGGGCTGTTCTTCTTCGACCCGGACAACCTCGGTCCCTTCCAGGCCACGGACGGTGGTGCCCTGGGCGCGGTCTCCGCGTCCGCAGCGATCCTGCTCTTCAGCTACCTCGGCGTCGAGTCGGCGGCGGTCAGCGCGGGCGAGGTGCGCAATCCGCGGCGCAACGTCGGGCGGGCGACCGTCCTCGGCACGCTCGGTGCGGCGCTGGTGTACCTGCTGGGCACCCTCTCCGTCTTCGGTACCGTCCCGCACGACAAGCTGCTCACCTCCAGCGCTCCCTTCACCGACTCCGTCAACGCCATGTTCGGCGGCACGTGGGGCGGCGCGGCGGTCGCCTGCGCGGCGCTGGTGTCGATCGTGGGCGCGCTCAACGGCTGGACGCTGCTCAGCGCCCAGACCGCGTACGCCGCCGCCCGCGACGGCCTGTTCCCGGCACGCTTCGCGGTGAAGCGGCGGGGCGTGTCGACCTTCGGCGTGACCGTCACGGTCGTCCTCGCCTCGCTGCTGACTGTCTACAACTACATGGCCGGGACGGCCCGGGTGTTCGAGATCCTGGTGCTGGTCACGACCTTCACCGCGACCGTCCCGTACCTCCTGGCGACGGCGGCCCAGCTGTACTTCCTCGTCTCGGGGCAGCGCGACCGGGTCCGCCCGGCTCGCCTCGCCCGTGACGCCGTGCTCGCGCTGGCCGCCTTCGGCTTCTCCATGTGGCTCCTGGCGGGCTCCGGCTACGCCGCCGTCTACCAGGGCGTGCTGTTCCTCTTCGCGGGTGTCCTGGTCTACGCATGGATGTCGGCCCGCAAGGCGCGCGCCTGACGCCTCGGCGGGGGACCGGCCAGGTGGACGGTTGCGTTGGAATGCATGTGCTCGACGTGCCGGCATGCCCGCACCATGCGGGCGTCCGCAACGCAGGACGGCGTGGCTGACAGGCGTTGCGGGTACGCGCCCCGAGGGTGCCGCCACGGCTGCCCTTCCATCTCGTGCCGAGAACTCGTGCCGAGAACGAGCCCGGTCCCGCGCCGTCGCCCCGACATCGGGGTGGGCGCGGTGCCGGCTCCGCCGACGCAAGGCGTCCGGCTCAGCGCACCGACGCGGCCGGCGGGCGCTCGCGCAGGGCGCCGTAGGCGAGGAAGTACGCCGGCAGGCGGTTCAGCCACCGCGAGGTCGTGATGAGCTCGCTCAGCCGCTGGGCGCGCTTCCGGCTGCCGAACGCCGGGCGGCCCGACAGGACCGGTTCGATGACGTTCGTGTGGGCGAAACGCTGCAGGGCCTGCGTCGCGGCGGTGGTCGGCCAGCGGCGGCGCTGGACGCGGCGTACGGTCCGCAGGCCGACCGCGCCCGCGCGCAGCGGTTCGACGAGATACCGGGCGGCGGCCACCGCGTCCTCGACGGCGAGGTTGATGCCGATGCCGAAGACCGGTGACATCGCGTGCGCCGCGTCGCCGATGCACAGCAGCCCCGGGCGGTGCCAGCGCCGTAGGCGGTCGAGCCGCACGTCGAGCAGCTTCACGTCGTCCCACGACCCGAGCGCGTGCACCCGGTCCGCGAGCCACGGGACGGCAGTCGTGAATTCGCCCATGAACCGGCCGAGACCGGCGGCGCGGCGCCGGGTGTCGGTTCCCTTGGGGATCAGTGCGGCGCACTGCCAGTAGTCCCCGCGGTCGATCATGGCGCTGAAGAACCGGTCGCCGACGCCTCCCACGAGCCCGTGCGGGTCGTCCTCCCGCCGCGGCAGCCGGAACCACCAGGCGTCCATCGGGCAGGTGAACTTCCGCAGTCCCAGTTCGGGCAACGCCCTGGCCAGTGAGGACCGGCCGTCGCAGGCCACGGTGAGGGTGGCCCGCAGCTCACCGG
This sequence comes from Streptomyces sp. NPDC048473, assembly GCF_043200155.1. Lineage (NCBI taxonomy): Bacteria > Bacillati > Actinomycetota > Actinomycetes > Kitasatosporales > Streptomycetaceae > Streptomyces > Streptomyces sp. NPDC048473. Next base: position 172,597 of record NZ_JBICXE010000008.1, read on the forward strand.
TACGGCCGTCGGACGTGCGGTACCGGACCCCCGTGACCCTCCCGCGAGCTCTCGGCTTCGCTCGACCAGGGGGGACCTCCATGCCCTCCATGAGGAAGGCCGTCGCCTCGGTGTTCATCCGCACGGAGAAGGACGGCTCCCGCCGGGCCTCGTCCACGAGGAGGTTGAGCAGTTCCCACTGGGGCACCATCGCGATGTAGTTGTACTTGCCCCGCAGCGCGCCGATGTCTCCGACGGTGACCAGCGAACGGTCCGGGCCGAGCGGCAGCTGGACTGTCGTCACCCGCCGCTGCGGCAGCCGGCTGAACCGCCCGGCCAGCCCCAGGTCCTCCAGCAGCGCCAGGGTGGACGGATGCACAGTGTCACCGCGGAAGTCGCGCAGGAAGTCGCCGTGCTTCTCCAGGACCGTGACCGCCACCCCCGCCCGGGCCAGCAACAGCCCGAGGATCATTCCGGCGGGGCCACCACCCACCACGCAGCACGTGGTCCGCTCCATGGCAACCGCTCCCTTCGGTGAATCCCCGGGTCAGTCACATGGGGACATGTACCCTCAATTCTTCCCGCTCTTCCGGCGGCTGCGCCTGTTACTCCTGCGTGGCTGCTAGTTCGCGCACCGTGGCCATGTCGCTGAACGGAATCAGCTGTTCGCCGACGATCTGGTACGGCTCACTGCCCTTCCCCGCAACCAGGACGATGTCATCCGGGCCGGCGGCGGACAGGGCAAAGGCGATCGCCCGGCGGCGGTCGGCGAACCTCTCGAACCGGGTGCCGGTGGCCACGAGCCCCGGCGTGATCTGGTCCATGATCGCCTCGGGGTCCTCATTCCGTGGATTGTCCGAGGTGAGGACACACAGATCGGAGAGGGTCCCGGCGATCTCGCCCATTTGCGCGCGCTTGGTGACGTCCCGGTCGCCCCCGCAGCCGAACACGGTGATCACCCGGCCCGGCGCGAAGTCCCGGACGGCGCAGAGCACCTTGTCCAGGGAGTCGGGAGAGTGGGCGTAGTCCACGATCACGGACGAGCCGTGGGGGGTCTCGAAGCGTTCGAGCCGTCCGGGGACCGGGGGCATCCGGTCGAGTGCGGCAACCAGACCCGCCAGATCGTGTCCCAGGACGTGACAAGCCGCCACGGCGGCCAGCGCATTGGCCACCGAGAACCGGCCGGGCACCGGGATCGCCGCGGGGTACTTGCTTCCCGCGTGGTGGAGGGTGAAGCTCGTACCGAAGGCGTTCATGCTCAGGTCCGTCGCCCGGTAGTCCGCCTCCGCGTCGATGCCGTACGTGGTGACCATGCCCGGCATCAACCGCCCGATCCCGGCCCCCACGGAATCATCGGCGTTGACCACTGCGAGCCGGCACAGCCCCTGGAAGAGGCGGAGTTTGGCGTCGCGGTAGTTCTCCATGGTGCCGTGGTCGTCCAGGTGGTCCTGCGTGAGGTTGGTGAAGATCCCCACGTCGATGAACGCATGGTCCACCCGGTGGTTCAGCAGGCCCATCGAGGTGGCCTCCAGGACCACAGCGCCCACCTCGTGGTCGCGCATGTGTCCCAACAGGTACTGGAAGTCCGGCGATTCCGGTGTGGTCAACACCGAGCGCGGCATCGGGATCAGTTCGTCGCCGATCCGGCTGCCCGATGTCCCGATCACGCCCACCTTCGCGCCTTCGGCGATCCTCAGGACGGACTCGACCATGTACGAAACCGAGGTCTTCCCGTTGGTACCGGTCACGGCCACCATGTCCATGTCCTGACCGGGTTCGCCGTAGTAGCGGGAGGTGACGACCGCCGCTGCTGTCCGTGTGTCCGGCACTCGGACGACGCATGCATTGCCTGCCGATGCCCATACTGCCGCTGGGAGATCGGGCGCTGTCCTGTCGACGAGTACCGCCACAGCGCCACGTGCCAGTGCCGAGCCGATGGCTCCGGGTCCCCCTTCCCGATGACCGGGTACGGCGATGAACAGCGAACCCGGCGAAACGCGATGGGCGTCGAAACAGGCTCCTGCGCTGATCCTCGTCTCCGGATCGCCCAGAAGGACCTCGTGATCGTGACCGGCCAGCAACTCCCTCAACTTCATACAGGGTCCTCTCGAAAATGCGGCACGCCCCATCGGCCGTCGCCGAAGGGGATGCCGACGGCACGCCGAGGAGCTGCGCGAGTGTGGGGTGCTGCGGAACGCACAGCGAAGGGGGTGGAGAAGCGCTCCATGGGCGGAGCAGAAACTGCGGGAGAAGTTGCGGATCAGGCGATCGGGACCGAAATCCGTGACGATCGTGAGTGCCTGGTCAGCCGTGACCGTGCAGCGCACGGCAGAGCGCCTTCGGCGCAACTGGGCCCAGCACGTGAGGGGCCTGTCGCAGGCACTCCCTCACTGCATGTGTGTCGCCCATGGGTGGAGTGTACGTCCCACGGAGCGGCCCCGAATCCGCCCTGCTCACCTCGGCCGGCCGGCCGGTCGGTGCGCGTTCAGGATCTCGTTGATCGGCCGGTGCCGGGTCTCACCGCTGCTGCAGTTGCCCCTGCCGCCCGAGGTGACCCCCTGCGCCCGGTTCCCGCTGATGAAGGACCCCGGCTGTAGGTCACGGTCGCGTTCAAGGCCGGCCCGGGGGCGGCCGTCGCCGGATGCTAATGGATGAACCGCGGCAGCCACTTGGCCCGGTAGTCGGGGTGGCCGGCATGCTCTGCGGCCATCTGCCGGACGGCGAAACCGAGGCCGACGGCGCGGCCGGACGGGAAGTCGTATTCGGGGCGGTCGGTGTCCTTGTCGGCGATCTCCGCGTACTCATTCAGGAGGACTCGGCTCGTCTCGATGCGGCGACGTGTATGCGCGGGGTCCTGGAAAGCGATGTGCTGGTCGAAGCCGAGATTCCGCACGCTGAACGCGATGGCGCCGGTCCGGTCGTGGACCTCGCCGGGCACGTCGGCCGGGCAACGCCAGCTCTCGCCGCCTGCCGCTTGCGCAATCTGTTCTTCCTCAGCAAGACGCGCCCGAACGAAGTCGATCATGTCGGAGTTGTCTGTCATCGGGCTTTCGAATCCTTAACCGTCGTGGCTCCCTGCCGGAAACCGCACCCACTGTCTGTGCCAGTTCCGTTCGTTCACCGAGGATGTCGGACGACGATACCGAGTGGAAGGTCCGGCCTCCCGGGGACACCACCTGTAGTGCGCGCATCTCGGTGCCGAGATGATTCGAGACGGAGCAAGGGCCCCCACGATGCCCACGCCCCAGCGGCTTCTGACGATCAGCCAGGCGGATGCGCGCCGGCTGGCCCTTTCGCGGCAACACCTGGCCGGGCCCCGGCTTCCGGCGGCCGCCGATCCTGCACGGCGACCACCCGGTCGGCCGGGCCGCTCCACGTTTCGACCGGAGCCGAGGAGTCCTGCTGATCGAGGGCCTGTATCTGGAGGCCGGCATCAAGCCGACGGCGGTGCTGTGCCGGGCGGTCACCGGACAGCTCGCCGACCTGGCATCCCTCGTCGGCGCCACCGGCATCGAGTACGGCGGCGCGGTGCCCGAGCGGTGGCGCCCCATGCTGCATCGGTCCTGAGTCAACCACCGCTTTGCGGCGCCGTCACGCCGCCACGGTTGATCACTCACCCCTTACGATCACTGACTGCAACCCCGCCTTCGGTCCCTCCTGCCCCGGGCAAGGAGGGGCACCGGACGAGAGAAGAGAACGCCCATGACTGCCGTGCGCGGAACATCCGTGGACATTCCCACACAGGACGGCACCGCCGACGCCTACCTGGCCCACCCCGACGACGGAAGTCCCCACCCCGGGGTCCTGCTCTACCCGGACGCCTTCGGACTCCGTCCTCACCTGAGGCAGATGGCCGACCGCCTCGCCGAAGCCGGCTACACCGTCCTGGCCCCCAATGTCTTCTACCGCCATGGGCGAGCGCCGGTGGTCGAGCTGCCCGACTTCATCGACCCGGCCCGACGCCCGGAGATCTTCGAGCGTCTCGGCCCGATCATGCAGTCACTGACACCCGATCTCGCGATGCGCGACGCCGACGCCTACCTGAGCTGGCTGACCGCCTCGCCCCTGACCACTGACGGGCCGGTCGGTATCACGGGCTACTGCATGGGCGCCGGCCTTGCCCTGCGTACCGCCGGCACCTACCCGGAGCGGGTGGCGGCCATGGCCGGCTTCCACGGTGGGCGGCTGGCCACCGACTCTGCCGACAGCCCGCACCTGGTCGCCGACCGGATCACCGCGGAGCTGTATTTCGGCCACGCCGACCAGGACCCCTCGCTGCCCCCCGAGCAGATCAACCGCCTCGACGAGGCCCTCACCGCAGCGGGCGTGCGCCACCGCAGCGAGGTCTACGCCGGCGCGCACCACGGCTTCACCCAGGCCGACACCGCTGCATACGACAGCACGGCGGACGACCGCCACTGGAAAGCACTGATGGCGCTCCTGGACCGCACCCTCTGACCGGCACGCGTTCAGATCGCGGCCACCGCATCACGGACATACGGTCGGCAAGGGCACAGGCGCCCCACGCAGCCTCTGCGCGCGGCCCGCGAGCCGGCAGCCGTCGACGACCGGATCAGAACGCAGGACACGAGAGGAAGCCGCGATGTCGGTCGAGAACACCCCCACTGTCTCCCTCGGGCCCGACAGCGGCCTGGACCAGGTCTTTCAGCTGGCTCAGCAGCTGCGCGTGGACTCCGTTCGCGCCAGCACCGCCGCCGGTTCCGGGCACCCCACCTCCAGCCTGTCCGCCGCGGACCTGATGGCCGTACTCATGGCACGCCAACTGCGCTACGACTGGCAGAACCCGAAGAACCCGGCCAACGACCACCTGATCTTCTCCAAGGGGCACGCCTCCCCCCTGCTGTACGCGATGTTCCTCGCCGCCGGTGCGATCGACGAAGAGGAACTGATGACCACCTACCGCCGCAACGGCGCTCGACTGCAGGGCCACCCCACTCCGGTCCTGCCCTGGGTGGATGCGGCCACCGGCTCCCTGGGCCAGGGCATCGCCTACGGCGTCGGCATCGCGCTGGCCGGACGGGACCTGGAACACCAGCCGTACCGCGTGTGGGTGCTGTGCGGCGACAGCGAAATGGCCGAAGGGTCGGTGTGGGAAGCCCTGGACAAGGCAGGCCGCCACCGGTTGGCCAACTTCATCGTGATCATCGACGTCAACCGCCTCGGCCAGCGCGGCCCCACGGAGCTGGGCTGGGACACCGGCGCCTACGCCCGCCGCGCCGAAGCCTTCGGCTGCCGCGCCCTCGTCGTCGACGGCCACGACCTCGTGGCCGTCGAACAAGCCCTGGCCGCCGCGGACGACGGGCAGGCCCCCACCGTCATCGTCGCCAAGACCATCAAGGGGCAGGGCGTCTTCGAGGTCGCGGACGCCGAGGGCTGGCACGGCAAGCCACTGCCCGACGATCTTGCCGCACGCGCCATCACCGAACTGGGCGGCGTACGCCACCTCACCGTCCGCGGCCCCCAGCCTCCCGCCGCCACCCCAAGCACCCCGGCCGCTCCCGTGGAGGTGTCGCTGCCGCGCTTCGAGGTCGGCGAAACCGTCGCCACCCGTGTCGCCTTCGGCAAGGCGCTCGCCGCGATCGGGGCCCGGCCCGACATCGTGGCCCTGGACGCGGAGGTGGGCAACTCCACCCACACGGAGGACTTCGGCAAGGCACACCCAGAGCGGTACTTCCAGATGTACATCGCTGAACAGCAGATGATCGCCGGCGCGGTGGGTATGGCCGTACGCGGCTACCGCCCCTACGCCACCACGTTCGCCGCCTTCCTCACCCGGGCCCATGACTTCATCCGTATGGCGGCCGTCTCCCAGATTTCCATGAGTCTGTGCGGGACCCACTGCGGTGTCGAGATCGGCGCGGACGGCCCCTCCCAGATGGGCCTGGAAGACCTCGCCATGATGCGCGCCGTCCACGGCTCCACCGTGCTCTACCCCAGCGACGCCACATCCGCTGCCGCTCTGACCGCCGCCATGGCCTACCTGGACGGCATCTCCTACCTGCGCACCACCCGGGGCGCCTACCCCGTCCTGTACGCCTCCGACGAGAACTTCCCCGTCGGCGGGTCCAAGACCCTGCGCGCGAGCGACAGCGACAAGGTCACCCTCATCGGCGCCGGCGTCACCCTCCACGAATGCCTCGCCGCCGCCGACCGGCTGGCCGCCGAGAACATCCCCGTCCGGGTTGTCGACCTGTACTCCGTCAAGCCCCTGGACCTCGACATGCTCGCCCGCGCAGCCCAGGAAACCGGCGCACTGGTCGTCGTCGAGGACCACCATCCCGAAGGCGGCATCGGCGAGGCCGTGCTGTCCGCACTCGCCTCGCAGCGGCTGGCTCCCGCAGTCGTCCACCTCGCCGTGCGCAACCTGCCGGGCTCCGGAACCGCTTCCGAACTCCTCGACACCGCAGGCATCTCACGCACCCACATCGTCCGAACCGCCCGAGACCTCGCCGCCCGCTGAGCGCTGTCGCCGCGGGCGGCGACGAGAGTGGTGGCCTTCCGTACGGGCCCTTCCGGCAAGCGGACTGCCGGTCAGGACGCCGGCACCTTCAGCCTGTCCCAGCTGGCCTTCCCCGGTACTCCGTCCGCATCCTTGCCCCGGTAGCCCAGCTTGTGCTGCCACGCCGCGTAGGACTTGCGGTCCGCGTCGGTCCACTCGGGGCCCGGGCCCTGCTCGTAACGGCCGCAGCCCTCCGCGACCAGGCGCTTGCCCATGGCGGTGATCAGCTTGTCGTGGCGGCCGGTCCGGAAGAAGGCCGAGCCGGGGAACGGCTCGTACGCGGGGTGCGGCTTGGTCGGCGGCTTCGGGCTTGTGCCACCGCCCGGCTTGTTGCTCCGCAGGCGGTCGGCTATGCGGGAGCGCATGCCGTCCATCGTGAAGCCGCGCGGGTCCTGCTTGCCCGGCTGCCACTCCTTGTGGCCGATGACGGAACGCTCGCTCCAGCCGTGAGCCCGGCATATCGCGGCCGAGACCTTCTCGATGGCCTCCTTCTGGGCCTCGGGCCAGGGGTCCTTGCCGTTGCCGAGGTTGATGCACTCGAAGCCGTAGAAATGGCGGTTGCCGTCCGTGTCGGCCTCGTTGTCCGGCGGCAGCTTCGTCTCGTTGACGACGGCGCGCAGGACATCGCCGTCGCCGAGGCCCGCGTGGTTGGCGCGGCCGTTGCCGACCATGTGGACGTGGCCCTTCTTGTCGATCACGCCGTGGCACAGGGGGCCGGGCAGGCCCGAGTAGCCGTCGTAGCAGATGTCCACGGACGCGTCGGTGCCCGAAGTGACGGTGTGGTGGATCACCACGCCGTTCATCGGGCCCCACGGACCCTTCGAATTACGGTTGTGCGTACGCCAGCTGCGTACCTCATGGACGGTCAGACCCTCCGCGCGCAGGATCTCCACCAGCTTGGACGCGCTCAGTGGCTTGGCCATCACTTGTCTCCTTCCACTGCGGTTTCCGCCTCTGCCGTGGTCTGTGACCGGGGCCCCGCCGGGGCGTCCTGCGTGGTCTCCGCCGCGTGCTCCTCTTCGGCCGCGAGCGCTTCCGCGGCGAGCGTCGCCTTGTCCGCGGCCGGGATGCCGTACCCGAGCGGGTCGAAGACGAGCCTCAGGTCGACGGGGGCGTCCTCGCCCTTCACCAGGGCCAGCGGCGCGAAATGCCGTGCGATGCCCGCGGGGGCCTGGAGCAGCGGCTTGCGCGCGTCGTTCGTGGGCCACTCGACGCTGCCGGTCGCGGTGCGGGCCGCGATGATCCAGTGGTCGCCGGTGCGGTAGGTGCCGCCCTTGGCGAAGTACACCTCGACGCCGTCCTCAAGAGGCAGCCATGCGCCCTCCTCGACACCGATCGCTCCCTCCCGCAGGCCGGCTGTGCGGCCCTGGCGCCTGGGCCCCGCCCGGTGGTCCCAGCGGCGCAGGAACGGGTGCAGGTGGGGCAGCCGTCCCACGCCCGGCTCGGGCTCGGCGGACAGCCGCACCCGGCGGCCCGGCAGGTCCAGCTCCTCGACCCGCAGCAGGGGGAGGGCCTCCAGACGCGAGGCGTACGCGGTGTCGGTGAACTCCACCTGGTCGCCCACGTCCAGATCCAGCTTGTCGTCCTGGCCGAGGCTCGCCAACTGCACCCAGGTGCCGTCCAGTTCATCCACGGGGAAGACGACCGAGCCGTTCTCGCGCGACCACTTGAACGTGGCGTCCCCGGCCGGGCCCCCGTCATGCACCTCCACCCGGTACAGCTGGTTCTCCGGGCCGCGGTAGCGGGCGTCCGGCTTGACCAGGCACGGGTCCTCGTCCGCGTGGTCGGGCCGCTCGGCGCGGGCCGCGAGATGTGCGGAAGGGGCGCTCTGGCCGATCGCCCACTGGGTGAACTTCTCGCTCACCTGCTCCTTCGACGGGTCACTCTCCTCGATGCCGAGCGCGGCGAGCGTCAGCGCAAGCACCTGCCAGACGACCTTTGCGCGCGCCGCCGTGTCCGGCATCGCCGAGCCGAGCGCCACCTCGCGCAGCGCCGGGTCCTCCGCCGCGCTGACCGAACGCTCCCACACCTTCAGACAGACCACGAAGGGTACTTGGGCGGGCGACGGCAGCCGGTCGCCCGGCTTTTCCGGGTCGCGGAAGCCGTCCGGCTGGTCCCAGTACGTCCAGAACGCGGGCGGCGCGGTGGACTCGGCGTCGTCATCCGCGGCGTCCTCGTCCGGGACTGGCAGTCCGGGCGCGGGCCGGTCCGCGTCGCACAGGATGCCGTCGACGTAGTAGCGGCCGCCATAGATGTTCAGGGTGTCGATGTCGTGCTTGCCGCCCACGTACTGAATACGGAAGCCCGCCGCGTCGCGCGGGGCGCCGTGCCGGCCGATCAGGTCAGCGGCGAGCGCGCGCACCCGGTGGAGCTCGATCGCGCTCTGCTCGTTGGCGTCGGCGTCGAGCTGGACGCGGCCCTGCTGGGAGATGACCGCGGAATAGTGCCGCTCCGGGCGGAAGGTGGAGCGGGAGAGATCAGCGTGCATGAAGGGGGTCCCCCTGGTTCAGGAATCTGCAGGTTGAGAAGGTCGGCGAGGCGGGCTCAGGTGACGTAGAAGATCCCGGCGTCCGTGCCCGCGGGCGTGTACTGCGCGAGCCGCGCCCGCAGGCTGTCCTCGCGTTGCGGCCGGTACAGGTCGTGGAAGGCGCCCATTTCGGCCCCGTCCTGCGCCCCGCGCCGTATCTCCTGGGCGCACCGGTCCGCCAACTGCCCGTACCAGGGCGTCCCGTAGCGCTCGGACGTGAACAGGGGCCGCACGCGCGAGGCCTCGCCCGGGCCGGCCAGGTCCGGCTGACAGCGGTACCTGCGTGGCGTACGCGAGCCGGCGGGGACGTACGAGAAACGCAGGCAGCCGATACCGCGCCGCGCCACGTGGAGCCGTCCGGTGAAGACGGAGTCCTCCGCGACCGCCACCGCGTGCGTGTGCACCTCGCCGATCACCGTGGTGCGGTGCGCGTGCAGGACGGCGTGGGCGTGCCGGCAGTCCGGGGCGGACAGGGCCGGGCGCTCGATTCCGGTGGCGTCCAGGACGCTGTCGCGGATGTGGATGTCGAGCGGTTCCTCGGACACCTCGTCGCCGATGACCTCGATCGTGCCGAGGACGCTGTCCTCGATCTGCAGGCACGCCGTGGTGCGCTCCAGCACGATGCTCGGCTCCTGCGGCGCGTGCGGATCGCACTCGGGTTCGAGGGACCAGCCGGGTACGAGCGTCGTGTGGCGCACGACAACCGCACCCATCGGGCCCGTCACGTTGATGCCGCGTCCGGCGACGAGCAGTCCGTCGAGGGTGATCCGCGGTCGCTCGCCCGGTTCGCAATCCTCGGACACTGCACGGATGTTGAGCGCGTCAGGACGGTTGCTGTACCAGTCCAGGAGCCGGATCACCGGGCGGGTGCCCTTTGCCGCGCGCAGTTCGAAGCGGTCGCCCGGGTCGAGGTCGAAGTCCAGCTGCTCCTGGTAGGCGCCGCTGTGCGTGATCTCGACGATGCCCTCGGGTCCGCAGGTCCCGGACCGCCGGTCGTGCTGCCACGCCCGGTACGCGTCCATGATCTGCCGGTACGTCTGCCCGGGCCCGACCCGGTAGAGCGCGGCGTCCGGGCGCGGCCGGCGCTCCCGTGCGTATTCACCGCCGCCCATGTCGGCGCCGAACGCGTAGTGGTGGTCGACCCAGACACCCTGCCGGGGCGCGGACCGCGACCCGAACGCGATCCGCCCGAGCTCCGGATCGACGGCGACCTGCCCGCGCTTCGGCCGGTAGCGCCAGTCCGACAGATCGGCCACCACGATGTCCGACGGCGGCACCGGCTTGTCCTCACCGTCGCGCCGGATGACGAAGCTCTTGCCGGGGCCGTAGTAGTCGGCGAGCCGGTCGTGCAGTTGGCGGCGCCGGATGAACGCGGGGACGTTGTCGATCGTCGCGATGTGCGTCGCCGAGGGCTCCGGGACCGGCTTGGTCACCAGCGGGCTGTCGTTGCCGAGGATCGAGAAGGTGTAGAGGTTGCGGGCCCGGTCGATGCAGTACGCGGGTGAGGACGTCAGCGAGTGCGCCCGTAGCCGCCAGACGAAGAGGCCGACCCCGGCGGGAGTCGAACCACCCTGCCTGCGACGGGAGTTTGCGCTCCTGACGTCGACCGAGCGGGCCACCGTCCCGAAGGCGGAACCCGCCAGGTCCAGCGCGGATCCGTCCCGCAGGTCGGCGAGGCGCCCGCGCCGCGAGCGGCCCGCGTTCCCGGACCCGGAGGACCCGGACCCGTACAGCTTGACCGGCTGCTGGTGCGAGACGAGCCGGGACAGCTCGACCGCCCGCGCCGGCCAACCCGCCACCTGCTCGCAGAGCTCTTCCAGCAGGTGCAGCGTGCCCTTGCGGCGCAGGTTCGCGACCGTGGCGGCCACATCGCGGCGCGGCGCGATCGCCTCCGTCAGCGCGGTGGCCGAACTCCCGCTCCGCAGACCGGTGGTGAGGACGCGCTCATAGCCGGGCAGTGTCGAAAAGCCCACGAGGTCGCCGAGGTACGGAAGTACCCAGGGCGCCGCCGTCTCCACGAACAGGTCTTCGTAACTCTGCTCGACCCCGTTGCGTACGACATCGATCTGCTCGGCCATCACCGCGAGCAGGGCGCGCAGCGGTTCGCCCTCCTCGGCGTCCCTGAGGCGGTGCCACGGGGGGAGCAGCTGAGCGAGCCCGTCCGGCTCCCTGGACATCACTTGACCTCCGTCAGAATCAGCGTGTCCGCGGCCTTCGGCGTCAGCAGTACGAGCTGCGCCGGGCAGATGCCGCGGAAGACGAACACCGAACGGCCCTCGGCGAGGCGCCGGGTATCGGTGATGTCGGGGTTGAGGCGCAGGAGTTCGGCGAGCGGCACGCCGTGGCGTGCGCAGACCTCCGACAGGGTCTCGCCGTCCTTCTTGCGCACGGTGTGGATCTTCTCGTCGTACGTCGCCGAGCGCGCCGGGACCGTGGACCTCGGCTCGCCGGGCGTGCCGAGCAGCCGCGTCAGCTGCTGCGCGGTGGCGCCCGCGGCGGCGGATGCGGACACCCCGGTGAAGACATCGACATCCACGTAGTCGACCCCCGGTACCGAATGCGCTGTCGCAAGGACCTCCGAGAGGCGCGCAGGCTCAGCCAACTCCCGTCCCTCGAAACCGAGTCGGCGCAGCAGCGCCTGGCGCAGCCGTGGTTCGACGACCTCCCAGGTGTGGTCGGGCGCGAGCTTCACCTTCGCGGCGATCAGGAGCAGCACCAGCTCGCGTACATCCACCCGGACGGGCAGGCGCGCGTCGCCGTACTCCGTGAGTGAGCCGCGCAGTGTGCGCAGCAGGGCTGAATCCCCGGTGGCATCGGCGATCGGAACGTCGTCCGTGCCCGCGACCGTCACGTGCAGCACGCGCCGTCGCCCGTCGAAGAGCTCACCCGCAACGGCCCGGCCGATCCCGGCTCGGGAGCGCGCGAAGTCCTCGTAGTCGGACACGGACACCAGGCGGTCCAGGGCCGCGACCGCGAGCGGCACGGTGCGCCGGGTCAGCGCCGGCCCGTCCGCGTCCGCGCCGCCCGAGGCCGGGTGCGGATTGGTGACCGATGTGACGCCGAGCGGGCGGGTCATGGCCTGAGTGATGCGCTCCGCCGCCACATTCGCCGCCCTGCCGGTGCCGAAGCGGTATCGGGCGCGAACGTTCTCGTGGCCGCTGGGCAGGCGCGCGCCGTGTACGCCGTCGCCGAACGTCACCGTCGTGCGGCCGTCGCCGGTCGTGCCCGTGATGTAGACCCGCTCGCGCGTCCCGCGCCCCGCCAGGCTGTCGACCGCGTGCCAGAGCAGCCCGTCGACGCGGATCTCCAGGACGGGCGTGGCGCCCAGCGGGGTGTCGGACGCCATCCAGGTGAGCGGCGACTGCCACAACGTGAACGTCTGGTTCGTACGGTCGGCGTCGCCACTGCCGATCGGCTCGGCCCGGCCTTCGCCGTGCGTCGCCCCCACCACATTGCCGAGGACCTTCACCGTCTCGCGCCGGTAGCGGTACGCGAGATCGGTGGTCAGCGTCAGCCTCGTATGGACGTGGTCGCCCGGCAGTTGCGGATCGAGCGCGGGTTCGGCGACCGCGATCACCACGACTTCGGTGGCCTCGACGCCCGCGCCCGAGGTGCCGGGGATGTCGCTGCGCCTGCCGCTGACGACGAGGGTGCGGCCGGGGCGCAGCCCGTCGTACAGCTCGGCCAGTTCCAGCTCGTTGCCGTGCACGTCCTCGCCGAGCGGCTCGTCCGCCATGCGCAGCGGCTCACCCGCGGCGTGCACGGTGGTGTCGCGGATGTGCGAGAGCAGCACGTCCTTGTCGTCCAGCCAGGGGTCGGCGAGGACGAGTTCGGTGCCGCGGCCCGAGATGCCGTAATCGGTGTACGCGGCCGTGCGTACGGCCACGACCTTCGTGGTGACGAGCTTGAATTTCTTGTCGCCGGGGTGGGCGTCGTCGTCGCCCTTGGCGGGCCGCTCGATCGCGACCCAGCTGCCGACGGTGATGCTGTCGTACACGGTGTCCAGCTGCACCACGCGACGGTTGGCAGGGGCCGGCTTCGTGGCGATGACGATCTCCACATTGGGAGCGGTGGTGCCGACCGTGTACCGGAGTGCCACCTCGTACTCGCCGTGCGTGAAATGCACCGGGACGCCCGGGTGGAGGGCGACCTCCTTGGCCGTGCCGTTGTACACGCCGACGTTGATCACGCCGTGCGCGTCCGGGCGCGACACGAAGAGCGTGCGTTCGGGCAGGCCCGAGTGGAGGCGGGCGGTGACGCCCGGCTCCTGGGAGTCGCTGGGGCGGCGGCTCAGCCAGTTCAGCTCGCGGTCCTGGCCGCTGCGGGTGGAGAGCTCGACCTGGCCGGGGCCGAGTGGGAGATTCTCCGGCTGAGGGATGGGGAGAGTCCTGGCGCGCTGGTCGGAGCTGCTGCCCTCGACGTGCTGGAACTCGGCCGTCTGCGGAACCTTGCCCGCGGGGTCGAACACGACGCGCATGGTGGTGAGGACAGCACCGGTCAGGGGCCAGTCGGCGGTGCGGATCACCCGGCCGCGGTCGTCCTGGACCGGCTTCAGGGGAGCCGTCGCCCCGAAGGGGGCGGCTTGTGCGCGCAGGGCGAGCAGCTCACGCAGGAGGTTCGCAGTGCCCGGTACCTCAGCCTGCCGCCAGGCGGGATAGAGGGCGCCAAGGGCCGGGTTGAGGGTTTTGAGCAGGCGGGCCGTGTCCGCGCCCGGGGTGGTGGCGGGCCTGCCGCTCCTCGGGGCGGGAGCCTTTCCGCCCAGGGCGGGGAGGAGGGCTGCGAGGGCCTGGAGCGCGGCCTCCTCCGGGCGGGGGAGCGGGGCGGCCGTCCGCACGGACTCCGGTCGAGGCGGGTCCGTCTCCGGTCGGGGCAGGGCCGGCTCCGGCCGGGACGGGTCTGTCTCCGGTTGGAACGGGGCCAATTCCACTGCCCGCCCGGCAAGTTCGGCCAGTACGGCTTCGAGCCGCGCGAACCACTCGGCCACGTCCTCGTACGGTGTCGCCAGCACCTGCGCCTCGGCGAGGCGGTCCACGGGCTCCTTGAGGGCGGAGGTCAACTGCTCCGGAGTCTTCACTCCGTCGAGACCGTCCCGCAGCGGAGCAAGGACCTGGTCGTCGAAGTCGTCGATCAGACGGCTCACCGGACGCGGGTCGGGGACCTCGGGCGTAGGCGGCTCGTCGCCCGGCTCGCCCGGAGCCAGGGGCTCGGTGGTCCAGCGCCGCACCTCGTCGACGAGTTCCTCGATCGTCGGCGGGGCCGAGCGCTGGAGGCCGATCGCCGTGATCCCGTCGTCGCGGTCGACGCGTACGCGCGAGACGGGAAGGAGCAGCCGCTCGCCCCCCGCTTGCTCACCGAAGACGAACAGCAGCTGATCACCCGTCTGAAGGGAGTTCGCCGTGCCCTCGACGAAGAGTTCGGATCGACGGGCGAGGTCCTGAGGGGTGATCAGGGAGGGGCGCCGGCGGCGGAGCGCCAGTTCGTTCCAGTCCCAGCGGGCCGTCAGGTCCCGGCTGGTCTCGAACGTCTGCGACTCCTCGTCGGCCGACGCGGGGACGCTGTTGCTGCGCGCCCCGCGCGGGATGACCACGGGGAGGGTCTCGGCCCGCGGGTCACGGTCGAGGGTGTACGCGAGATGCGTGCTCGCGGCGACGCCGGGACGCGGCCGGTGACCGACCAGGCGGCCGAGCAGCACCAGCGAGCGATGCTCGTTCGCGGTGCGCAGATAGGCCTCGTCGGCGATCCGCTCGGAGTGGAACGTCAGCAGGTCACCGAGGACGGCGGTCGCGTCGAGGAGGCCGATCGCCGGGTCGTCGGGGGTGCGGACGGTCAGTCTGCCGAGCGCTGGGTAGGCGGGGGACGCAAGCCGGTCGAGCAGGGCGGACAGGAAAGAGCCGTACTCGCCGACGCGGTAGTCGAGGGCGGTGCGGCCCGGCGGGTTGTGCGGCGCGGCGGGCGCCACCCGCTCGTCGTGACCGCCCGCGCAGATACCGGCGCAGCCGCAGTCCGGGGTGAGCTCGTCGCTCATCGGGTACCTCCAGGATTCGCCGCCGCGGGCCGGTGGCGCTGGTCGCGGGCGGCGTGCAGGATGGGGCGCGATGCGGCGCGCCGGCCTGCACGCGGCGTGACGCGGGGGTCGGGTGCGCTTCGCTCGGCCGTGCTCATCGGGCACCCCCAAGGGATATCGCCAGATGGCCGTTCTCCGGCCGGCCGGGGTCGTTGTCGCAGGTGGCGATCTCCAACGGGCCGAGCCGCAGCACGCCGTCCTCCCTCTCTCCTCGGTCCTCTTCGAACAGCCGCTGCAGGCGGCTGACGTGAACGCTTTCCACGCCCTGGACGGCCGCCGCGGCCGCGACCAGCCGGCTGAGCCTGACCGGCTCGCCGAACGTCAGCGCGTCGGGGTGGAAGAAGCCGAGCCGCCCGCCGGCGAGCCGGCCATTGCCGAGCACTCGGTACAGCTCGGCCAGGATCTGCCCCTGCTGGTGCCCGGGCTTCGCGCACACCGACAGCGCGATGTCGAGCGGCACGAGACGCGCGGGCCCCACCACCACGTCGTGGCCGATGCGCCGGTAGGCCTCCAGCGACTGGGCCACCGAATCGAGCAGCACCGGCGCCGGGGCCCCGGTGCCTTCGGCGTCGATCGCGATGTGCGCCTCCTGGACGCTGCCCGTCCAGCGCAGCTCCGCCGCCGCCCTCTGCACCCCGGGCAGGGCCGAGGCGAGGGCCGCGTAGTCGTCGGCGGTCACGGCGCGCAGCCGGGTGCGGCGCAGGTCGAGCGGAGCCAACTGGCGTACCTGCTCCACGGGTTCCGGCTCCGTGCCGCCGACGGCGGGCAGCGGGTTGCGTACCCCGGCCACCGGCGGCGCACCGCCCGTGCCGGCATCGTCGTCATCGCGGAAGAGCACCAGGTGGTTGATGGCCTCCGCGCCCACGTTGCCCACGAGGCCGCCGCCCAGCCTGTAGTGGAGTTCCAGGCGTGAGCCGGGTGCCGGCTTCGCGCCGTGCCGCCCGTCGCCGAACCGCAGCGCGAGCCGTCCGTCGTCCTCCAGCTCACCCACGAAGTGCCGGTCGCGGGGACCGCTTTCGAGCAGATCGCGGAGCGGCGCCCAGCGCAGCTCGCCCTCGTGGAGGCGCACGGCGGGAAGAGCGCGGCGCGGGTCCTGTGTGAGCCCCGTCGAGGCGGAACCCCGCAGGACCGGCTCGTCGGGGTGGAGTCCCTCCGCGTACTCCGGGCCCCAACTGTGCTCGATCTCCCAGGCGATGTCCCCGTCGAGGACCGTACCGGCGCGGGCACGCGCGGTCAGCACCTCGGCGCGGCGCAGCTTGGAGTCGAGCAAACGATCGCTGCGGTACAGGAGTTCACGCAGTGCGCGGACCGGGTGAAGTCGCAGTTCGAGACGGTCGAGGACCTTCAGGCCGTAGATCACGGCCAGTTCGGCGATCTCCTCGTCATCGAGCCCGTCGCGGTCGCGGGCGCTGCGCCACAGCTCCACCAGGCGCTGTTTCACCCGGCCCGGGATGGCGCCGATCCGCTCGGCCTGCCCCGCCGAAACGGCACTGGGGTCGGGGAACGGCACCGCCTGCACCACGGGGGAGCGG
Source organism: Streptomyces sp. NPDC048473 (assembly GCF_043200155.1). NCBI lineage: Bacteria > Bacillati > Actinomycetota > Actinomycetes > Kitasatosporales > Streptomycetaceae > Streptomyces > Streptomyces sp. NPDC048473. Next base: position 189,219 of record NZ_JBICXE010000008.1, read on the forward strand.
CCGAGCAGCGGCCGGAAGCGGGGCGCGATGCCCGGGTAGACGGACTGCGCGAGCAGCGTGCGCAGCGCTGCGGCCTGCGCGTACGCCGTGCCGGGTACGACGCGCTCCTGCCGCCGCCCGGCCAGTTCCAGGCCGAGCCCGGCGCGTACGGTCGCGTCCTCGCCCACAACGTCGAAGAGCTCGCGGATGTCGTCGGCGGTGAGTGCCGCGCCGCACTCCGCCTTGTCCGTAAGGGAGTTGATGAGTTTCGCCGTCGCGTTGCCCTCGTCGGGATCCCAGCAGCCGAACGCGGGAGGGCCGCAGGGGGCCACGCCGGCGGGCGCGGGCGGCACGGTCGCCGTCTCCGGCACAGCGTCCCCGCACCAGTGCAACGTACGGCCGTGGTCGACGAGGACCACGTTGCCCCGCGCCACGCTCACGTCCTCGACCGGGGTGCAGTCGCGTCCGCCGCGCGTGGTCAGGCAGAGCGGGAAGCGCAGCGCGTCCTCGGCCGCCCAGGTGACCTCCAGGACCGGCTGGTCCTCGATGCGGTCGACGCCCGGCGTGACGGACGTGAGGCGCACGGCCTGCCGGTGCGCCGGATCGGCGTCGCCCGGTGTCCCGGTGCGCGGCCCCTTCACCTCCTCCAGGACCAGCAAATCACCCGCTCTCAACCTGAGTCGACGCCCCTCACAGGTCTCCGCGTCACGCCACTCGTCGCGCAGTGTGGCCGATGTGGCGCCCCTCGGCAGGGAGCACACATCGCCGCCCCAGGTCCACAGCCGTATCGTGTTGTGCGCCGCGCGCAGTTCAAGGGGATCACCGGCCGCGACCGGCTCGAAGACCTCCACGGTGCCCCGCTCGGCCAGGTCGGCGAGGTCCCGGTCGTCGATGACCGTCCCGGGCGCGGGGCGGTCATGCGGATCGAGGACGCGTACGTCGACCGATGCGAAGCGGAACGCGCCCGCAGGCAGCGTGTGCTCACCGGCCGCCTCCACGGTCACATACGCGCGGGAGGTACAGCCGTCGTGCATCGCGTAGTCGATGAGCCGCACATGACGGCGTACGGAGACACGGCGGCGCGCGGTGTCGAGATACGCCTCCGTGGCGATCGCGTCCTGCTGATAGCTGATCTGGTCGCCGGTGTACGCGAGCAGCTCGACGAGGGTCATGCCCAGGTCGGCCGGGTTGCGCTCGACCCAGTCGGGCGTGGTGAGCGCCAGGCGGTCCAGGAGGAGCTTGCGGATGGTGTCGTAGTCGCGGGCCGTGTAGTCGACGACCGGCGTCCGGGGGAAGGAGGGTTCTTCCGCCGCCTCGTCCTTGCAGTCGAAAGGCGTGGGGCAGTCGGGCCTGAAGGCGAACGCCGCGCTGTGGTAGCGCCGGTCGAAGCCGCGGAAGGGCTCCGTGCCCGGCCGCCCGTACGGGTCGGTCTCGACCAGGCGCAGCAGGTAGCGGGAGGTGTCTCCGGCCTTGTCGAGCGTGACATACAGACGATCGTCGAGCTCGGGGTCCTCCTCGCGTTCCACGCCGACATCGACGGCCTCGATGCCGGTGATGCGCCGGCCGCCGTCGATGCGTACGTTCTGTGCGCGCAGGCCGTGCGGGGCCTTGCCGAGGAAGGAGACGGTGAGCAGCAGCCCGTCGTCACTCACCTCGACGGCGTCGACTCCGTTGAGCTGCGCCGCCCTTACCTTGGCCCGGCGGGTGGACACGGGACTGGTCACGCCTTGGCCCTCCCTTCGAAGACGTCGTCACGACGGCTCCCCGTGGAGCGCACGGCGTACGACAGAGACACGCGGACGACGTTCTCCTCGCTCACCACGTCGAGGGCCGCCACCTCGATGAGGTCACCGAGCCAGCGCTGCAGCGCCGCCTGCACCGAGAGCTCCAACGCGCTCGCCAGCTCAGGACTGTTGGGCGTGAAGACCAGATCGAGCAGGCCGCAGCCGAAGTCGGGGCGCATCACGCGCTCGCCGGGACTGGTGAACAGCAACTGCTCGATCAGGTCGCGCACATGCTCGTCGCGGTCGGCGTGCGCGGCGCGCCCTCGCCGGTCGACCCGGAACGGAAAGGCGAGGTCGCTGCGGACCCGGGTGCGTGGGTTCATCGGACGGTCACCTCTCGCTGCGCGGGCTGGACGAAGGGCGGGCCCTGCGGTACGAACGCCGCCGTGACGCACTGGGCCGCGGAGGTGTCGAGCAGCACCGGCGTGCCGTCGACCGTGATGCCGGTGGCGTCCGCGGTCCAGCGCACGGCGACACACGGCTCGGGCACGCCGCCGACGGTGTGGGGGCAGCCGACCACGACGTAACTGTGGGCGGCCGTCGCGACGGGCGCGCCATCGATGAGCACGGCCCGGTCCGACGGGCCGGCCGCCGCGGTGGCGCGGCCGCCGTGCGGGCAGCTGATTACGGCACTGGAGCCACCGCCGGGTCCGGCGGTGAGCAGATTCCCGGTTGTCCCGGACATCCTGTTGATCCCCCGTTTTCTATCGCTTGGCGGCCATGGTCAACTGGCCTTTGTTGATGGTCACTTCCTTGCCGCGCAGGATGACCTCGGCGCCGTCGCCGGTCGCGATGACCACGGCTTCCTTGGTGATGCGGATGTAGGCGCCGCCCTGGGCCTGGAACAGAATCCCTTGCTCGGGCGCGTCGCTCATCACGATCTTGTGATTGCCCGGCGTCTGGACGACGACCGGCTTGTTCGGTGAGTTCTGCTGCACGGCGGTGCGCGCGTCCGGTGGCAGCTCGGCCTCGGACCCGTACCAGCACCCCGTCCACACCGGGAAGCTCGGATCGCCCTGCTCGAACTCGACCCACACGCCCGCGCCCGGCGGCGGCACCACGAACTGGCCCGCCTGCGGCCCGGTGAAGGGGAGGCAGGGCAGCGCCCACGTCGACGGCTCATCGCCCAGGACGTCCGGGACCTCGACCGTGACCCGGCCGATGTGCAACGGGTCGTTGTTGTCCACGACTCGGCCACGGAACTTGCCGAGGTAGCGATTGCTGGGTGCCGCCATGCTGAACTGCTCCTGCTCTGTGGGATGTTGCCCGGTGAAGCGTCAGGGCCGGACGTAGGGGCTTCGTGCTTCGAGTCCTTCTCGCGAGAGGGTGAAGTTCTGCTGGAAGGAGCCCGGCCGCAGGTTGTGCGTCACGGACTTGACGTAGTAGTCGCCGTCGTACGCACGCCCGGAGCCGCGCACGCCGACCAGCTGGCGCGGCTGCAGGATGTAGCCGTGCCGGTTGACGTCGAGCGACCCCGACCCGGAGATGACATCGGCGGACACGGCCGCGCGCGCGAGCAGCTCGGCCTCGGCCGCCTCGCGTTGCTGTTTCGCGGTGCCGGAGAGCGTCCTGCGCTTGAGCGCGGGGGTGGCCCGCTTGCCGAGGGGCGGGCGCAAGGGGCTGATGACCGGCTGGGGGAGCAGGGTGGACTGCCGGGTCCCAGGGTCCTGCCAGCGCGCCTGCGGCTCCTCGCGGGCCGTTCCGTCGTACGCGAACGTCAGCTGGTCGACCGTGGAGTTGGCGTCCATGTTGACGTTGAGGGCGTGCTGGCGGATGCCGAGGCGGACCTCGGGACCCCAACGGGCCGACGACTGACCGGGGGCCGGGCCCGGATCCAGATAGAAGGTGTACCCGTTGGCCCGGGCCAGCTCGGTCACGTACTGCAGATCGGTGCCCGTCTGGTAGTGCACACGCAGGTTCTGGTGCGGCGGCTGGGAGATCTTCTCCGTGTACACGTCCGGCCGGATGCCGTAGTCCGAGTAGCGGCGAAGGATCGCGAGCACACGTTCGGACGGGGGCAGGTTGGGATAACGGTCCGTGCGCTCCTCCAGGTCCATGAGCAGTGTCAGGTCCTCGCCGGTGACGGTCAGGGTGGAGTGTCCCGGCTGGTTGCTGGTGCCTACTTCCTGACGCACGATCAGCCCGTCGAAGAGGACCTCGGGAGTGCCTTTGACCGTGACAGTGACGATGACTCGGGTCTTCGGATCGAAGAACCCCTCGGGGAGCAGAGTGCGGCTGATGAGCCCGTTCTTGGTGAGATCGAACGCGAGCTGGAACCCGCTCCGCTCACCCGCGGTCGCGGTGATCTGCGCCGAGAGGAGCGCCTCGGCCACTTCGGCGGGGACCGGCCGGGCCAGCTGCGGTCCCATGGAGAGGGTGATGTGGACAGGGCCCTGACCCACGGGCAGTTCAGACACGCCGGTCTCCCTGCGGGAAATTACCGGCGAGCGGTATCTCGATCTCGCTGCCGGGGTCGGCGGTGAGTTCGCGCGGGTCGAGAACGGGGTTGGCGTCGGCGATCTGCCACCACTGGCCGGGGTCGCCGAAGTAGCGCCGGCCGAGGAGGTCGGGGCGCTCGCCGGTGCTGACGGTGTGCGGCTGGGTGTCTTCGGCGTCGGCTGCGATCGGGGGCAGCAACCGGCGCTTGGTGTACCGGACTTCGGTGCCGTCCGGCTGCCGGTGCACGCCTGTCTCGGCGTCGTGGTAGCGGCTGGAGCGGGGGTAGGGATGAGCGCCGGGTATCGCGTCCAGAGCGTTCTCGTACGGTTCCGTGCCGGCCATGATGTCCGGTCAGCCCCTTCCCATGCCGATGTCGCCGGGGGTGAGCCCGAGCGTGCCGAAACTTCCCGCCCGGGCGGCGCCGGCCAGCCGCTCCTTCTGCGCGAGGTGCGCGAAGTACAGCTCGGCGCCGCGGTGTCCGGCCGGCAGGTCGCTGACCGTGAGCACCTTCAGGCCGATGCTCAGCGAGGCCCGGATCGGGTTCAGATTCACGTCGAAGGCGGATTCATTGATGGACAGTTCGGTCAGCCGCACGGGCATGACGCGCTTGCTGCCCCACGTGAAGAGGGTCAGCGGCATCTCGATCGGGCTGATCTCGATGGTCCCCTTCTTGGACAGGCGGCTCGCTTCGCGCAGTTGGGCCGAGGTCGGCTGCACCAGCATTTCGAGGACGGCCAGTTGGGGGTGGATCCCGTCCGGCGCGGCAATCTCGAACTGATCGGTGGCGTCGATCTCGGCGGTGAACTTCCAGGTCTCCTGCGCGGGGCCCTTCAGCCGGAGGGCCTCGTTGCGGTCCCCTCCGCTACCGCTTCCTCCTCCGCTGGCATCGCCGCTGCCTCCAGCTGATTGGGGAGCGAGGCTGCGTTCCAGGGTGTCGGGATTGAACTGCAGCACGATGATGCGCTGGGGGGTTCCGCGTTCGGGGTCGACTATGACGATGCCGGAGCGGATGGGCTTGGGTATCTCCCGATAGCTCATGAGTCGATTGCTCCGAACTCATCCAAGATGATCTGGGCGGTATCTTCCAATGGTTCGCTCAGCCCCTCCCGGAGCAGGTCCCTGATGGGATTCACGTACTGGCCCCACGGTTGGTAGGTCGTGGCGATCAAGGCTGCTTCGCACACGTCTTCACGTTCACTCGTCAGGGCGTCGCACACACGCGAAAAGACTTCTTCATTGAATTCCTTGGGGGCGCCAAGGCCCATCCTCAGGATGGCTTCGGGAAGCTCGTCGGGGTCGTTGTTCGTGTCAACCGCCTTCCAGAGTTCTGGGATTCTCCAGGTATCCAGCACGGTCTCCGTCATCCCAACGAACTCGTGCAGTTCGCGGGGGTCTTCGGCTGTGACGACGACATAGGGAAGTCCGGAGAACATGTCTTCGCGATAGTTCAAAGCCGGACCGGATTCTGAGTGCCAGACAACCTGATGGGGAACGCCTTCCTCCTCGTTTTCTGGAATATCTGCATGCCGGAGCAGGCCGAGCCGGGCAGCGAACTCGTCGACAGAGTCTTCGTCGGTGCCGGGGCGCAGGACCATGCGCCGACTCAGGATCAACTTCACGCCCATGAAGGGACTCCTCCGTGCTGGTTTTCCACTAGTTCAGTCCGTAGAATTCATACATTTTCGCTCGAACCTTATCCTTGAGCTGCTGAAGCGTTGTGATCTTTCCTCCTTCGTCCGTCTTGATGTCGAGAGACTTGAGCCACATCTGAATGGCCAAGATCTCGCGATTTGCCGTCTTCTGTCCTCCTTCCAGAGGTTGGTTCGCGAGCGAGGGATTGAAAGAGCCACGCCTCTTGAGCTCACTGTCCAGATCCATCGCATCTCCCACGGCTCCTTGACCCTCCATGGGGAAGAACTTGAGTGCACGGCCCATGTCGAACTCGCCCTGGTTTCCGACTTTCATCTTCTCCAGACTGTCGTTCGGGGAGCTGAATTCGTCCACGCCGGAGATATCCCTACCCTGCGAAGACATCTGGAAGATCATGGCTGCCGTAACGGCGGCTCGCTTGTTCCTGTGCACCTCCTTGCCGAGCATCAGAGCGCCCACGGTGGCCGCATCGGTTCCGACCCTGCCGCCCACGCGTTCGCCACGGGCCATCCTCTCTACGCCGTCCAGGACGTCTGCGGAGTGCTGCGGGTCGCTGAAGATCTTTTCGTCTATTCCCTTCGTCACCCTTCCCTTCTTGCTTACCCTTTCGCGGTACCTGTCTGCTGCGCGATTCTGCTCCTCGGTAGTTCCGTCGCGTTTCGTCGTCGCAACCCTGGACTTCACCAGCCCTCTCTTCGTGAAGCGATCGAGATTTTCCGTTGCCTGCACGATCTCACGAGTCTTCTCGTCGGGCGCCGCTTCGACCGCGGCCTGGCGTCGATCTCGGTCACGGTTCGGCTCCCTGGGGACGTGGTGCGCCACCATGGGGGCAAATCCGTCCGAGTCTCCCCGCTCGGCGGACTCGAAGGCGAATATGTCGTAGGCCTTCTCCTTTGACGAGCCCAGCATCTGCTGTCCGTCTTCCCGCATGAAGCTGGCCAGAGAGCCGAAGCCGACACCCTCCGGGATCTCAAACCTTCGCTGATTTCCGTTCGTTTCCGTTTGCTTGATCCGCGCTGCACCAGCCCTTGTCGCGGGATGCTGGAGTATCTCGTCGGATATCTCGTTCAGCATCTCGATCAGTTCTTGCTCGTCCAGGGTCAACCCTTCGGTAACGTCCACCGAAGGGTTGAGCGTGGCGCGGATTTTGAACCGATCGCCCGTTGACGCATCGAGACTCGTCAGCCGGTAGCGGAGGCTCATGGCGGCGAGCACTGTCCGAAGTACCGAACTCCGCGTCCCTTTTCTCAGCATGCGCTCGATGCGAGGACGGATCCGGGTCACGATCTTCCGAAGGCGCTCCTCTTTGGATTTCTGGGAGTTCTCGTCCTTCTTCCGCTCGTCCTTTTTCTCCTGCTTCGCCTTGACCGGGTCCTTGTCCTTCGGCCTGCCGTCCTGGTGCTTGGAGCGCTTCGGCCTGTCGGACCCCTTGTTGCCGTGCTTGTCCTTCGGCTTCTTGCCGTCGCCCTTGCCGTCCTTGTCCTTGGGCTTGTTGGGCTTGTCGCCGTCCTTGTCGTGCTTGGGCCTTCCCGGGGTGTCCTTGTCGTCGCCCTTCGGCCTGTTGGGGTCCTTGCCGTCGTCCTTCGGTTTGGCGGGACTGTCCCTGTCGTCCTTGGGCCGGCTCGGGGTGTCGTCCTTCGAACGGGGCTTGGCGGTGTCTGGGTCCTGCTTCGACTTCGGCTTCGGTTCCGGGTTCGGCTTGGGCTTGGGGGACGGGGTCGGACGGGTGTCCGGCTTGTCGTCCGTCTTGTCTTTCGGCTTGCTGGGGGCGTTGGTGGTCTTGTCGGTGCCAGTGGGCCTCTTCGGATCCGCACCCTTGCCGGTGGTCGGACGGGCGTTCGGGGCCGCCGTGCTTTTCGGGGCGTTCGGTTCCTGCTCCTTGTCGCCCTTCTTGTCCCCGCTCTTGCCACCCCTGTCGTCCGAACCCTCGGCGCCCGAACTCTTGCCGCCGCCTGGCTTGTCCCCTTTGCCCTTGCCAAGCTTGGCGGCGACACCCTTCAGGCGCTTGCCGACCTTGGCGACGTACTTGCCGATGCCGGTCATCAGCGCCTGGTAGAGGACCTCAAGGAGCGCGACCACCCCCGACGCGACCGCCTTCGCGAAGAGGAGACCCGCGCCGCCGCTTCGGACCAGCTTCAGCCAGTCCAGGACCATGGACAGCGCGCGCAGGATGGCGCTCAGCGCTCCCCACGCCGTACGGATCGCGTCGATCACCGCCATCACCCAGCCCGCGCCGGGGATGAGCTTGGCGACAACCTTCGTCATGACCAGTTCGCCGATGATCAGGGGGAGTTGAGGGACTACCGCGTCCCATGCCTCCTTGACGATCTTGTCCAGCGTGAAGCCGCCGTTGACCAGCTTGTCCAGGATCGCCTTCGGGACGCCGATGATCTCCTGGATCTTGTCCTTGAACCACTGCTTGACGGCCGATGAGACCTCCCGGAAGAGGTGGTTCTTCGCGCCGTCCACCGCCGAGTTCTTGGCGCCGCTCAGCCAGCCGCCGGGGTCGGAGAGGAAGTCGACCGCGATGAGCATCCAGTCGCCGAGCGCGCTGAGCAGCTTCGAGGCGAAGTCCAGGACCGCCTTCACGGCGTCCACGACCGCCTTGACCGCGGCCTGGAGCATCTTCTTGAGGATGTTCAGGATGTCGCTCAGGAGTTTGCCGATGGCGTTCAGCAGGTCGGTGATGATCTGCTTCAGGGCCTTGGCGAGCCGGTTCACCAGGGCGATCGCCGCGGCGATCAGTGAAGTGATCAACTTCCGGATGCTGTTGGCCAGTTCGATGACGGCCCGCACCATGTTCTTCGCCAGCTCGATCAGGTCGTTGATCAGGTTCTTGACCGTGTCGACGATGAACTTGCGCGCCTCGTTGATCCAGCGCTCGACCGTCTCCTTGAAGTGCTTGATGAACCCGACGACCGCGTCCCGCGCCGCTTTGATGACGCGGACGATCGCGTTCTTGATCTCGATGACCTTCTGCTTGATCCAGTCGAAGGCCTTGCTGACCCAGTTGCCCGAGTCCTGGACGCTGGTGTCGCGCTGTTTCTCGGCGTCCTTCTCGGCCTTGGTGTTCTCGTCCTGGATCTTCTTGTCGCCGTCTCCCTTCTCCTTCGTGACGTCCTTGTCGGTCTTCTCCTCCTTGTCCTTGACGTCCTTGCGGACCTTCTCGTGCCGTTCGGTCTTCTTGGTGCCGAGCTTCTTGAGCTCCCCGTCCTGCTCCGTACGCCAGTCGGCACGCTGCGCGGTGACCTCGCTCAGGGCCTTCTCGCGCTCGCCCGCCTGGCTCCTGGTGTTGGTCCCGACCTCCGAGTCGACCTTCTGCTTGTGCTTCTGCTGGGAGTCGCGGAAGTCCCTGTCCTTGGTCTGCCGGCCCTCGGACATGGCCTTCTGGCCCGCGCCGAACGCGGCCTGGAACTGGGGCCCGCGCTCGTGCTCCGCCACCTCGGAAGCAGCCTCGGGCGGTACGGCGCCGGTCCCCGCTCCGCCCTCGGGCGCACCGCCCTTGCCGCCCTGCGCGCCCGGCACCTTCGCCCGCATCTGCTCCTTGGGAGCGTCGGGGTAGACCTGGTCCTCACCCATCGGGCGCCCGGCGTCGTCACGCCCCGTCGCGACGGTCTCCTGGCCCTTGGTGTCAACGGCGGAGCCCTGTTCGCCGGCCGTCTGCTCGGCGTCGCCCTGCATCTGCACGCCGGGCGCGTTGCCCGCCTGGGCCTTCTTGAGCGCCTCGTCCTTCGTCGGCAGCCCGGCGAACTTGGCGGCCAGCTCCTGCGCGTCCACCTCGAAGCCGAGCCAGCTCGCCACCTTGCCCAGGCCGAAGCCCAGGGCCATCTTGAAGGTGTCCCAGCCGCCCGGCTCCTCCGCCTTCTCTGCCTCGATCTGGCCCTCGGGCTCCTTGGCGCCGTTGACCTCGGCCTTCTCCTGCTCCGGAGCCTCGGACTTCTGCGCCGGGTCCTGCGAATACTGGGCCGGGGCGTCGGCCTTCGGCTTGCCCTGCAGGGTCTGCGGCGCACCGGCCGGGCGCGTCATCGAGGGCGGCGCGGCGGCGAGCGCCTTGTGTTCGTCGCCGACCGTGCGGTCCACCGAGCCACCCACACCCGACATGGCCTGAAGCGCCTTGTGGGGCTTGAGCCTGGAAGCCGTGGACAGGCCCGCCTCCGGTGAGACCGTCGACAGGTTCGGGGCGGGACCCGAGTCCTTCTTGCCCTTGGCCGGTGCGGCCGCGCCGCCTCCGCCTCCGCCGCCCCCACCTCGTGACCCCTTCACGGCGGGCGATGCCTTGGGCGCCGCGGCCGCCTTCGAAGCCTTCGGACCCTTCGGTGTCTCCGTGGCCTGTGGCGCGGCCGGAGCCTCGGGTGTCTTGGACGGCTGCCCGGCCGCGGTCTCCTGCGGCGCTGGTGTCCGGTCGTGAGAGCTCTCTGCTGCGCCCCCGTCCGACGTCTCGCCGCGCGCCCCGCTGGTCGCCCCGCCGGGCGTATCCGCGTTGGACCCACCGGACACATGCGTGTCGCGTGCGGGGGAGGGGGATTGCGCCTCCGCCGCCGGCTCGCCCGCGCCCGGCTTCGGCTGCTGCGCCCCGGCCGTCGGCTCGGGCGCCGCCGACCGGCCGGCCACCGCCTGCGGAGAGGCCTTCTCCTGGGCGCCTCCCGACTTGTCGCCCGCGGCAGGAGCGCCCTTCTCCTCCTTGGCGGCGCCCTCCTTGGCGTCGCTGCCCGCCTCGGCGGACCTGCCCGGTGCCTCCTGCACCGTCGTCTGCGCCGCGACGGGTCCGTCCTTCGGATCGGCGCCGCTCTTCGGGTCCCTCGACGCAGTGTCCGCCGCCGGTGGCGCGTCGGCGGCCTGCTCCAGAGCGAGACCGCCCGCCTGCCCCCTGCCGGACGCGGCATCGTCCGCCTCGGCCGACGGCTCCGTGTCGGCGGACGCGGTGGCGCCATCCTCCTCGGGCCCGGCCTCCGCCGCGTCCTCGGTGTCCTCCGCGTCCCGCTCGGCCTGCACCTTGTCGGCCCTGGTCACCGGCGGAGCGGGGAACGACGGTGCTGCGGGTGAAGCGGATGACGACGGGTCGAGGCGGTCCGCGGTCGGCACGCCGGACACATCCAGGTCCTGTTCGGGAAGGAAATCGTCTGCCTGGAGCTTGACGTCCCAGGCGCTGGGCTCGCCGCCCCCGACCTCGACCTCCGACTCACTGCCGGCGCCGAACGGGTCCTCGTCCGCCTTCTCCTGCGGACCGTCGAGATCCTGGTCGCGGACACCGTCGAGCGTGCTGAACGCGCCCGGCAGCTGGGTGTCCTTGCCCGACGTCGCGCCCGAACCTTCCGGCCCCTGCGGCCCCCGCTTGTCCTCCTGCTTCAGCTGCTGACCCGCCACGAGCGGATCGACCGCTCCCGGACGGTTCTTCGCTGCGGACTCCTCCTTGCTCGCGGCCGGGGCGCCCTGCTGGACCGTCCCCTCCTTGCCTTCCTCGGAACCCGCAGCCTTCTTCTCGCCGCCCTGCGGACCGCCGGACGTGGAACTGGCGCCCCCGGACTGCCCTTCCGAGGACGTGGACGCCTGCTGCCGAGGCGCGGCGGCCGGTGGGGCCGACTGCTGCTCCCCGGCGGACGGGCCTTCGTTCCTGCTCCCGTCGGAGCCCGGCTCCCGCCGACTGCTCTCCGGAGCCGTCCCGGTCTGCGCGCTGCCGCCGTTCTGCGGCGTACCGCCGAGCGCGCCCTCAGCGTCAGGCTCGGACTTCTCCGGACCGGGCGCCTCCGCGGGCCGCTGCGCCTCCTCCCACCGCTCCTCGGCCGAACGCCGCTCGCTCTCGCGCTCGAACTCCAGCTCCTCGGCCGCATCCGGCTCGACGGCCGGGGCGTCGTGGGAGTTCAGCTCCAGCTCGTCGTCGGCGCCGAGCCCGTCGTTGCCCTCGATCTCGTCGACGAGGTCAAGGACCCGGTCGTGCTCCGAGCTGAGGAGCCTGCCTTCCAGATGTTCCAGTACGCCTTCCAGCAACTCCTCGGGCAACCGGGCGAGTTGCCTGCGTGTGCGCTTCGAGAGGTCCTCCGGGTCGCCGCGCAGCGAACGTACGACCGAGTTCGTCAGCCGGTCCACGAGGGTCGCCGGATCGATCCGCTCCATCCGGCTGAGGTCCGCGTCGACCGTCGCGTACCTCAGCCAGCCGGGCGTGGCCTGTCCCTCGTCGACCTCCGCCGCCGCGGTGGCCCCGCCCGCCGAAGGACGTACGAGATCCTGCGCGGCCGACTCCGCCTCGCGCTCGATCGCCTGCTGCGGCAGGCTCACCGCGCCGAGGTCGCGCCCGGCCCGCAGCGCCCCGAGGCCGTGCGGGTTCTGCACGGTGTGCAGGAGTTCGTGGGCGAGCAGCCGCTGCCCCTGTGCCGTGCCCGGCAGATAGGCGCCCTCGCTGAAGAAGATGTCCTGGCCGACCGCCACGGCGTCCGCGCCGAGCAGATCGGTGAGCGCACCGGAGTCCCGGTCGGAGTGCAGGCGTACGCGGCTGAAGTCGTGGCCGAGCTGTTCTTCCAACTCCCGGCGTACGCCGAGGTCGAGGGGTTGCCCGGCGCCGCTGACGATGTCCTTCGGCTCGGGTGCACGGGACTTGGCGGCCCGCTCCCTGCGCTTGCGGCGGCGCTGCTCGGCGGCCTGGTCGGCGTGCGCGTCCTGGGTCTGCGATGCGCTCAACGCGTCACCTCCCCACGGCCCGAGAGGCCCGCGTGGACCGCGCGCGCCAGCTCCTGGCCCAGGCGGCGCGCGGACACACCCGCGGGGAGCGGCGGCAGCGCGGACAGGGTGTCCAGAACCAGGCCTCCGTCCGCGGCGATCGGGACGCCTCGTTCGCGTACGAGACGCGTCAACTCCCGCTCGAACGAAGCGGATACGCGCTCCGGGTCCACGCCGAATCCGTCGAGGACCAGTTCGCCGATGTCCACCCGGACCGTGTGCGGCTGCCGCTGTTCTGCTGCGCGCACACTCCGCTCTCCTGTCAGACCCATCCGCGGACCTCCGAGGGAGTCAGCGAGCGTTCCAGCTTCACGTACTCGGTACGGGCCGCGGCGAGCATGTGGCGCATCTGCAGCCGGTCGCCCTCCTCCGCCGCGAGGAATGCCCCCGACAGGGCGATGTTGCGGATCGAGCCGCCCGCGACGGTGAGCTGCGCGAGCAGCTCGGGGTCGATGCCCTTCGTCGGCGTCTGCGGTGGAAGCACCCGGCGCCAGATCTCGGCGCGCTCGTGCTCCGCGGGGAACGGGAAGTCGACGACGAAGCGGATACGGCGCATGAACGCCGTGTCCAGGGCCTTCTTCATGTTGGTGGTGAGGATGGCCAGGCCCCGGTAGACCTCCATGCGCATCAGCAGATAGCTGACTTCGAGGTTGGCGTACCGGTCGTGGCTGTCCTTCACCTCGCTGCGCTTGCCGAAGAGGGCATCCGCCTCGTCGAACAGCAGGAGGGCACCGCCGCGTTCGGCCGCGTCGAAGACCTTGCGCAGGTTCTTCTCGGTCTCGCCGATGTACTTGCTGACGACCTGCGAGAGGTCGATGACGAACAGGTCGAGCCCCAGCTCCTTCGCCATGACCTCGGCGGCAAGAGTCTTTCCCGTACCGGACCCGCCCGCGAACAGGGCCGTGACGCCGAGGCCGCGGCGCAGAGTGGCGGCGAAGCCCCACTCCTGGTGGACGGTCGCACGCCGGCGCACATGCGCGACGATCTCGCGCAGGGTGCTGGTCTGCCGCTCGTGCAGCACCAGGTCGGGCCAGCCCGCCTCCGGCTCGATCCGCCGTCCGAGTCCGTCCATGCCGATGCGGGCCTCGTCGAGCCCGGCCCGCCAGGCGAGCGAGGCGGCGTCGAGCTCGTCCTCGCCCGGCAGATCACGGCGTACGGCTTCGGCCGCGGAGCGTATGACGTGCGGCGGAAGCTGGAACTGCGCGACCAGTGAACGAAGTTCGCCCTCCTGGAGGTCGGCGACGTCCTCGAACGCACCCGCCCAGAGCCCGAGCTGTTCCTCGTCGTCCAGGTGCGGCACGTTCACGCGCCGACCGCGCGGGCGCTCCGTCGGCCGGGGATCGGGACTCGATACGACGACGGGCACGGCGGCACCGGCCAGGAACGCCTCCGTCGCGGCGTGCTGATCGCGGTCCAGTTCCCCCACCTCGACAAGGAGCGCTGCGGGCAGCAGGATCGCCTCGCGCTGCCACAGCCGGGCGAGGAGGTCGCGCTGCGCGGGGTCGGTGGGAATGTCCTCGGCGCTCATCGTGTACAGGCCGAGCCCGGCGCGTGCGGCCGCCGCGGCGGCGATGTCGGCCCGGCTGCGCAGATCCCCGCCGACGACCTCGACGAGCAGCGGCGCGCCGGGCCGCGCCGTCGTCGTCCAGCCCGCGGTGACGCCGGCCACCGCGAGGTCGTACGACGGCGGAAGGGCATCGGGCACCGGAGTGCGCCGCAATTGGCCGTGCAGCCGGGTGTCCAGATAGGGCGAGCCGAGCAGGAAGTGCAGAATCCGCTCGTCGAGCCGCAGCCGGGACCGGGTGAGCCGCGTCTCGTCCTCCAGGTCGAGAACCCGCCACCGGCGCAGCGGCGCGACCGGAGTCAGCGCGCTCCAGTGCGCCCCGCCCAGCGTGGCGAGCGCCAGCGAGAACGTGGGGTACGCCCGCTCGGGATCCCCGCAGGCAGCGGCACAGCGCGGGGCCGTGGTGGGGTCCAACTCGTAGGCGGCGGTGAGCAGTACGAGGTCCCGCTCGAACGGGGTGAGACCGAAGCAGGCAGTGAGGGCGTCGAGGGGCGCGACACCGGGACCTGCGACCGCCGCGCCCGTGGGGGCAGGGGCGGTGTCGCGCGCGGGATGCTCGTCGCCGGCAGCCGCGGTGGGGGATCCGTCACCGGCTCCGCCGTCCCGCGGCGCGCGCGCCGCGTGGGCGTCCACCAGGGCGAGGACGCGCCGTACCTCCGCGAACAGCGTCGACCCGTCGTCCGGCTCGGCCGCCGTGCCCGTCTCGTACGCACCCATGTCCTCACCTGCCCCCGTCGCCCGCACCGCGCCTCAGCTCTCGTCGCCCTCGGAGCTGCCCGTACCGGTGGCAGTTCCGTCGGGGGTGGTGCGCTTGGCGGCGGCGGTGGGGGCGGCTGTCGACCTGCGGGTCCGGGAGGGCGTCTTGGCGGGTGCCTTGGCGACGGCCTTCGCAGGCTTCTTGGCGATGGCCGTCGTGACGGGCTTGGTGCCGGTCTTCGCGTCGGGCCCGGTGGCGGCGGGCTTCGCGTCGGACCCGGCGCCGGTCGTCCCGGCCGGTTCGCCACCGTCGGCCGCATCGGCCGCGCCGGGCGGAACCGGCGCCCCCGGCGCCCCGAACGGCAGCACCCGAACCGTGCTGCGCTCCACCGGCTTCGCCGGCGCCGGCGTCTCACGGCCCTCGATCAGGACCAGCGCCGCCTGGTACGTCACGGACAGTGTGTACGGCGTCTGGTTGAGCATCCCCCACAGCTTCGACGTCTCGTCGATGTCCATGACCGTCGGCACGAACCGCACCCGCTGCGCCGCGTCGGCCAGATCGCTGCCGGTCAAGTAGGGGCGCTCACCGGCCTGTTCGATGATGTCGTGGGGCAGAACGGGAATCTCGTGGAGCGTGCGCACCACGCTGCCGATGAGCCGCTGTCCGACCAGCTCCGTCTCCTCGCCGTACGCGCTGATCACAAAGTTCAGGTCGAGCGCCGCGGCGGGCCGCTTGAGCAGCCTGCCGTCCGGTGCGCGGGTGGCCAGATCGTTGTTGCGCTGCGAGGTGTTGGGCGTGACCTGGTAGAGGAACACGGTGATGGTGGGCTCGGTGGGCGGGTCGGCGGGCGGCTTGCGGGTCTCGACCTTGACGGCCATGTCGACCTCGGGCTGCAGATTGGCCTCGATCAGCAGGGCGAGGGCCTGGGTGACGTGGGCGATGGCGAGTGCGTTGCTCATGACGTCAGTTCCTCAGTCCCTGATCCCGTAGTCCCTGCTCCGGTAGTCCCTGCTCCGGTAGTCCCTGATCCTGTTGTGAACCGTTCGGCTGTCCTCGCGTCGTTCACTCACGCCCCCGCGCCAAGTAGTCCTCCAGGCTCACGGCCGCCCCGGGCCGCCGCGCCTCGGGCGTTTGTGTCCGGCCGCCGCCCGAGGGCGACGGCGCCGCCGTCACCTCCAGCCGCCCGATCTGCACGTGCACCACCTGCTCCGCGCCCCGCCCCGACCGCCTGCCCGCCGCCTGCCGCACGGCATCCCGCGCCGCCGCCGTGTCCGAGGCGCTGGGCCGCAGGGGAGAGGGCACGGTGGCGGAAGCGGCGTTCGTGCCCGGGGGGATGGGCATGGACGCCGCGCTCCGGGATGCGGGCACGTCCGCTCGGGGAGGCGCCGCCCGACGTCCCGGGTCAGGAGCGGGCCCGAGCCTGGGCGTCACCGCTGCGGCGGGCCGCAGCAGCGGCACCACGGGGGCCTCCCGCTCCGCCTCGCGGGACGCGGCGGGTCGCTCCGGTCGGGACGCGCGATCGGTCCTTACGACGGTCCGCTCCCGTTCCGTACGGAAGTGGACCTCACGGGAGGTGGGACGATCCGCCAGCTCATCATCAAGAGAAGGCCCTTGGGGTGTACTCGGCCACAGCGGCTCCGGTGTCTCCGGCGCCCCGGCCCGTACCGCCTCGACCCGCTCGAAGGGGCCCGCGAGGCGCGGCCGTACCCGCACCACCCCGGGGCGCGGCGTGGCGCCCGGCGCGTGGCGGGCGAGCAGCCGGTCGAGGTGGTCGGGGGCCCCGGCGCCCTCGGGCGCGCGCCCGGAGGAGTCAGACATCCGCACACAACTCCAGGTAGTAGCGGCGCCGCAGTGGGCTGAGCGCCAGGATCTCGGGCTCGTTCCACCCGTACGCAGTGGCGAGCAGATGGACGTCGAGCAGCAAGTCCCTTGCCCAGGCGTCCAGTTCAGTCCACAGGTAGGAGACAATGTCCAGTTCGGCGCGGGTCGCCGCACCGCAGTCGGGGCAGCTGACGTCGAGCGTCACGTCGGCCGCCGGATCGGCCCTCTCCGCTGCCTCTGCGATGCGTCGCTGGACGGCCGGAGGCAGCACGTCGACCAGCGCGGCGCCCCCGTCGGGCCAGTCGTCGGGCGCCCCGGCGGACACGCCGCCCCCGTCACGTACCACGGAGACGACACACCGTTCGAGCAGTGCCCGGCGCGCGTCCGCATGCCGGGCGGCCGCCGTGAGGTCGGCGACGCTCGGCACCCGGAACTCCACCTCCCAGCCCTCCTCGGAGATCCGCACCGGCGACGCGTCGGGGACACGCAGCGACCGGGCGAACTCCCCGGCATCCAGGTCGAATTCCATGTCGGCCGCGCACGCCCCGCACTCCAGGCGCACCTGCATCCGCTCGCCGAACAGGGCCCGGCGCAGCGCGAACAGATCGGCCTCGCGCGCGCCCACCGGCAGCGAGAGCAGCGCCTCGCTGTCGCCGCCGGTGTCCGGGCGCGCCGCGTGGTGCAGGAGCAGGGCACGCCCGGAAAAGGCCCGGTCGAGCCCGGCCTCCCAGGTGGCAAGCAGCTCAGTGACCTGGGCGATCGCCATGTGTGCCCCCGTCCGTTCCGTTCGGCCTTCGGTGGTTCAATGCCCCTTCGCTCAGGCAGGGTTGAGGAACGACGGCTCCTCGGGCTCCGGCACCTCGTAGTCCCGCTCCCAGCCTTCGCATTCGAGCTTCAGGCTCTGGATCGCCACCGCGTTGGCGTTCGCGTCCAGCTCGCCGAGCACCTGGTACTCACTCGGCCAGGTCCGGTAGAGCTTGTGCGAGACGGCCACCTGGCCGGCCTCGTTCAGGACCTGGATGACGATGTCCTTGCGGAAGTCCGCGAGCGACACCTCGGAGCCGAGCCCCGCGCCGACCTGCCAGACCTTGTTGGCCCAGCGGTCGAACTCGGGGTCGTGCGTCACGCCGCGCTCCAGCGTGATGCCCTCGAACTCGGAGCGTCCCGGCGACTTGCGCGGGGAGCTCGGATCGCCGCCGTGCCGGTGCTTGACGACTTCGGTGGTCCGCTTGAGCGGACTGACCTTGCTGATGCCCGCGACCGTACGACCGTCCCACAGGACCAGGAACTTGAAGTTCTTGTACGGATCGAAACGATGGGCGTTGACCGTGAACTCAGCCATCGAATTTCCTCGGTATTCCTTAGAGCTCGAACTGCCCGGACGTCTGCTGGATCTTGACGATCACGAACTCGGCGGGCCTGACCGGTGCGATGCCGACCAGTACGTTCACGACGCCGTTCGCGATGTCCTCGTCCGTCGTGGTGTCCTTGTCACACTTGACGAAATACGCCTCGCGCGGCGTACTGCCCTTGAAGGCCCCCTGACGGAAGAGCGTGTGCAGATACGAGGAGGCGCCGAGGCGGATCTGCTGCCACAGGTTCTCGTCGTTCGGCTCGAACACGACCCACTGCAGGCCGCGTTGCAGGCTCTCCTCCACATGCAGGGCGAGCCGCCGCACCGGCACGTACTTCCACTCGCTGTCGAGAGCCTCGGAGCCCTCCAGCGTGCGTGCTCCCCACACCAGCGGGCCCACCATCGGGAAGGTGCGCAGGCAGTTCACGCCCAGTGGGTTGAGCAGCCCGTTCTCGCGGTCGGTCAGCTGGACCGTCAGCGAGTGCACGCCCGCGAGCCGCGCCTCCGTCCCGGCCGGCGCCTTCCACACCCCGCGCTCCGAGTCCGTTCGCGCGAACACGCCCGCCACCGCGCCCGACGGCGGGAAGGAGCGAAGCCGCCCGGTCAGCGGGTCGGTGAGCTGCAGATGCGGGAAGTACAGGCCCGCGTGGTTGCCGCGCACCGCGTCGAACGCGGACAGGCCCGCGCGCGCCGCGTCCACGCTGCCCCAGCTGCCGGGGGCATCGACCAGGAGGAAGATGCGCTGCTGCTCGCACAGGCGCTGCGCCGCGGAGACGACCGTGACCATGTCGTCGGCCGACTCGTACGCCGCGAGCTCCGGCAGGGCCAGCAGGTTGACGTCGGCGACATCGCGCAGCGCCTGGATGCCGGTCTTGTCCGTCTCGCTGCCGATCAGGTCGCGCGGGCCCGGCGCCTCGCCGTCCTGGCCGCCGGCCAGCGGGAACACCGGCGGATTGACCGAAGCCTCCAGTCCCAGGTCGTTGGCGCACTCACCGACGAAGCGGACCACGTCCGCGGGGTCGGTGGAGCCTGCGACGACCTGTAGGCGCCGGCCGAACGCGGTCACCTCGGCGCCGGCGAAGGCATGCCTGCCGGGCGCGTCGGGCAGTGCGCGCAGCTTGCGTTCGAGAAGCAGCGCCAGTTCGGTGACGGTGCACGGAGCCTCGCCGTCGCACTCGGGGTCGTACAGCGTGAACTCGCGCTCGACCTCGCCGATCTTCACCGTCAAGTCGACTGTCAAGTCCGGCAGTTCGTGCCCGAATGGCTTGGATACGGTGCCCGACGGGTCCGGGCGGCCCTCGCCGACGACATCCACACGGATCAGGCGCGAGCCGGTGTTTACCACGATCGGGGCGTAGCGGCCGCCGGCCGGATCCAGGGAGAGGCCGGTGAAGGATTCGCGGGCCTCGCCCCTGGCGTCGTAGACCCGCAGATTGAACGTCTCGTCCGGCTGGGACGTGTCGTAGTCGACGGCGACGCGCAGGCCGTTGCCCCACACGCCGGGTTCCTTGGCGTGCACCTTGAGGACAGCGCACTCGCTGTGACCCTCGGTGGATTCGAGGGTCGCGCAGGCGGCCTTGCCGGTGCCTGCCTTCGCGACCCGCACGATCACGGCAATGGTGCCGCCGTTGCCGAAGAACTGGTGCACCGCGTAGCCGACGGCGCTCTGTGCGCTCAGTCCGCCGAAGCGGCGCTCGAACTCGGTGAAGCTCGTGACCCGCACCGGCTCGTTGAGCGGGCCGCGCCGTGTGTGACCCACGAAGGCGGTCGCCGAGGTGGTGACGGCCGAGATGGTGCGGACACTGCTGGGAAGCTCTTCGACGTAGACGCCGGGATACGTCGGCTTGGCAGCGCTCACTGCATTCGTCGGCATTCCCCCTCCTATCCCTTCTCAGGCACCGGGTGAAGGCACCGGGAGACGGCAGAGGGAGACGGTTCGTCAGCGGGTCGGCCCGCTACGACGTGCGCGACCGCTCGGGCCCGTGGTCGCGGGGCACCTCGATCGCACGCGCTTCATCAGTTTCCCCCGTCAGCCCCCGGGCGGTTGGCCGTCCGGGGCAAGCAGTCTGCTTGTGACTCCTGATGCATAGGTGCTCAACCCACTCTGAAGCGCGCGGAGTTGACAAGGCAAGGTCTGTTCAGGACACCTCGGGGGGAGGTCTTGTGGAGGGAATGTTCGCGGTGTGCGGGCCCGCAGGGCACTTCGTGGACCGGGGGTTACCCCTTTGCGTCCTCCTTTATCATGTCGGCGCACTTCTCGCCGATCATCATGGTGGTGATGCACGGGTTGACGGTGATGAGATCCGGCATCGCGGACCCGTCCGCCACCCGCAGGCCGCTGATGCCCCGGACCCGCAGACGTGGATCGAGCGGTGCCGTCGGATCGGTGTCAGGGCCCATCTTCACCGTGGCCGAAGGATGGTAGACGGTGTTGTGGGTCTTGACGATGTAGTCCAGCAATTCGTCGTCGGACCTGACATCGGGACCCGGTGCGAGCTCGGCGCCCGCCCAGCCGGCCAGTGCGGGCTGTGAGGCGATCTCGCGGGCCAGCCGCAGCCCGTAGGTCATCACGCGCACGTCCTCCTCGTCCGTGAAGTAGCGGGGATCGACCCTGGGCTTGTCCCGGAAGTCACGGGTGCGCAGCCGCACCGTGCCGCGGGAGCGGGCGTGGGTGACGTTCGGTGTGAGGCAGAAGGCGTTCTCGCTCGTCGGGTAGCCGCGCCGGTAGGTGTTCATGTCGAACGGCATCGAGCCGTAGTGGAACATCAGGTCGGGCCGGTCCGGGCCGGGACGGGTACCGGTGAAGATGCCGATCTCCCACCACTGGTCGGAGGTGGTCACCATGGGCTGCTTGGCGTCCCACATGACGACGCCCTCCGGGTGGTCCTGGAGGTTCTCGCCGACGCCGGGCGCGTCGAGGACGACGTCCACGCCGACCTCGCGGAGGTGCCCGGCCGGTCCGATGCCCGAGAGCATCAGCAGTTTCGGGGTGTCGATCGCGCCGCAGCTGACGACGACCTCCCGGCGGGCGGTGACCGAGCGCGAGTGGACGAGATCCGGGTCGAGGTACGTCACGCCCGTGCAGCGCCGGTCCGCGTCGATCAGCAGCTGCTTGGCCCGTACCTCCGTCCGTACCTCCAGATTGGGCCGTCTGCCGAGAATCGGGTGGAGGTAGGCCACGGAGGAGGACTGCCGTGTGTTGTTCTCGTCGGAGTTGATCTGGAACCAGCCCGCGCCACGCACCACCGTGGTCCCGGTGTTGAACGTGGTGGTGGGGATCCCGTTCTGCGCGCATGCCTCCAACAGGGCGCTGCCGCAGGGGTCGTTCGGCCGGATGGTGCGGATCTTCACCGGGCCCGAGCGGCCGTGGTGGTCGCCGGGGGCGTCGTTGCTCTCCAGGCGCCGGTAGAGCGGGTACGTCTCGGCGGAGCCCCATCCCGTACAGCCTGCCGCCGCCCACTCGTCGAGATCCTCGCGAGGTGCCCAGAAGGCGATGCACGAGTTGTGGGAGGAGCAGCCGCCGAGCACCCGGGCGCGGGCGTGGCGCATGAAGCTGTTGCCGTGCTCCTGCGGCTCGACGGGGTAGTCCCAGTCGTAGCCGGATTCGAGCAGGCCGAACCAGCGGTCCAGCCGGAGCACGTTGTCGTCGCCGACGTCGGACGGCCCGGCCTCCAGCAGACAGACGGTGACGGCCGGGTCCTCGCTCAGCCGCGCGGCCACCACATTGCCCGCGGTGCCGCCGCCCACCACCACGTAGTCGAACTCCTCCACGTCAGCTCCCTCTCGTGTCACGGTGCACCGTGCGCCGGGCCGGGTTCCGCCAGGGACCGGCCGACGGCGTGTTCGGCGAGCACGCCGGTGCGCATGCGCTGGACGAACCAGTAGTAGGTGAACCCGCCGACGGCGACGACGCCGACGAACAGGACGCCGCCCCAGCGCAGATACCAGTGCTGGGCGCCGGTGGTGTTGTAGACCGAGGCACGCGGCCACAGGAGATTGACGGTCATCGCGGTTCCCCAGAGCACCGCGGCGATGTTGACCGGCAGACCCAGGCGTCCCATCGAGAAGCGGCCGCCGGACGGTGTCCATTCGCCACGCAGCCGCCGTACCAGCATGGGCGTGGTCACGAGCAGATACGCGACGTAGATCATGACGATGGCGATGCTGGTGACCACGGAGAAGATCTGCGGCTGCTTGATGTTGACCACCAGGATGAGGATCGCGACGAACCCGATCAGGACGGTGGCCAGCACCGGAGTGCGGAACCGCGGGCTGACCCTGGCCAGGTGGGTGCCGGCCGGCAGGTTGTTGTCCCGGGCCATGGCGAAGGCCAGCCGCAGCCCCGCCGTCTGGACCGACAGCGCGCACACGGTGATCGCGACGATCACGCACCACAGAATGGCCAGCCCGACCGACTCCCCGAGCGTCGCTTTCACCACGTACTGGAGGCCGTTTTCGGCCAGCTGCCTGGACTGCAGATCGGGGGTGGCGAGCAGCGCGAACAGCAGGATCAGGCCACCGAGGACGAATGAGGCGATGAGCGCGCGCAGGATGGCCCGCGGTGCGTTGCGGGCCGGGTCCTTGGACTCCTCGCCGAGCGAGGACGCGGTGTCGAAGCCGTACATCACGTACGCCGAGGCGAGCGACGCGGTCAGGAAGGCCCCGAAGTAGCCGAGTGGATGGCCCTTGCCGAGACCGTGGGTTTCCAGGATCGCGCTCGGGCCGCGGGTGATGTGGGCGGCAAGGAGGAAGACCAGCACCACGGCGGCGATCAGCTCGACGAACACACCGGAGGAGTTGATGGTGGCCATCAGCTTCACTCCGAAGGCGTTCACCAAGGTGGTGAAGACGATCAGGATCGTGCCGAGCAGTACGGCGTTGGCGGCCGCGTCGTATTTCCCCGTACCGTCGCCGATGACCTGGAACACGCTGGAGATCTGGGGGAGTGTCAGCTGGTAGGCGAGGGCCACGGCTGCCAGCGAGACCATCGTCGCGGTCGTCATCATCCAGCCCGCCAGCCAGCCGATGTGCGGGCCGCCCATGCGTTTGGACCAGTTGTAGACCGAGCCCGCGACGGGGTAGCGGCCGGCGAGCTCGCAGAAGCACAGCGCGACCATCAGCTGGCCGGTGAAGACCATCGGCCAGGACCACCAGTAGGCGGGTCCGCCGAAGCTGACACCGAAGTAGAACAGCTGGAACGTGCCGGTCAGGATGGAGATGTAGCTGATTCCTGCGGCGAAGGTGTGGAAGTTGCCCAGCGTGCGCTTCAGCTCAGGTCTGTAGCCGAGCTCGGTGAGGGCGTCGTCATCGGACGACGCTGCTGTCTTCAGGCCGGTCTCGGGTGGGGGAGCGGGCGGCATGACGTCTCTCCTGGGGCCGTACGGGCAGGTGGTGGGCCGGGAGCCGCCCGCCGGTCACTCGAACCAGCGCTTCGGTACCTGAGCGGTGTTCCGCCACACGTGTTTCGCCTCGGTGTATTCGTGGAGTCCGGACGGGCCGAGTTCCCGCCCCACCCCCGACTGCTTCATGCCGCCCCATTCGGCCTGGGGCACGTACGGGTGGAAGTCGTTGATCCAGACTGTGCCCGCCCGCAGCCCGTCCGCGACCCGCCGCGCACGGTCCTGGTCGGTGGTCCATACCGCCCCCGCCAGGCCGTAGAGCGTGCCGTTGGCCAGGGCCAGCGCCTCGTCCTCGTCCCGGAACCGCTCGACGGTCAGCACGGGGCCGAAGGACTCGTCGGCGACCACGGACATGGCGGCGGTGCACTCGTCCAGGATGGTCGGCGGGTAGTAGAAGCCGTCCTGGAGCGCCGGGTCGTCCGGCCGGGTGCCGCCCAGCCGCAGGACGGCACCTTCGGCGAGGCCGGCCGCCACGTAGGCCTCGACCTTGTCCCGGTGCGCCGCCGAGATGAGCGGGCCGGTCCGGGCCTGCGGGTCGAACGGGCCGCCCATCCGGATACGTGCGGCCCGCGCCACGACCTCGTCGACGAACCTGTCGTGCAGCGAATCCTCGACCAGCAGCCGGGCGCCGGCCGAGCAGACCTGACCGGAATGAAGGAACACGGCCATCAGCGTGAAGTCGACGGCCGTGTCGAAGTCGGCGTCGGCGAAGACGATGTTCGGGTTCTTCCCTCCGAGCTCCAGGGCGATCTTCTTCACGGTGGGGGCCGCCGCGGCCATGATGCGCCGACCGGTGGCCAGGCCCCCGGTGAACGACACCATGTCCACCCGCGGGTCCTCGGTGAGCGGCGCACCGGCCTCGGCGCCGGACCCCAGCAGCAGGTTCCCGGCGCCGTCCGGCAGCCCCGCCTCGTGCAGCAACCGCATCAGCATGATCGCGGTGTGCGGCGTGAGTTCGCTGGGCTTGAGCACGAACGTGTTGCCCGCGCCGATCGCCGGTGCGACCTTCCAGGCCGTCTGGAGCAAGGGGTAGTTCCACGGCGTGATCAGCGCGCACACGCCGACCGGTTCGTGGACCACGCGGCTGTCCACGGCCGGGTCGCCGGTATCGATGACGCGGTCCACCCCGCCGGCGCCCACCAGGCTGCCGAAGTAGCGGAAGCAGTTGGCGATGTCGTCCATGTCGTACTCGGACTCCACGAGCCGCTTGCCGGTGTCGAGCGACTCGACACGGGCCAGGGCGTCCTTGTCCCGGGCGAGCAGATCGGCGACGCGCAGCAGAAGCCCGGCGCGCTCGGCCGTGGGGGTGCGGGGCCAGGGGCCGTGGTCGAACGCCTCCCGCGCTGCCGCGATCGCTGCCGCGGCGTCCTTCGGACCGGCCTCGTCCACCCGGGCGACCACACTGCCGTCGGCGGGGCAGCGGATCTCCCGGGTCCGTCCGTCGACGGCCGCGGTCCAGTGGCCACCGATGAAGAGGTCAGGCATGTCGTACCTCCAGGCGGGCGGCATGGATCCGCGCCGCCGCCAGGGCGTCGGCGCTTGCTCGCAGGCCTACGAAAGCGGTGCTTCGAGGTTCCAGGCCTAACACGATCCGGTGCCGAGCGCGCGGGCACCGCGGGCCCCTGCACCGGCCTCCGCGCCACCTCCGCGGCGGCCTCCGGTGACCGCGGCGACGCGGAAACCCGCCTGACCCCGCTGCTCCGGTCGCTTATCGTCGACGTGATTCCTGGCGGAAGCCTCGGCTCGGCCAGGGCGAGGACCATGACGTGGAGGATGATGGTGCGCTATCGCGAGCTGGGACGCAGTGGAGTGTCCGTGTCCGAGATCGGTTACGGCGCCTGGGGCATCGGTGAGTCCGCCTGGGTGGGTGCCACGGAGGACGATTCCGTACGCGCCCTGCACCGGGCCATCGACCTCGGCGTGAACTTCATCGACACCGCCCGCGGCTACGGCGAGAGTGAGCGAATCGTCGGCCGCGTCGTCCGCGAGTGGGCCGGTGACGAGGTGCTCGTCGCCACCAAAGTGCCGCCGAAGAACGGCATGTGGCCGGCGCCCGACGGCCTGGACCCGGCCGAGACGTTTCCGGGCGAGCACATCCGCGCAAGCCTGGAGACCAGTCTGCGCACCAGCGGCCTGGACCACTTCGACGTACTGCAGTTCCATGTCTGGAGCGATGACTGGGTCGGCCGTGGCGACTGGCTGGAGACGATCGCCGAACTGAAGCAGGAGGGAAAGATCCGCCTGTTCGGCGTCTCCATCAATGACCACCAGCCCGACAACGCACTCGCGCTCGTACGCAGCGGTGCCGTGGACAGCGTGCAGGTCATCTACAACCTCTTCGACCAGGCGCCCGCCGACGCGCTGCTGCCGGCCTGTGAGGAGCACGGCGTCGGTGTCATCGTGCGGGTGGCGCTGGACGAGGGCGGCCTCACCGGTCGGATCACCGCCGGCACGACGTTCCCCGAGGGCGACTGGCGCAACCGCTACTTCCGCGACGACCGCCCGGCACAGGTCGAACAGCGAGTGGCCGCGATCGTCGCCGACCTCGGCATCGCACCCGACGAGATCGCTGAGAACGCGTTGCGGTTCGTACTGAGTTCGCCGGCGGTTTCCACCGTCATCCCCGGTATGCGCACCGTACGCAACGTCGAACGCAACACGGCCCTGAGCGACGGGCGTCCGCTCACCGCCGACCAGCTCGCCGTGCTGGCCGAGCACCGGTGGCAGCGCAACTTCTACTCCTGATCCGCGGGCGCCGTTTCCGGGGCCGGGCAGTACGCGGTTCACATCCGCGGAACTCGCCGGCCGGCTGTCCTCGGGCCGCGAACGTACGGATGGCGGTGTCTCAGGCGTGGAAGCCGTTGCACACGACGGATGAGTATTTCGTGGGCCCGCCCTCGACGTGGTACAGCACCACGGTCCAGTCGCCCCTGTCGTCGCCGACCGGGATCGCGTCGACGCTCCGATTGCCGAAGTGGGCCCGGAAGTCGTCGGGATACTTGAGTTTGATGGTTCCGCCCGAGGACCACCGGGAGTAGATGTCGACGGGCTTGCTGGTGAAGCCGATGCCCTTGCCGACGGACCGAAGGGGCCGGCCGGTGGCGCGGTCGGTCTCGTGCGGGGGCCGCACCCCCACGGAGATGTAGTACGGCGCGGGCCGCTTTCCCTGTCCGGAGGTCTTGGGACGCAACGCCACCGAGGCGGTGTCCGAGCCGGTGGTGTGCGATACGGAGGACTGCAGGTCCATCGGCGGTGAGGACTCGGCGAAACTGGCCAGGTCGCAGGAGCCGATGCCCTGGGTGGCCTGCTCCGGATCGTCCGAGAGGGTCCAGCGGTCCTGCGAGACACGGTCGTTCACGATGTGGTCCGGTGGCCGGCCGGCCGGACCCTTGGTGACCGGACCCTTGGTGACCGACCGGGACGCGGTGACATCGGTCGTGGGCGTGGCTCCGGGGGCCTGGCTGTCCTGTCCGGGGAGCAGCCAGACCGTCGCCGGCACGACGAGCGCCACCGCACATGCCGCGAGCCAGCCCCTGCGGCGTGTGGTGCGGGCGGGATGCCGCTGATGATCCGGCCCGTCGTACGGTGTGGTGTCGGACGGTCCCGGAGGTACGGTCTTCGCTGTCCGCTCCGCGACGCGATCCTCCGGCTTGCGATCCTCCGGCCGCGTCAGGGCCCCGGTCTCCGATTCGGGCGCCGAAGGCGGCGTGCTCACATGCACGGGCACGGGTTCGGTGTCGCGGGCCACCGAGCGGTAGTGGGCGTCCGTAGCCAGCGCCGAGTCCACCGCGCATCCGGCGATCACGGCGGCCGGCTCCGGCCGCTGTGCCGGGTCCTTGGCGACACACTGCCGGATCAGCGCAGCCAGCGCGGGCCGTACGCCCGCCAGGTCGATGTCCTCATGCACCGTCCGATAGCTCACTGCCGCCGCATCGCCAGTACCGTACGGGGGCCGACCGGTGGCCGTGTAGGCGATCGTCGCCCCCAGCGCGAAGACGTCCGCCGCCGGGCCGACCTCGTTGCGCAGGACGACCTCGGGCGCCGCGTACCCGGGCGTTCCCGGCGCCATTCCGTCCCGGGTGAGAATCGTCTGCTCAAGTCCCCGGGCGATGCCGAAGTCGATCAGTTGCGGTCCCTGCGGCGCGAGGATGACGTTCTGCGGTTTCAGGTCCCGGTGCGTGACTCCGTGGACATGGACCGCGGCCAGCCCCTCGGCGAGCGCCGCGAACAGCCGCAGGGCACTGTCCGGCGGGAACGGGCCGCTCGTGCCCACGGCGCCGCGCAGCGTGGGCCCTGGCACGTACTCGGTGGCCAGCCAGTACGGGGACGCGTCGAGCGATGCCTCGATCAACTGGGCGGAGTAGGCGCTGCGCACGGCCTCCACGGTCGCCGCCTCTCGCCGGAACCGGGCCAGCGCTTCGGGTTGATCGTTGATCTCGTCGCGGATCACCTTCACGGCCACGAGCCGTCCGCCGGGCGACCGGCCGAGATACACCTGTCCCATGCCGCCCGCGCCGAGCCGGGCGAGAATCCGGTACGCGCCTATTTGCGCGGGGTCCTGAGGTCGCAGCTCTTCCACCGGCACGACTGTGCCATATTCGCTCACTTGTCGGACCGGCGAACCGCAACCGACGTACAACCGCCCTTCGTACGCGGCGATGTGTTCGCGGGCCGGATGCCTCCTGTGCTCAGCGCAGCCGCCAGCCCCGGGCCTGGAGAGCCTCTTTCAGGGGCACCGTCAGGCATGGTGCGACGCTGACGTGGACCAGCCCGGTCAGCTGGCTCGTGGCGTGCTCGATGCGGACGTCCTCGATGTTGATGCCGGCGCGATCGACAAAGCTTGCCGCCGAACCTGCCGACCTTGTGGAGGACAACCCGTGTCGACCACCCGCGTACTGATCGCAGACGATCAAGTGATGGTCCGTCAGGGATTCACCGTCCTGCTCAATGCCGAACCCGGCATCGAGGTCGTCGGCCAGGCCGTGGACGGCATCGACGCCGTCGCCAAGGTCGCCGAACTGACTCCCGACGTCGTACTGATGGACATCAGGATGCCCGGGGTCGGCGGCATCGAGGCGACGCGCCGCATCATGGCATCGCCCGCCGTCACCACCAAGGTCCTCGTCCTGACCACCTTCGACCTCGATGAGTATGTGTACGAGGCGCTGCGCGCCGGTGCGTCCGGGTTCCTGCTGAAGGACGCATCGGCCATGGAACTCGCCCATGCGGTACGGGTGGTGGCGTCCGGCGAGGCCCTGCTGGCGCCGAACATCACCAAGCGTCTCATCGCCGAGTTCTCCCGGATGTCCGACGTCCCCCGCGGCCCGGTCAAGGGCCGCAGCGGCAACCTCGCGGAACGCGAGACCGAGGTCCTGTCCCTGATCGCGCAGGGCCTGTCGAACGCGGAGATCGCCCAGCGTCTGGTGGTGGCCGAACAGACCGTCAAGACACATGTGAGCCGGATCCTGGTCAAGCTCAGCCTGCGCGACCGGACCCAGGCCGCGATCCATGCGTACGAGACGGGCCTGGTGCGCCCCGGCGGGTACTGAGGTCCTTTCACATCGGGCACGGGGACGGGGCAGCAGTCCGTTTCGGACGCTGCCGAGATGAGACGAGGGATCGCCGACCGCAACCCGAGGGGGAACTGATCGTGCCCAACTGACGCCTTGGCACAGTTGAACGCGCGCATCCCGGCTCGGCCGGCCTGAAGGCGCGCCCGATGATTGCAGCAGCTGGGAGTCCAACCTTGAGTTGTACATCTCAGGTCTGAGACGCCGGCCCAAATCTGCTCCCGCAGAGGGATGGATCACGCCGCATCTGATGATGCGATGGAACGCCGATCGAGTGTGGCGTCGCTCCGGCAGCAGGATCCGTGCGCCCAGGCAGGCTGAAAGGCGTTTGATGAGCGGCAGGTTGACACGTCCGCCGGAGCCCTCGGGCCACCGGTCCGGCGGTCGCCCGCATCCGGGGCTGCGTGTGTTATCGGTCGCGCTCGCGCTTCGCTGGGCATCCTCGCGATGGCACTTCGTGGAAGAAGAAGTGGCGGGGCTGCGGCCGTTGGTGCCGCCGGGCGCTGTCTGCCTCGATATCGGAGCCGAGTACGGCCTCTACACCTGGAGCCTGTCCGCGCTGGCCGGACCGTCGGGAGAGGTGCACAGCGTCGAACCGCTGCACGGCCCCGCGAAATGGCTGAGGACCGCTGCAGCCGCCCTCGGCTGCGACAACGTCACCGTGCACCGCATGGCTCTCGGTGCGCGGGCGCACGAAGGAACGATGAGCCTGCCCCGGCGCCGTCTGCTGCCCGTCCACGGACGCGCCTATCTCACCGAGGGCGCCTCGGGGCCCGGCCCCAACGTCGAATTCCCCACCTCCCGTCCCGTGACCACACCGGTGCGGACGGTGGACGGCCTGTGCAACCAGATGGGTTTCGACCGCGTCGACTTCATCAAGGCCGATGTCGAGGGGGCGGAGGCAGCCGTGCTGTCGGGGGCCCGGCGCACGCTGCTGCGCCACCGGCCCGCGCTCCTGCTGGAGATCGAGGACCGCCACCTCGAGAAGTACGACATGAAGTCGGGCGACCTCGTCAGCCGGCTCGGCGAGCTCGACTACGACATGTACCGCTGGCGGAACCGGGGTTGGGAACGTGTTGCCGACGTGACCGACGACTGCCGCAACTACCTCTTCTCGACTCGTTCGACCCTATCCAGCTAGAAGGATCCAACACATTCATGGGCTCCACCCTTGTCATCACCAATGACTTCCCGCCGCGCCAGGGAGGCATAGAGACCTTCGTGCACGCCATGGCCACGCGTATACCGGACGACGACGTCGTGGTGTACACCTCGCGCGAGCCGGGCGACACCGCGTACGACGCGGCTCTTCCGTTCCCTGTCGTACGGGACTCCAGCGGCATGTTGCTGCCGACCGGGCGGGTCACCCGGAGGGCCGTCGAGATAGCCAGGGCCCATGGCTGCGACCGGGTCTGGTTCGGGGCCGCCGCACCGCTGGCCCTGATGGCGCCGGCCCTGCGCCGCAGTGGGATTCAGCGCATGGTGGCAACCACCCATGGCCATGAGATCTGGTGGGCCAGGACACCCGGTCCGCGTCAGATGATGCGCCGTATCGGTGAAGGCGTGGACGTCGTCACCTATCTCGGTCAGTACACGCGCGCCCGGATCGGGCCGTCCCTGGGCCCGCGTGCGCGGATGAGCCGGTTGGTGCCGGGGGTCGACTCGGAGGTGTACCGGCCCGATGCCGACGCCGCCTTCGAGCTGCGGACCCGGCTGGGCCTGCACGGCAAGCGCATCATCCTGTGTGTGGCCCGTCTGGTCCCGCGCAAGGGCCAGGACATGCTGATCCGCGCCCTGCCGCTGATCCGGCGGGAGGTGCCCGACGCGGTGCTGGTCGTGGTCGGCCGGGGGCCGGACGAGGCACGGCTGCGCAAGCTGGCGCACCGCCACGCCGAGGGCTCGGTCCGTTTCGTGGGCGGAAAGTCGCACACCGAGACGCCGCAGTACTACGCCGCGGCGGATGTCTTCGCCATGCCGTGCCGTACCAGGAAGGCCGGTCTGGAGGCGGAGGGGCTCGGGATCGTGTTCCTGGAGGCGGCGGCGAGCGGACTGCCGGTGGTCGTCGGCAACTCCGGCGGCGCTCCGGACACGGTGCTCGACGGCAGGACCGGCCGGGTCGTGGACGGCACCGACACCACGGCGATCGCGGGTGCGCTGACCCGGATACTGCTCGACGCGGACCAGGCCGCCGAGATGGGCGCCGCGGGCCGTCGGTGGGCCCAGGAGTCCTGGTCCTGGGACGCATCGGCCCGCCATTTGACGCAGCTGCTGAACCCCGAGGGCATTCCGGCGGTCGTGCCGGGGCAGGAGTAGGTCCGGCGACGGCAGGACAGCCGCGACGCACGACGGGTTCGAGGTCGAAGGCGTCCCTTTCCGCCAGGGCCTGCTGGGCGAATCGGGTGTGTTGGAGGGCACCTGCGGTGAGGAGTCCGCCGTGGGTGCCTTGTCCGCGGATCCGGCCGGTTTCGGCAACGAGGATATGGTCGGAATGCGACAATCGCCCTGCGACATCAGTTGACGCGCGAAGTGACGTAAATCCGCCACGATGGGAGTGCAGTTGCTGGACTCAGCCGAGCCGCGCCGGGAGCGGCAGGACCTGACCGACCCCGGCCCCCATGCCGCCACGGGGAGGACCGGGGCATGACACATACCGCCATGTTCCGTGGATCCGCCGTCTGCCCGAGCCCGGTCGCCGACCCGTCCCTGCGCCTCTTCCTCTTCCACCACGCCGGTGGCTCGCATCTTCTCTACCGGGATTGGGCAGCGGAGTTCCCGCCGGACTGGGAGCTGTGTCTGCTCAATGCCCCCGGGCGTGCGCACCGGCGCGATCAGCCCGCGATCGACCGCGTCGACGAGCTGGTCGACCACTTCCATGAGGAGCTGCTGCCACTGTTCGACCGGCCGTTCGCCTTCTTCGGGCACAGCATGGGCGGCCTGGCCGCATACGAACTGACCCTGAGGCTCGCCACGCAGGGCGGGCCATTGCCGGTCTGGCTCGGGCTCTCCGCCTTCGGTCCGCCCAGAGGAGCGGAGTACCGGCGCCGCCCAGGACGGCACGAGAGCTCCGACGCCGAACTGCGTGACTGGCTGCGGTCGGTCGGCGGCACCCCCGCCGAGCTGCTCGACAACGACGATCTGTGGCAGATGTTCGAGCCCGTGTTCCGCAGCGATTTCAAACTGGTCGACACCTGGGCGCGCGACCCCGCCACCGGCTCACCGCCACTGCCGTTCACCGTCTTCGGAGGCGACCAGGACCCCGTCGTGGAGCCCACGCGACTCAAGGCATGGGCCGACCACTCCCCGTACTTCCAGGGCGTCCACCTCTACCCCGGCGGCCACTTCTATCTGCACGACCACCGTGCTGCCCTGACCCGCACCGTCACCGCATCGGTGCGCGCGGCCCGCGCCGCCGCCGAACGCATCATCACGGCGCCCGGTGCCTCGTAATGACCCTCGCTCGTCAGCGGCACCGGGCTGCGCGGCTGCGGTAGTGCTCAGGCGCGGAAGGCCGAGGCGAACACGGCGGGCACCCGTGCCCAGGACGGCTGCTTCGCCAGCTGAGTGAGCCGGCGGCCCGTCACGGCGGCGCTGCGCGCGGTGACGAACCACGGCGGCTTCGGGAAGAGCGCCGGCTCGCCTCCCATGACCGACCTCGGGAAGGGCCGGAACGGACCCCGGACGACGGTCCGCTCCGGCGCATCGATCAGCAGGGCGTTGTGCACGACACCGATCCCGCTCCCGGCGTCCGTGACGGTATGGCCGGGGAAGGCGCCCCACGGAGCCGTCGCGGTGAGAAAGCCGACCGCGGTCCAGGCGTTGACGGCGATCGTGCCGTACCGCAGCGCGGCCACTGCATGGTCGAACGCCCGGCCGAGGCGCTTCAGGGTGGCGGGGTCGATGACAATGTTCGCCCCGAGGGTGCCGAAGAGGTCGCGATTGGCGGTCTCGACGGCCCGGTCGAGGAACTCGGCGCCCCTGCCGGGCAGGGTGAGCACGCCGAGCACGGGCGCGAAGTACTCGGTCGTCCCCAGCTCCGCCGCCTCCTGACCGTCACCGAGCTCGACCAACAGGCGTGAACCTTCGGCGCCCTGCCACTCGGCCGCCGGATGACACCGCGCCGCCTCCGCGAGTCTTCCCGCACTGCCCGGATACCAGGCCGGCCGCGCCGGGGCCGTCCGCAGGGCCTCGCGGAGCAGACCGAGGAACGCCTCGCGCTGCGGCCAGTCGCTGCTGACCACGACCACTTGTGAGGCGATGCAGTTGTGGCCGCTGTTGTGCAGGCGCTGGGTCGCGATGTGCTCGGCCTGGTAGCGGAGGTCGGCGTCGCTCCAGGCGCCAGGGACCACGATGACCGGGGAGACACCACCGAGTTCGCTCGTCATCGGCTTGTCCAGGAGCGGGGTGCCGGCGGCCTTGCGGGCACGGCCTTCCTCGCCCGGACCGAAGGCGACGATGTCATGGGTGGCGAGGCTGCCGGTGATGTGGACGTGTGCGACGCCCGGATGGTGGGCGAGGTAACCGCCGACCTCGCCGTCGCCCGAGACGATGCGCAGCACGCCGTGCTCGACAAGTGGCGCGAGAGCGCGCCGGTAGACCGGTTCGAGGTCGCTCAGGACGGGGTTGAGTTTCAGCACGACGACACGGTTGTGCGCGATCAGTTCGTACAGCACATCGAGCGGCGCGATGGAGGTGACATTGCCGGCGCCGAGGACGAGACCGATGCCGGCGGTGCGCTCGGGGTGGCGGGCGCCGAGGCCCGCCCGACGCCGCACGGTGTCCGCGTCGACCCGCGGCGGCATCCACACCTCGGCGCTGAAGCCGTTCAGGAGCAGGCGGTCGTAGACGGTGAGCGGGAGGACGGGGACGCTCACCCGCCCGCCCGGTGCCTGCCCGAACTTCGCGCCGTCGAGCGGGCCGCGGCCCGAGGCGACCGTACGGAGCGTGCGGCTGAGCACGTCCAGGGAGGTCAGCAGCGCATAGGGCCCGGAGAGCCACTCCTCACCGACGAGCGGGGAGTCGTCCGGCAGGAGCTTGATCCGGCTCGCGATCCGCACCCAGGTCTCGGCCTCGGCGGCGACGGCGGTATGGACCCGGGCGAGGAGGGCACCGCGTTCGGCCGGCGAGGTCGCCGCCCAGTGCCGCTCGCCCTCGGACAGCTCGGAGAGGATCGCGTCGAGCTCGGGCATCCTCCGGGTGCTGCCTGCGGGGGCTGCAGCGGTCATGGTGATCTCCCTCGATCGCGACCGCACGGACGGGCGCCGTGCTGCGGAATTGGTTCCTGGCACAAGATTCTCCGGACCACACCAAGATGACGGATATCGGGGCCCCTTGCTATGGGCGGGCACCGCGATAATCTCCGAACTGCTTTGTGCCGCGGCACAATTCCGATGGGGAAGCAGGCGGGTACCTTTACCGGATGCGCGACACCACGGGCTGCGACCACGTCTTCGCCGAGATCCTCGCCTCGGTCGGTGAACTCACCGATGTGACCGTCCGGAAGATCGCCGAGGACGAGTCCTGCTACACGCAGAGCCGGCTCCCGCCGGATCTGCTCCGCGACATCGTCCACGCCAACATCGAGGCGCTCCTGCGCATGGAGACCGGCGGCCCGGACGCCGGCGACGAGACGGCCCGACGGGCCGGACGCATCAAGGCCGAGCACGGCATCCCGCTCCCGGCGCTGCTGCACGCCTTCCGGCTCGGCGGACTGGAGATCTGGGAGTGGGCGATCGCCCGCGCCACGACCGGCGAGCAGGCCGACGCGCTGCTGCGCCGGTCGTCGCACTTCTGGGGCGTGCTCGACCGCTTCTCCACGGCCGCGACGGAGGCGTACCGGCAGGTTGCCGACGACCGGGAACGGCAGGAGCAGGTATCCCGACGGGTCACGCTCCTCAGCGTCTTCGAGGGAGCGAACGGTGTCCGGTTCGGGAGCGCCGCAGGGGTCCAGCGCGCTCTCGGCCTGCCGGAACGGGCGTCGTACCGCGTAGTGGCCGGGGAGGTCGGGCGGAACGGCGAGGACCCGCTGCCCGCCATCACCGCCCGGCTGGCGAACGTCGACGTGGCATCCGTCTGGACCACCGAGCTGGGCGAGCGGCTGGGTCTGGTCGCCCCGACCGGTGACGCCGAGTCCGCCGCGGTGTTCCGTGTCGTGAAGCAGGCGGCGACCTCACGGGTGGGCGTGAGCCGGCCGTTCACCACACTCGCCGCCGCGCCGGAGGCGGTACGTCAGGCCCGGATCGCCCTGGAGTGCGTGGCCCCGGCCGGGGTGGGTGTCCACTGCTACGGCACCGCTCCGATCGACACCCTCGTCGCGGCGCACGCCGAGTCCGCGGCCGAGCTCAGCGAGAACGTCCTGGGGCCACTGCTGTCCGGCGAGGACGGCGATGCGGCTCTGCTCGACACCCTCGACGCATGGTTCGCCGCAGACGGCTCGACCGCCGAGGCGGCGCGGCTGCTCCATTGCCACCGCAACACCGTGCTGTACCGGATCGCCCGCATCGCGGAGCTGACCGGCCGCGCTCCGACACGGCCGGTCGACGCCGCCGAGCTCTATGTCGCACTGCGGGCGAGGCGGCTCGCGGGCGACGGGCGGTAAGGCGGTAGCGCTGCGCGCGGAGGGGGGCCACCGCTCCCGGAACGTGTCTGCCGCGGCCGCACCGCGCTCGCCGGCCGGGATCAGACCTGAAGCTCACCGTCCCGGACAACCACTCGCCCACCCGCGACCACGAGTTGGCGCCGCGGAGAGCGCACGAGGGCGTCCTGGACGTTCTCGGCGTCCACCAGAACGATGTCCGCGCGCGCCCCCGCGACGATGTCGTGGACGTGGCGGTGGACGAAGCCGGCCGCGCGGGTGGAGGACAGCTCCACTGCGTACGTGAGCTCCTCATCGGTGCGCAGCCCGTGCAGCCGCGCGAAGCCGAGCGCGATGCGCAGCATGTCGCCGTCACCGTACGGGGACCACAGGTCGCGGATTCCGTCGGTGCCGAGACCGACCGGGATGCCGCGGTCCCGCATCCCGCGCCAGGGGAGCGGCGCGGTACGGGGCGGGGCCACGGTTGCCCACGCGATGCCGGCCTCCTCGCAGCCGTCGAGCAGGTCCTGCTGCCGGCTCGCCGAGAGCTCCCCGAGGGCGAAGCCGTGCGAAATCGTCACCTCGTCACGCAAGCCCGCACGCCGGGTGCGGTCGATGATGAGCTCGAACTGGAACGCGCCGAGCTCCCCTCCATCGTGCAGATGGATGTCAAGACCGACGCCACGGCGCTCCGCGATATCGAACAGACCGTCGAGCTGCGCCACAGGATCACGGTCGATCGAAGCAGGGTCGATGCCGCCGATACTGGTCGCCCCCGCTGCGGCTGCCTGATCGAGCAGTTCCAGCACACCGGGACGGCGCATCACACCGTCCTGCGGGAACGCGACGATCTCGACCTCGATCGCGCCGTCGAGAGCGTCCACCGCCTCGCGGACGGCCTCGATCCCTCGCAGCCCGACACCGAGGTCGACATCCACATGGCTGCGCACCGCTGTCGTGCCGTGCCGAAGAAACTCGCCCAGTACCGCGGTGGCCGAGGCCGCATTCGGGATACCAAGTCCGTCACGCATGGCGCGCTCATGGGCAATGCGCCCCTGGGTCGTGGCCTCTCCGCCGTAGGAAACCCATGGCTGGCCCCACCAGCTCTTGTCGACGTGGGCGTGCGCATTGATGAAGCCGGGCAGAGCGAGGAGGCCGCCGCCATCGAGGTGGTCGCCGTCATGGCTCGCGGTCCCGGCGGGCTCGACGGCAAGGATCTCGTCGCCGGACATCACGATGTCGACGGGTGCCGCACCCCAAGGGCGGACGTTCGCCAGTGTCACATGGGTCATAAGAAAAATGGTATCCCAAACGACATCGAGCGGCGATGCTGCTCAAGACTGGTTGCGCGGATCGCGGAGCGCCTCGACGCCGCATTCCGTCAGGAACCCGTAGACCGCCTCCGACGTGCAGCGGCCGCGCTACGGCTGCTCGCCAAGTGTTTCACGACAAGTTCTTCCACTCGGTGAACGTCCCGGTCCGCGATCGCGGCGTAAAGGGCCTCGTGCTCCTTCGCGACTGCCAGGAGATCTTCATGCTGCGCCAGCAGCCATCGCATCCTGCTTCGAAGCGTCCGCTCCAGCTCGCCGAGCAGCTCATTGCCTGCCAACGAGGTCACTGTCTGGTGGAAGTCGGCGGCGGCCCGTCGAGCACGCACGGCGTCTCCCGTACGAGCGGCTTCCAGCTCGGCGTCGAGGTCTGTGCGAAGTCTTTCGAGACCCTGCCGCGTACGCCGTTGAGCAGCCAGCCGGAAAGTGAGCAGTTCAAGGGGTGTACGAATCTCGTTGAGATCCGCGATGTCCGTGGACGTGAACTCCCGGACGACGGCCCACGTCCGTGGCCTGGCGGTCACCAGGCCCTCGGCCACGAGCACCTTGAGCGCATCGCGGATGGGCAGTCTGCTCACCCCGAGCTCTGTGGCGAGTTCGCGTTCGACGAGCTTGCTTCCAGGCTGTCGGACACCGTCAAGAATGTCGTCCCGCAGCTGCTGAGTGACGCGCTCCGACTCCGGCTCGAAGGCCTCTGACCCTGTCATGCCGATCATTCTCTCAATCCCGCGTCGTCGGCCTGAAGCCGCAGGCGTCGAATCAGAAGCGCTTCAGGCCGACGGACGGGGTCCGCCGGCGCCGCTCGTACGGTCAAGGGCGCCACATCGCGCGCCGTCCGAGTGGGAGAACCGTCGCATGCAGCATCCAGGCCACGGCGGCTCCCGGAGACGCCGCCGTGATCGCCAGGTAGGCGTTGTGGCCGCTGGGGAGCGCCCGGCAGGGGCCCGCGGTGAGGACGCAGCTTGTCAGAGCCTCCACGGCGGTGAGCCGGGCCGGCAATGCGAGTACTCCCGCACTGTATGCGGCGAGCACTCCTCGCCGGGAGGCTCAGCGGCGTGTAACCGCCCCCGGCCCACAGAGCCGCGGCTGTCTGCGCGACGCCCACCGGCGTGATGAGGGCCCAGACGGAGAACGGGACCCCGAGCACCGGCAGCAGCATTCCGAAAAAGGGCGGCCGCGAGGCCCGTGGGGACACCGAACCGTACGAAGAAGCCGGCCGTCGGCCGTGGTGGCCCGAACCCCGGGAAGGCGTGCTGCATGCCTTTGCGCCAAGCGACGCACTGACCACGCCCGGCGGTCGAGGGCGAACAGGGTGAGCAGCCCCGCCGCTGAGCATGACGCGTCGCCGCCGTACGCGCCCGAAGGCCAGAGTGGCGATACGGGGGGTGAGGGGTTTCGCGAGGAACGTGACCCCTGCTCGCACAGAAGGCTCATTCCGGTCTGTGACCGTGCGGCGAGCCCTTGTGCGTCCAGGCTGTCATGCCGAGGGACAAGGTCAGGAACGCGGTCAGTGGGACTGATCGTCGCGTGCTGCGTTCTTCTCCTTGATGCGCACCGCTTCCTTCCGGACCTCGGCCTGGGTGGCACGTTCCTGCTGGAGCCAGTCGGGGCTGTCCGTCTTCAACGCCTCGATCTGCTCCGTGGTGAGGGCGTCCGTGATTCCGCCCCGGGCGAGACCCGAGATCGAGATGCCCAGCTTCGCCGCGACCACCGGCCGGGGGTGCGGGCCGTTGCGTCGCAGCTCCTGCAGCCACTCCGGCGGATCGGACTGCAGTGCGTTCAGCTCGGTGCGCGAGACGACACCCTCCTGGAACTCGGCGGGGGTGGCCTCTAGGTACACACCCAGCTTCTTTGCCGCGGTTGCGGGCTTCATTGTCTGGGTGGTCTTGTGCGACGTCATGGTGCCAAGGGTATCGAGCATGTGCGCTACCTCTGACCAGGGCCGGTAACCTGGCGGAGTGACAAGCTCGGAAGAAACCCCTTCGTTCCGGCTCGCGTATGTCCCGGGGGTGACGCCCACCAAGTGGGTGCGGATCTGGAACGAGCGGCTGCCCGACGTCCCGCTGACCCTCATCGGGGTGCCGGCCGCCGAGGCGTCCGACGTGCTGCGGGGCGGCGGCGCCGACGCGGGTCTCGTGCGGTTGCCCATCGACCGTACGGGCCTCAGCGCGATCCCCCTCTACGCCGAGACGACGGTCGTCGTGATCCCGAAGGACCACGTCATCGCGGCGGTCGACGAGGTCTCCGCCGAGGATCTCGCCGACGACATCGTGCTGCATCCGCTCGACGACACCCTCGAATGGGAGCACCGGCCGGGACGGCCCGCGATCGAGCGTCCCGCCACGACGGCGGACGCCATCGAGCTCGTGGCGGCAGGAGTGGGCCTCCTCGTCGTCCCGCAGTCGCTCGCCCGCCTCCACCACCGCAAGGACCTCACGTACCGGCCGGTGTCGGACGCCCCCGAGTCGCGCGTCGCGCTGTCGTGGCTGGAGGACGAGACGACGGACCTGGTGGAGGACTTCATCGGGATCGTCCGGGGCCGGACCGTCAACAGTTCACGAGGTCGCCCCAAGGCCCAGGCGCAGCCGAAGGCCAAACGCCCCGATACGGGTGCTGCACGGCGCAAGCCCGCAGCCGGCAAGACTGCGGGGAAGAGCCCGCGGAGCGGTTCCGGCGGCGCCAAGGGTGGCAAGCGCGGAAAGCCTCGCCGCCGGTCGTAGCCCCCCGCTTCGCCCGCCCGCAGGCGGCTACGCAGAGGTGGGCACGTCCTGCGAGAGCAGCAGCGCCGTACCGATCTCGGCGAAGCGGTCCGCGAGATCCGGGCGGTCACCGGGTCGATGACGGTGAGCACTTACCGCACCTCCGACGGCGGTCACATGGCCGTCGGCAGTGTGGAGCCGCAGTTCTACGCAGTGCTGCTCGACGTCCTCGGGCTCGGCGGCGACCCGCTGTTCGCGAAGCAGCACGACCGGGACGCCTGGCCCGCGATGGGGGGAGCGGCTCGCCGGGATCTTCGCCGGCCGGACCCGCGAGGAGTGGACCGCCGCCTTCGAGGGCACACAGTCCTGCGTCACGCCGGTGTACGGACTGACCGAGGCCGCCGGCCATCCGCACAACATCGCGCGGGGCACGTACTACACCGAGAACGGTCTGCTCCAGCCCGCGCCCGCACCCCGGTACCGGGGAACCCCCGCGGCGACACCACGCCCCGCCCCGGCGATCGGCACGCACACCCGCGAGGTACTCGAAGAGGTCGGCATGGCAGCGTCCACCATCGACACCCCCGTCCCGGCACGCTGAGTACCTGTTTCACCCACCGGCTGGGCTTCGCACCGCTGTTGAAGCTGCCGAAGCCCGGTCACAGGGCCGGGAGGTGATCAACGCGTTGACGAGCCGGCTGAATTTCGGTGCGTTGCCGGGCGG
The DNA here is from genome assembly GCF_043200155.1 of Streptomyces sp. NPDC048473. Classification (NCBI taxonomy): domain Bacteria; kingdom Bacillati; phylum Actinomycetota; class Actinomycetes; order Kitasatosporales; family Streptomycetaceae; genus Streptomyces; species Streptomyces sp. NPDC048473. The sequence goes on from NZ_JBICXE010000008.1 coordinate 229,509, forward strand.
TGCGGACAAGCAATCCTGCACGCCTGCCACCGTGCATCTCCCCCTGGCCTAGGACAAGCCATCGAGCGGCCGGAGGAAGCGGCGCTCATATCGCTTGATGCAGCGGGTGCTTCGAGCCAGTTCGAACGCTTCCTGGCACTCCGGGTCGGACATGCTGTCCGTGCGGTACTGCTCGTACGTGGCGAGGCTGGGAAAGGAGAAGAGGGCGTAGGCGATGTCGCTGTCGCCCTCACTCGGCAGGAAGTAGCCGTGGTGCGTCCCGCCGAAACGGTTGACGAGCCCGATCCAGCGGCGACCGTATTCCTCGAAGTCCTCAAGCTTGTCGGCGTCGATCTCGTACTTCAGATGAATGGTGATCATGCCTACATGATGCCGCGTGACTATTCGGGTTCGAAGGCGGCCATGTGATTGCGTAACCTCCACGACTGCCCGAGGCCGAAGTAGAAGTGCACGGAGCCGCGTACGACGCGACCCCTCCGGGCGGCACGGTCTGCCTGGTCGGCGCGGGCTCGCGCACCGGCATGACCGACCTGAGCATGGCGGAACCGGTCCTCAACGAGAAGAAGGTGCTGCCTTCCTTCTACGGGAGCGACGGCATCCGTCGCACGTACGCCACGACCATCGAGCTATGGCGCGCGGGCCGCATCGACCTGGAGTCGATGATCACGCACCATGTCCCGCTCACGGACATCAACCAGGCAATCCGTCAGATGCACACCGGCGAGGCACTGCGCACCATCATCGACATCGCCTGATCCCCCTTCCTCGTCGCAGCCCCCGGCACACCGGGGGCTGCCCCGGGTGTTCAGGGGCGGGCGGAACCCCGCCCACGGCGCGTCCTGGGTACAACCCTTTCACCTCATGCTCGGTCAAACACGACGCCAGGAAGGAACGGGCCCTTTCCGGTCATCGCCCCCGCACCCGCCCGGTCATCCTTGAACCAAGGAGCCGCTCGTGCGCACGTACCGTCCGGCCGCCGTTGCCGCGGCCTCGTTTCTCCTGATGGCGGGAGCCGGCATCGCCGCTCCCTCCGCGTACGCCGGTACTCCCGGCGGCACGCACGCAAGTGACCGCAACAGCGATTTCAACGGCGACGGCTACGAGGACGTGCTCATCGGCGCGCCGGGCGGAACCGTCAGCGGAAAGAAAGGCGCGGGGTACGTGACCGTGCAGTACGGCGCGTCGACGGGTATCGGCACCCGCCGGACCGCGGTCGTCAGCCAGTCCACCGCCGGGGTGCCGGGCGCCGCCGAGACGGGCGACGCCTTCGGCAGGGCGCTGGCCACCGGCGACCTCGACGCGGACGGCTACGACGACGCGATCGTGGCCATTCCGGGCGAGGACATCGGGACGGTCGCGGACGCCGGCGGCATCACCGTTCTGTGGGGGTCGTCGCGGGGGCTGGCCGGTGCGAACAGCGACTGGCTGGAGGCCGCGGAGCCCGCGGCAGGCGAGAAGTTCGGCAGCGCCCTCGCCGCGGCCCGCTTCAGCCCCGACACCCCGGGCGACGAACTGGCCGTCCTCAGCCGTGACGACCTGGAACTGTACGCGTACGACGCGGCCCCGCAGCCGAAGTCCGCGCCGCTGGAGCGCACCGCGCGCAACCGCCTCGCCGCCACGGCACAGGAGCGTCCGATCCAGCCGAAGTCCCTGACCACCGGCGACTACGACGACAACGGTCTCGCCGACCTCGTCGTCTCCGGCGTCACCGTCGGCGACGAGCCCGGTCACGGCTGGTCGTCCTTCTTCTCCGGGCAGACGCAGGGCCTGGTGTACGAGCGCGATCTGCGGGGCGGCCCGGTCGCGGCGTCCGGCGACATCGACAACGACGGCTACGACGACCTCGTCACCGGCGAACCGCACAGCCCCGACGACGGGGGCGAGTCGATGACCGGCGGTCTGGTCGGCGTCTACTACGGCAGTCCCGACGGGCCGCTCGGCGTCGACGGTGCGGGCAGCCCGCCGCAGTGGTGGACCCAGGACACGACCGGTGTCCCGGGGACGGCCGAGCGCGGTGACGGCTGGGGCACGGACCTCTCCGTCGCGGACACCAATGGCGACGGGTACGCGGACGTGGCGATCGGCGCGTCCGGCGAGGACATCGGCACGGTGGCGGACGCGGGAGCGGTGTGGGTGCTGCGCGGCACGGCCGGGGGACTGACCGCCACCGGTGCCAAGTCGTGGGACCAGAACTCCGCGCAGGTGCCGGGCAGCGCGGAGAAGGGCGACCAGTGGGGCGGCCAGGTCAGGCTGACCGACCCGAACACGGACGGCCGCTTCGGCCTGCTGGCCGCCGCCCCCGGTGAGAACACCGGCGACGGCGTGGTGTGGGTGCTCTCGGCCGGGTCGGGCGGGGTGACGGCCACCGGCTCGTGGACGTACGGCGGCGGCTCGCTCGGCGCGCCGTCACCGGACGCGGCGTACGGAGCCGCGATCGACGAGTAGTACGCGAGACAGCGCACCGGGGCTCGCCAACAGGCGTCCCCCGGTGCACTGTTCGTGCCCGGCCTCGGAGGCTCAGCGCCTGCGTCGCACTTTCGGTTCCGGGACGAGACGCACAACACCGTTGAGCAGATGGTCGATCAGGTCGTGCGAGGGTTTGTCCGTGAGATTGGTCAGCAGCCGGGCCAGGGTGTTGAGCACAAACGGCGACCCCATGACGTAACGGTTGAGGACCGGCTGGAAACCCGAACGGCTGAAGACGAGGTCCGCGGCTGTGTTCCCGAGACGGTAGTAGCGCCCCCAGCGGCGGTTCATCTCGACGGGGTAGCCGCGCAGCACCTGCTCCCTCCTGGGCCCCCGGGGAAGAGCGAGGGCGAGCGCGGCGGTCTCGGCTGCGACTTCACCGGCTTCCATGGCCTGCCCGATGCCCTCCCCGTTCCAGGGGCTGATCATGCCTCCGGAGTCGCCGACGAGGAGGAGCCCCCGGGTGTAGAGAGGATGACGGTTGAAGCCCAGCGGAAGGGCCGCGCTCCGCACGGGGCCCTCCGCGTTCTCCTCGCGCAGTCCCCAGGCGTGCGGGGTACGTGCCAGCCACTCGTCCAACGTGGCGCGCAGGTCCGCCTTTCCGTGCCGTCGGTGAGGCAGCGCACCGAGACCGACATTGACGCGGCCGTCGCCCATGGGGAAGATCCAGCCGTATCCGGGCAGGTAGTGATCGCTCCCCGGGAAGCGGAGGTCGGCCCACAGCTCCAGGTACTCCTCCTGGGAACGCTCCGGACTTCGGTAGTAGCGGCGGGCGGCCGTCGCGATCTGCCTGCTCGTGTCCCGCTGCAGGCCCATGGCGAGAGCGAGGCGCGCGGAGGCGCCGTCGGCGGCGATGACGATCGGTGCGTGGAAGGCCAATGGCTCCTTCGCCGAGGTCGTGGCGGTGACACCGGTGATACGGCCGGCGCGGTCGGTCAGGGGCTGGGTCACCTTCACGCCGCTGCGCAGCCGGGCCCCGGCGGCGACGGCGTGCCGGGCCAGGATGTCGTCGAAGTCGTGCCGGCTGCGCGAGAGCCCGAAGTCCGGGTAACGCCCGAGCGCGGGCCAGTCGATGTGCACCTGATGGTCTCCGGCCACCCATCGCATCCCGCGTGAACGCGTCCACCCCGGAGCCTTGATGTCGACGCCCATCCTGATGAGCTGGTGCACTGCTCGTGGCGTCAGACCGTCCCCGCACACCTTCTCCCGGGGGAAGTGGGACTTCTCCAGGAGCAGGACATCGACGCCCGCCCTGGCGAGGTGGAAGGCCGCGGCAGAGCCCGCCGGCCCCGCCCCCACCACGATCACCTGGGCTTCCTCGTCCGAGCCGTGGGCGGACCGATCGTCCGACGGGGACTGGTCTGGCGTCGTTTCCCGCATGGGGGAACCCCTTCCTGTTCCTGGAACAGCCGGTGCCGTACCGAGTACGGCAGCCCTGTGCATCATCATCGATCAAGGAGGGCCGGTGCGGAACCCGGCCCGGATGTCCGGCACCCGCCTGATGCGGCGTCAACCACTGTGTGAGGAAGTTCGACCATGGAAGCTGCCGATGTGAACACCTCCGCCGATGGCGGCTCACCGGGACGAGCGGGCTACCGGCGATCGGCAGGGTCGCCGCGCGGCGAGGCCAGACGCCGGGAACTGCTCGACCTCGTCACCGACGACCTCGCCGCCAACGGGCTCGTGGACTTCTCGCTCCGACGTGCCGCACGGGCGGCGGGCACCACGCACAAGGTGTTGCTCTACCACTTCGACGGGGCCGACGACCTGCTCATCCAGGCGATCCTCCAGCTGCGCGAGAAGCGCATCGAGAAGGCGTTCGCCGCCACCACCGGAGGACCGGCGCGCCGGTCGCTGGGGGAGTGGGTGCGTGCGGTGTGGCCGATCCTCGCGGGTGAGGAAGCGCGCGTGCTCGAACAGGCCATGGGCCTGGCGATGTACGACCCCGGCCGCTATGCGCAACTCGGCCGGGAGGCATCTCAGCAGTACCTGCCCCTGCTGCTCTCCGTCTGCCCGGAGCGCTGGTCCGGGCAGCGCAAGCTGGAGGTCGCCGAGATGATCCTCGCGACGCTGCGGGGCTTCCTGGTGGATTCGCGGACCAGCGGTGACACGGCGGGGATCTCCGCGGGGTTCGAGGCCCTGGCCCGTGCGCTGGACCATGAGGAGGCCGCCGGCGATTAGCGGGTTTCCGGTGCGGCCGCACCCACGACGTCCGCCGGCTTCCATGGACAGGTTGCGAACCACGTGGTTCACTTTTCTCCTGGATGAATCCCATCCACTCGGAGGTCGGCATGAGCGTGTCTGCGGAGCGCGAGAAGGTCCGCTGGGTCAGTGGCGACACGGAGTGTGCCGCCTGGCACTATCCGGGAACCAACGGCGCCTGCGTGATCATGGCCGGTGGCGGCGGGGTGACCAAGGAGCCGGGCACCGACCCGTTCGCCAGGCGATTTCACGATGCGGGGTTCACCGTCCTCGCCCTCGACCACCGGCACCTCGGGGAGAGCGGCGGGCAGCCGCGCCAGGTCGTGCGCATCGGGGAGCAGCTTGCCGACTGGCAGGCCGCGATCGCGTTCGCCGCGACCCTGCCGGGAGTCGACCCGGCCAGACTCGCGATCTGGGGCTTCTCCCTGTCGGGCGGTCATGTCTTCCGCGTCGCGGCGCGCAATCCACACCTTGCGGCAGCGATCGCGCAGACACCGAATGCCGACGGCCCGGCCGCCACACGCAATGCGATGCGCCATCAGAAACCACTGGTGATGCTGCGCCTCACCGCGATGGGCCTGCTCGACGCCGTCGGCGGTCTGTTCGGCAGGCAGCCCCTGCTGGTGCCGCTCGCCGGGAAACCGGGCATCGTCGCGCTCCTCACCACGCCGGACGGCATCGACGGCGACCGAGCGCTCAACCCGGACAACAGGTACCCGGACTGGCAACAGGCGGTCGCCGCCCGCTCCGTACTCCGTATCGGCTCCTACCGGCCCGGCCGCTATGCGTCCGAGGTGCGGTGCCCGTTACTGGTCCTCGTGTGCGACCAGGACCGGTCGGCACTTGCCGAACCGGCCGCCGCCGCAGCACGCCGAGCCCCCCGCGGGGAGCTCGTACGGATGCCCGGCGGGCACTACGAGCCCTTCCTGGAGGGCCACGAGCACGCCGTCGAGGCCGAGTTGGCCTTCCTGCGACGGCACCTGATCGACCCTGCGCCGGCCGGTCACTCCGCAATCGCCACCGGCGCCGCGGACTCCTCGCCGGAACGACCGGCATGAGGGATATCGAGCTGTCCGCCGGGACGATCGAGTACGAGGACACCGGCGGCGACGGCCCCACGGTCGTGCTGTTGCACGGGTTGATGATGGACTCCTCGCTGTGGGACGGACCGATCGCCGATCTGGCTGCCGACCACCGGTGCGTGGCACCGACGCTGCCCCTCGGCGCGCACCGTCACGCGATGCGGGCCGATGCCGACCTGTCGCTGCCCGGCACCGCCCGGCTGGTCGCGGAGTTCCTCCACCGCCTCGATCTGCGTGACGTCACCCTCGTCGGCAACGACACCGGCGGTGCGCTCGTCCAGCTGACTGTCTGTGAAGACACCGCGCGCGTGGGACGGATCGTGCTCGCCTCGTGCGAAGCGTTCGACAACTTCCCGCCCGGGCTCACGGGCCGGACGCTCGTGCTCACCGGCAAGCTCTCGCCCGGGATGTTCGGGCTGTTCATGCAGCAGATGCGGATCCGGGCGCTCCGGCGGCTCCCGTTCGCGTTCGGCCGGCTGACCAAGCGGGGTGATTCGGCCACCGCCCGGTGGGTGAAGCCGGTCATGGAGCAGCCCGGGATCCGCCGCGACGCCGTACGAACACTGCGGGCAGCAGGGGCGGACACCCGTCTGATGCTCAGGGCCGCCGAATCCCTGCCCGACTTCGACCGCCCCGCCCTCGTCGTCTGGGCGGGCGACGACCGCGTGATGCCACCCGAGCACGGCCGACGCCTCGCCGAACTCCTCCCGAAGGGGCGGCTGGTCGAGATCGAGGACAGCTACACCCTCATCCCTCTCGATCAGCCGACGAGGCTCGCACAGGTCATCCGCGAGTTCACCCACGCACCCGACGCGACCTAGACGTTCCGCACGGACCGGTCGAGCCCGAAGCGACCGGCTCGCCCTCCACCGACGGACCGGCCTACGCGGCCCTCGGCGAGGCCATGGCGGATGTTTACGGAAAGCCGATGGCCGCCCTCGGCCAGGGCGGCTCAATCCGCCTGCGGCCCCGCGCCTACGACTCCAAGTAGCACAGGACCGCCAGCGCTCCTCAACTCCTGCAGCCCATGGCGGTCATGACGATGCCGCTCGCGTCACTTCGGGTCGAAGACGATCCAGACCTGCCCCGGAGCGAAGGTCACGCCCAGAGATGCCGCGGCTGACTTCTTCGTCCGGGATGCGCGCACGGCCGCCGCCCCTGCCGAGTCGGCCGACGCAACGCTTCCGGCTTCTGCCGTTCGCTGCGACGGCTCCCTGTCCATCATCACGCAGATGGTCGCCCAGGGGTTCCCAAGGGCAGGGCGGGCGGCTCGTCGGTCGCGGCGGGGCGTGCTCAGTACGGCAGCGGGCGGCCGGACGGGGTTCGCAGATCGAGTGGCGGCGGCCGCGACGGCAGCTGCGGACGTCGGACGATCGTGATGCGGCCCATTGCCACCACCTCCTGTCGTTCACCGGTCATATGCCCCGTGCGTCGCCCCTTCATGCGTATCCGGACCCGCTCAACTGGCCGACTGGAAAAGAGTGTTACACCGCACACGCGTGCTCGCTATCCTCCCGGCTATGAGCCATGAGCGTGGCACGGGTGGAACATCCGGCGGGGCTCCGCGGGGTTCCGGGTGACCGAGGGCGTGGACCCTTCGCCGGATGTCCGTACCGCAGAGGCATGGAGAGCCTTCGGAACCCGATTACGTCAGTGGCGCAGGCGCGCCGGGCTCACCCAGGTGCAGGTGGGCGCCCGCGTCGGCTACGACCACACCGCCATCAGCAAGCTGGAGCACGGCACCCGTAGGGCACCGCTGCCGCTGGCGCGCAGGCTGGACGATCTGCTGACGGCCGGCGGCGACCTCGTCGACGCCTGCGAGGCGGCGCAGGCCGAAGGGCCGGGTGGCACGGGCGCGGAGAGCGGGCGCGTACGTCCCGCAGCGGCCACCGCCCGGACGGTCCCCCTGCCCGGCGAGCCCGCAGGCGGCGCCCTGCTCTCGATGCTGCCGCCGGACACCGCCCTGCCCATCACCCTGCCCACCTACGGGCTGGTGTGTCCGGTGCACGGCCGCGACGGCTGCAGCGTACCTGTACTCGCCGACGTCATCGCCCTGCATTCGGCCTTCTGTGCCCTGGGCCCGGCCACCGTCTCGTGCCCGCCGCTGGACATCGACACCGTGCACGCCCTGACGGCGCTGCTCGCCGTCTGTCAGCGGGCCGACGAGGAGCGCGCCTGGCCGGGAGCGACCGTCGTGGTCGAGCGCACCCTGCACGCGATGCTCCGCTGGATGGCCCTCCCCGCGGCGCCGTACCAACGCCAACTCGCGCCCCTGGCGGCCGAGTACGCACAGTCGGCCGGCTGTCTGCGGCTGTTGTGGGGCCGGAACGCGACAGCGATGGCCTGGCTCGACCGGTCGCTGGTCTGGGCCGGCCTGGCCGGTCATGTCGCAACGGAGGTGGCCGCGCTCAGCGACATGAGCACCCTGGCGCGGCTGGAGGGCGACGGACCCTCAGCCCTCGCCTACGGCGGCGCGATCCGGCAGGCGGCCGCGGGCCGGTTCTGGGCGGGCGCCATGAGTGATCTGTACGAGGCGCGCGGGCATGCGGTGCGGGGCGACGCGCGGCAGACCCTGGGCCATATCGACCGTGCCTGGTCACAGATGGACCGGGTCGGCGAGCAGGACGAGACGGAGGCACCCTGGCTGTCCGTCGCCTCCGTGCGTCTGAGGGTGGAGTCCGGCGCCGCCGGGGCCCTGCGGGATCTCGCAGCGGCGACCGGGGACCGCCGGCTGGCGCTGCGCGCGGTCGCGGCGACCCGTACCGCGCTGGGTCTGCTCCCTGAGGGGATGCACTCGACACGGATGCTGTTCCTGGTACGGATGGCCGACGCCCATGCCTGCGCCCAGGATCCGCACGCGGCGATCGCCATCGCCGAACCCGTACTGGACACCACCGAGGTGACCGCGTCGACGCTGCTCGGCCAGGAACTGCGCGGTCTGCACAGCAGGTTGGCGGCCCGGCGCGGCAATGGGCCGGAGACCGACGACTTCACCCGCCGGCTGGCGGCCGTCGTCCACTGAGGCGCCGAAGGCGGGGCGTGTAGGTACACGCCCCGCCCCGGTGGGATTTTGATGACGGGTCAGCTTGCGTTCAGCGTCACGTCGTCCACGACGAAGCTGGTCTGCAGATAGGCGTCCTCACTGCTGGTGAACCCGAGCGTCACCGTCTGACCGGCGAAGGCACCGACGTCGAAGGTCTTCTGGGCGTAAGAGCCTGCGGCGTCCAGGTTGGAGTACGTCGCAAGCGTCTTGGTGCCCAGCTTCACGGTGAACGTGTCGTACGCGGTCGGGTCGCCCGCCGACTCGTCGGTGTCGGTGCGCAGATAGAACGACAGCTGGTAGGCCGAGCAGCCCGACGGAATGGTCAGCGACTGCGAGGCGGTGTCGGAGTGCGTGGATCCCCAGCCGCCGAGCCAGGCCATGTACGCGCCGCTGTGCGCGGGCTTCTCCGACGTCCGGTTGCTGACGACACCGTCCGTCTGGGTCCACGGCGCGACGCCCTCCTCGAAGCCGCCGTTGGCGACGGCCTGCCGCGCCTGGCAGGTGCCGCCGCCACCGACGACGAGCGAGTACGTGGTGGCGTGCGTGGCCGTACCGGTCCCGGTCACCGTGATGGTGTACGTACCCGGCGCGGTCCGGTCCCCGGCGGAGACGGTCATGGCCGACGAGGAACCCGACTGTACGGAGGCCGGGTCGAACGCGACCGTGACACCGCTGGGCGCCCCTGAGGCCGTCAGTTTCACGGACTGCGCGGGGCCGCTGGTGGTCGCCGTCGACACACTCGCGGTGACCGAGCCGCCCGGCTGGACATTGCCGGAGACCGGCTTCACCACGACGGAGAAGTCATCGGCCGGCGCGGTCGTGCCGACGGAAGTCTTCCACACCGTGTAGGCGACACCGTCGGCGCTGCGGTCGAGCGCGGTCGCGTTGATGTTGCTCGTGGTGTCGCAGGACTGGTGGTAGCAGGAGTCGTAGGACCTGCCCGCCGTACCGCCCCACTTGGCGGCCTGCGCCGACGACTTGGTGTCGCCGGCGCCCGTGGCGTATCCGGAGGTGGGAATGCCGCCCTGCTGGAAGGAGTAGTCGTCGGACCGTCCCTGGCCCTCGACGTTCTCCTCCGGCGCGAGGCTCAGCGAGTCCCAGTACTCCTTCATCGGGGCCGAGGCGGCCGAGTTGACGTTGTTGATGAAGTAGCCCGCGTTGGTCGAGGCGACCATGTCGAAGTTGTAGTACGCCTTGATGGTGCTGCGCTGGGCGGCGGTGAGCTGGCCGACGTAGTACTCGGAACCCTGCAGCCCCTGCTCCTCGCCGTTCCACCAGGCGAAGCGGACATGCTTGGTCATCGCCGGGTTCTGCTGCGCGAGCACGAGCGCGTTTTCCAGCAGGGTGGCGGATCCCGAGCCGTTGTCATTGATACCGGGGCCGGCCGCGACGCCGTCCAGGTGGGCGCCGAACATGACGGTCTGGTCGGACGGGCCGCCCGGCCAGTCGGCGATCAGGTTGTTGCCGCGGTACGTGCAACTGGTGCAGGTCTGCTCGCTGACGGTGTAACCGGCCGCCTGCAGCTTGCCCTTCACATAGGCGACCGACGCCGTGTATCCGGCGCTGCCGGCCCGGCGGTTGCCACCGTTCTGCGTAGCGATGGTGTTCAGCTGCGCAAGGTGCGACTGTACGTTGGCGACGCTGATGTCGGGCGCGTTGCCGCCCGGATTGCCGCCGTTGTCGACGGTCAGGGTGTACTGCGCGGTGTGGCTCTGGGGGCCGTCACCCTTCACCGTGAAGGTGTACGCGCCGGGCGCGGCGTTCGACGTCGCGGACACGGTCATCGTCGAGGACGCTCCGGACTGCACCGACGACGGGCTGAAGCTCGTGGTGACACCGCTCGGCAGGCCGCTCGCCGTCAGGTTCACCGTCTGCGCACTCCCGGAGCTGACCGATGTACGCACCGTGGCCGTCGCCGAGTCGCCCGGCTTCACGGAGCCGGACGCCGGGTCCAGGGACATCGTGAAGTCGTTGTTGCCGCTGGGCGTACAGGTCGGGTCGCCGCTCTGGGCGGGGACGCTGACGGCGTCCCAGGCGGCCTTGGTCCGGTTGAAGAGCACACAACCGGAGTCGAGGTTCTTGGCGGCGGTGAGGGTGGTCGTGCGGTAGCGCTTGTAGGTCATTCCGCTCGTCTTGAGCAGCATGCCGCCGTAGAAGACCTTGCCGGCGCTCTGGATGCCGACACCGGTGACCGAGGAGCTGTTGCACGTCGGGCTGGTCGGCTTGCCGCCGCCCGGGTTCGAGCCCTCGGCCAGCAGATAGAACCAGTGGTTCAGCGGACCGGCCGCCGCGTGCTCCTCGGTGTTGGGTATGGAGGAGCTGTAGCAGTTCGGGTCGCCGATCTGCCCCGGGTTGTACATGATCCGGATCGGCCCGCTGCCGACCAGGTTGATCTTCTCGCCGATGGTGTAGTCCGGGTCGTCGTACGGGGCGGGCTCATTGGTGTACGCCTCGGTCAGGGCGCCCATGATGTCGCCGGTGGCCTCGCCGAGACCGGACTCGTTGTCGGCGCCGCCGGGGGTGTACTGGTCGATGCCGTGGCCGAACTCATGGCCCACCACATCCATCGCGCCGATCCACTGGTTGGCGTCGTTGTGGCCGATGGAGACCGAGGAGCCGTCCCAGTAGGCGTTGACGTCGTTCAGTCCGACCTCGACCGGCCAGCTGCCGCCGTTGCCGTTGTGTCCGTTGCGGCCCAGCCAGTCCCGCAGCATGTTCCACTCGTGCTGCGCCGCCCACATGACGTCGGCGCAGCCGGTCTCCTTGCTGGAGGCGTTGCCGGTGCCCCAGGAGTCGCTCGACTTGCTGAAGACACTGCCCGTGCTGTAGTCGGCGCAGCTCAGGCCGGGCCGGTTCGGGTCGCGCAGCGAGTAGCTGCTGCCCGACGCGGTGGTGTCGATGGCCAGCGGCGACGGACCGTTCCACTGGCTGTTGCCGGTGCCCGCCTTGACGTCGTCGTAGCTGTCGAGCACCTTGCCGGTGCCCGCGTCGACGAAGACATGCAGCCGGCTGGGGGCCTTGGCGCTGCGCCCGGTGAGCACCGTCTCCCAGGCCAGCCGGGAGGTCCTGCCTGTGGCGCGCACGACCAGGCGGTGCGATTCCACCCGCTTCACGGTGGTGAGCTTCTTGCGGGAGGCGGTCTCGGCCGCCTCGGCGGAAACGGTCGGTGTGGTCGGTACGTTGATCCGCCGGGACACCGCCGACTGGGTGCCGCGTACCCGGCCCTCGGAGTCGGCCACCACGACGGCGTCCCCGCCGACGACCGGCAGGCCGCGGTAGGTGCGCTGGTACGCGACGGAGTACATGCCCTTGATCCAAGGGGTCACCATTTGCCGCTCGTATTGTTCGTCGGGCCCCTTCGCCAGGGTGTCGAGACCACTGGCGGCGGCCCGGTCGGCTGCCGACACCGCGGCCGAGAGCGCGGTCGGGGCGGGCGGAGACGGTTCGGCAGATGCTGACTGGCCGCTGGTGGCGACCAGCATTCCGGCGAGGACGGCCAGGGTTGTCCCGGCCGTCATCGGTCTGCGTTTCATCGAGGCTCCTTGAGTCGGGGGGCCTCGATCACGGGCAGCGGCGTACGATGACGCACTTGCTCCGGCCGTCGAGGGCCGGCCCCGTCGCCCGTGTCGCCGTCGTCCCTGATCGAGCGACCGAACACTCACATGTCGCCATGGCCTCGTCAATGAACTGCGAAGGCTGCCGTAGGACTTGGCAAGTTTGGTCAAGCCCCGGTGGTGGGATCGCACAACAACCCGGGCGTGCGGGGCGGTTACTCCAGGCCGGAGATCGTGAACACGGTACGCGCGGTCCGACGGTCGATCCGGTCGGCCAGCTGCCGTAGCGCCGTCACCCCGCACCGCAGCGTCCCGCGTTTCACACAGCCGCGGGCGTCGTCGTCCAGCCGGTGCCACAGCGCCGGATTGGCGAGGAACACCTGGGGGTCGACCTCGACCCGGCCGCCGTCCGCGTCACGGAGCACCAGGCGCTGGGAGACTCCGTCCGACCAGCGCACCGACACCAGCCGGTCGGTGCGCACGATCCGTTCGCGCACCAGGCCCCGGCAGGACAGCCACCCGGCACCCGCGTGGACCCGTGGCGGTACCAGGACCACGAACAGCAGGGCGGCCAGGCCGGTCCACAACAGTGCACGCAGCCAGGTGAGGTGACCGGCCGTCGCATCGACGGCCAGGAGCAGCCCGAGGAGAGTCACGGCGCAGCGGACCGCGAACCGCAGGTCCCCGGCCCAGCCGTGGTCGTAGGCGGTCGTATCGGGCCCAGGGTGTGCTCGGCCGGAGCGCGGGCCGGGCACGGCTCGGATGTCACGTCGTCCCATGGCAGAGACGTTATGGAAGCCGGCCGGCCCGTCGGCGTCCGTTGACGAACCACTGATGCCGCAGCCGCCGGTCCTTACGGCTGCTTGACGGGCAGTGCCGCGGTCGGGACGGTACGGTCATCGGGTCGGGGTCGGCAGCGGAGAGCGGCTCACTCCTCTCCGTCGTCCCCGTCGTCCTCGCTGTCCTGTGCCGGCTGGTCGGGGGCCGGTGATTCGGGTCCGGTGGATGCGGTGGGGCCGGGGCCCGGGGTGTCGGCCGAGCCGGAATCCGGGGAGAACAGGCTCATCCCCAGGTACACGGCCGCGAGGAAGGCGACCGTACCGGCAATGGCGCTGGCCACCCTGGGCCGGCGCCTGATCGCCTCGCGGGCGCCGGTGCGCCGCCGGACAGGCGCGGACCGGTCGGCCGGACGCCGTCTGCGGCTGCCGGCCTGCGGCAGGCGATACGTCGTCACGCCTCCGGCCTCCTGAGTGGAGGAAGGTGCCGGGGCGGGGGCGAACGCGGGAGCGGGCGCCGGGGCGTAAGGAGCACTCGGTGCTGCCTGAGGGGGCGTGCGGGCGTACATGGGCATGGGCTCCGGCCGTCCCCGCCACGCATCGCTCTGGAACCAGTCGGCGACCTGCTGGGCGCCGGGCCGGTCCTCGGGCTGCTTCGCGAGCAGCCCCAGCAGATAGGAGTCGAAGGCGGGGGACAGGTCGACGCCCCGCTGTCTGAGCGGCACGGGGGCCGTGTCGACATGCTGATAGAGCGTGGCGGTCGCGGTGTCGGAGCGGAACGGTGGCTCGCCCAGCAGAAGTTGGTAGATCACACAGCCGAGGGAGTACATGTCGGACGCCGCACCGGCCGTACGGCCCAGGGCGCGCTCCGGGGCGAGGTAGAGACTGGTGCCGACGATCTGCCCCGTGGTGGTCAGCGCGGCGGAAGGGTCGTCGACGAACTGGGCGATGCCGAAGTCGCCGATCTTGACGGCCCCTTCGGCGTCCAGCATCAGGTTTCCGGGCTTGATGTCACGGTGCACGATGCCCTGCCGATGGGCGGCGGCGAGCCCCGCGGCCGCCTGGCCGGCGATCCGGGCGACCTGCTCGGCGCCGAGCCGCTCCTCGGCCGCGAGCAGATCGCCCAGGCTTCTGCCCTCGACGAGCTCCATCACGAGGTAGAAGCGGTCCTCCCAGGCCCCGAAGTCGAACACGGCCACCAGATGAGGGTGACTCAGGCGGGCCGCGGTCTGCGCCTCCAGACGGAACCGGGCGGTGGCCGACTCGTCCGCGTGGTCGCCCAGCAGCAGCTTCACGGCCACCGCTCGGCCGAGCACTTCGTCGGCGGCGCGCCACACCTCACCCATGCCGCCGCGGCCGATGGGGGACGACAAGCGGTACCGACCAGCTACCAGCACCTGTGCACCTATCTCGAATTGTGGGCCGCTTCGACTGCCACGGCGGCGACCCGACCGGGATCGGGGCGGGGTGGGGGCGCGCGGCATGATCAGGATATCGGGCCGCCGGACCTCGACGGCACGCCGAGCAGCCGCTCGCTGTCCGCAGGGGCTCCGCCGGGCCGCAGCGCCGCGGATTCCTCACCAGGTGTCGACGAACGGGCGGCGCCTGCCGGGCGAGAGGGCCGGGGCGGAGACGTCCTCGGGGGACCGGCCGCCGAGCGCCGTTAAGGATCCAGGCCCGGGAGTCCGCCGGGTCGATCACCGCGACGATCTCCAGCGCCGCCGCCGCGTCGACCGCCTCGCCGTGCTCGTACAGTTCGGCGACCCGCTCGGAGTCGGAGCCATAGTCAGGAAGACGGAACTCGCCGAACGGGCGCGGGCCGGCGCCCTGCCCCCGGGAACAGCCAGTCGTACGCGGCCTGCGCCGTGAACTCGCTCTGCCCGCCCGCGAAGAGCAGACCGGCCGCCGTGAAGGCCGGATCGCAGGCCGTCGCGGCCACATAGGGAATCGCGATGCAGCGCATGCCCGCCGCATGCGCTGCGGCCGCTCCGGCCGCCGCGTCCTCCACGACCACACAGCCGGCGGGCGCCGCGCCGAGGCGGCGGGCGGCCTCCAGGAACACATCCGGTTCCGGCTTGCCGTGCGTCACCTCGTCGCCGGAGACATACGTGGTCAGATACGCGTCGAGTCCCGTGCCCGAGAGCACCGCCTCGATCGCCGCCCGGGACGAACCCGACGCCACCGCCATCCCGACGCCCTCCTGGCGCAGCCGCTCCACGAACTTCCGCATCTCGGGGAAGACCTCGGTCGACGACCGCGCCAGCTCCAGATACAGGGCATCCTGATCCGCCACCAGTTCGTCTACGGGCGCCTCGATCCCGTACTCGGCACGCAGGGCCGCCAGCGTCTCTCGGACACCGATCCCGATGAAGCGGGTGTGGTGCTCCCAGGTGAAACCGGGCGCGCCGTACCGCTCCAGAAGGCGGCGCGCCGCCTCGTAATAGTTCGGCTCGCTGTCCACCAGCGTGGCGTCGAGATCGAAGATGAGGGTGGGGACGGGGATGCGCCGGGAGCTCATGGCATCCAGCATGTCAAGACGGTGATCATTTCGGGCTGGATGCGGCTGTGCGGCCCACCGATTCGACCAGCGGCAGCAGCCGGTGCGGCACCCGCTCGCGCAGCGCCACCTCGGTACGCGTCCTGACCACACCGGGCAGTTGGATCAGCCGCTGGATCACATCCTCCAGATGCCCGTTGTCGCGTGCCACGACCCGGGCCAGCAGATCGCCGCCGCCCGTGGTCGAGAAGGCCTCGACGATCTCCGGCACCGAGGCGAGTGCCTCACCGACCTCGTCCAGATGCCCCTGGGTGACCTCCAGATGAACGAAGGCCAGCACCGGGTGGCCCAGCGCGGCGGGGGACAGGACCGGTCCCGTACCGGTGATCACACCGTCCCGCTCCAGCCGGTCGATACGGGCCTGGAGGGTGCCCCGGGCGACGGAGAGGATGCGTGCGTACTCGCGGACGCTGGTACGCGGCTGCTCGATGAGCAACCGCAGGATGCGGGTGTCGAGGGCGTCCACCGCCATGGTCCGTTGGTCTCTTCCTGGTAGGCCGATCCGGGCTGCGACTGTACCAATGGCCCGGCAGCGGCCCCGCCGGACCGGTCCGGCGCGACCCCGACTCGCATCTCATACCCGTAGTCCTGCAGAGCTACAAAAAAGGTTCACACCCCGGTGGGACGCGGACTACAAAGCCCTCTCCCTAGCTTCTGTACCCGAAGCAGTGCAGCCGTCCGGTACGGAAGGAACAACCCGTCATGTCGTCCCATTCGCGCAGCAGTCGCCTGCGTCGCGGCCTGCTCGCCGCGCTGGTGGCCGCCTCGGTGGCCGTGCCGATCGCGGGAGCGGCCGGCCCCGCGGCCGTACCGGCTCCGGCTCCGGCCGTCCAGGGCCCATTACGTACCGCCGCACCCGAGGCCCTCGCCGAGCGGTACGCCGCGACCCGTGCCGACATCGGGGCGGCCGAGCGGGCCGCCGCCGGCCACGGCGACCGCAAGCGGGCTGCCGCGCTGCACGCCATGGCCGGTCCCGCACGCCACTTCCTCTCCTTCGACGGCCGTGACGGGGGCCGCAGCGTCGAGGTCTTCGGCGACCTGTCCCACGCCGGACGGATCGCCGTGCTGGTCCCCGGCGCGGGCATCGGCGTCGACCACTACTGGCGTCTGCGGAGCGGCGCGCTCGCACTCCACGGCGAGCTGGGCGAGCGGTCGGCCGTCGTCGCCTGGCTCGGATACGAAACGCCGACGACCGTGAGCCCTACCTCGGTGACCTCGGGGCGGGCCGACGAGGCGGCCCCCGAACTGCGCGACTTCATGGGGGAGTTGCAAAGGCTGAGGCCCACGGCCCGGACCTCCCTCGTCTGCCACTCCTACGGCTCCGTCGTCTGCGCCCGCGCCGCGCACGGACTGCGGGTCGCGGACATCGTCCTGTACGGAAGCCCCGGCACCGGCTGCGCGAACGCCGCGGCCCTGCACACCCCGGCCACCGTCTGGGCGGGCCGCGGCAGCGACGACTGGATCGCCGACGTGCCCCACATGAAGCTCCAACTGCCCTTTGTGGACATCGGGTTCGGAACGGACCCGGTCTCGCCCGAGTTCGGCGCCGAGATCTTCGCGGCGGGCGACGGCGGCCACAGCGACTATCTCAAGCCCGGTTCCGTACCGCTGAAGAACATCGCCCGGATCGTGGCCGGAACGGCCATGTCCGCAGAGCCCTCGGGAGAGCGCCATGCGTGACTTCGTCCGGCAGATCGACTCCGCCACCCCTGCCGACCGTGACCGTGCGATCGACGCCCTGCGCGCCATCGCCATCCTCGGCGTGGTTCTCGGCCACTGGCTGGTGACCGCACTTGTCGTCGACAGCGGCACCATGCACGGCTCAAGCCCGCTCCAGTACATGCCCCAATTCACCCCGGTCTCCTGGGTGTTCCAGACCCTTGCCGTCTTCTTCCTGGTCGGCGGGCAGGTCGGCGCGAAGAGTTACGCCTGCGCCCGCGCCCGTGGCGAGAACTACGGCCGGTGGCTCCGCACGCGAATGACCCGGCTGCTGCGGCCGGTGGCCGTCGTGCCGGTCGTATGGACCGTGGCGGCGTGCACGATGCTCGCCTCCGGGACGGACCAGGACACCGTGCGCGCGCTGTGCAAGCTCGTGTGGTCCCCGCTCTGGTTCCTGGTGGTCTTCGCGGCGCTGACGGCGGCGACCCCGCTGGTGGCGAAGCTGCATCCGCTGTGGCCGTTCGCCGTCGTGCTGATCATCGACCTCTACCGGTTCGGTCTGGAGGTGCCCGGCGAGTTCGCCTCGGTCAATGTGGTGGCCGGCTGGCTGGTTCCGTACTGCCTGGGTGCGGCCTGGGCGCGGGGCGACCTGCACAGCCGCAGGACCGGCTGGACGCTGCTGCTCGGCGGGACCGCCGCCACCGCCGGACTCGTCCTCGGGGCCGGCTACCCGGCAGCCATGGTCGGGGTGCCCGGCCTGGAGATCTCCAACCTCGACCCGCCGACCCTCGCCGTGGTCACCTTCGGCCTCGCCCAGTGCGGAGCGGCGCTGCTACTGCTCGGCCCGCTGCGCCGGATGCTGCAACGCCCGGCCGTCTGGGCGGTGGTTGCGACGGTGAACCTCTGCGCGATGACGATTTTCCTGTGGCACCAGACCGCGATGATCGCGGTCACCGCGACCGGCCTGCTGGTGGGCGGGACCTTGCCGGGCCTGCACACCGTCCCCGACGCCCCCGGCTGGGTACTCGCCCGGCTGGCCTGGCTGCCCGTGTTCGCCATGGCGCTGCTGATCTGCTGGCTGGCGTTCCGTGGTTACGAGCAGGGGCGGCCGCGAAAGAAGAGCATGGTCGTCCGCAAGGGGCGTCCCGCGAGGTCGGCGGCGGCGCGTCGTGCTTGAGACGCGGGTGTGGAGCGGGACGAGATGGTGAAGCGGTCGGCGGAGGTCCTGCGGTCACCGCGCCGCACCGTGCGGGCGCTGCGCCGCATCGTGCAGGAGGCTCTCAGCGACGCGATGCGCCACGCACCGGGTGCGGAGGTGGCGGTGGAGATCGGCCACTTCCCTCCGGGGTCACGGTCCGGGTCACCGACACCGCGCCGGAGCGGGCGGCCCCGCCCCGGACGGGTGCAGGCCATGGCCTGCCCGGCATGCGCGAGCGCACCGCGCCGCGGGCGGGGTTCGGCACCGTTTCGGTCCGATGGCCTACCCGTGGTGCACATCAACGGACAATGACTGGGCCAATGGCCCAATGATTGCCCCCTCGGTTGAGCCACGGGCCGCAGAGATGTTGTGATGTACCCGTCGATGGCGCTGCGGATCCCCGCGGCGCCTTTTTCATGCCGGTGTGCAGGGCCGGTGTGCAGAAGCGGGAGCATGCCGTGCTGAAGAGGATGTTCGTTTCCCCGGACCCGGGCCGACTGCGGCTGCGCAGTAGTGTCCGGGCCGTCCTCGGCATCGGGCTGGCCGTCGTGGTGTGCGGCCTGGCCGGCCACTCGCTCGTCGCGGCCGTCACCGGCGGGCTTGCCGCGCTGCTGGCCCTGTTCACGGTGCTGGACGCCACGGTGCGCGACCAGGCGATCACCACCGCCCTGCTGCCTGCCGTCGGGTTCCCGGTGCTCGCCCTCGCCGCAGGGCTGCACGACTATCCGCTGGCACGGGACGCGGCCTTTCTCGTGGTCATGGGCCTGGGCGTGTACGCCCGGCGATGGGGGCCGCGCGGCCACTCACTGGGCGTGTTCGCGTTCATGGCCTTCTTCACCACGCAGTTCCTCCACACCCTGCCGGGGCAATTGCCCGAGCTGTACTCCGCCGTCGCCCTCTCCCTGCTCGCCTCGTCGACCGTCCGCTTCGGGCTGTGGTGCTACGAGCGGCGGCTGACCGCAACCGTCGTACCCACTCCGGTGACCGCCAAGGGGCTGGCCCGCGCGACCACGCGCCAGGCGATTCAGGCGACCGTCGGCGGGGCCCTGGCGCTCACGGCGGGGCTGCTCCTCTCCGAGCAGCGCTGGTACTGGGCCGTGGGTGCCACCTGGTGGGTCTTCGTGAACACCGCCTCGCGCGGTGAGACGCTGGTACGCGGCTTCCGCAGGGTCCTGGGAACACTGGTCGGCATCCCCATCGGCCTGGCCGTCGTCGTTCCGCTGCACGGTGCTGCCGCGCCCAGCGCGGTCGTCGTCGCGATCGGTGTCTTCGGGATCTTCTACACCGCTGCGGTCTCGTACACCTGGATGGTGTTCTCCGTGACGGTGATGGCCGGGACGCTCTACGGGCTCCTCGGCGTGCTCGACCCGGCCCTGCTCATGCTGCGGCTCACCGAGACCGGCGCCGGAGTGCTCGGTGCGATGCTCGCGGTGCTCCTCGTGCTGCCGGTCACCACACACGCCACGACCGACGCATGGATCCAGCGGGCCCTGCGCTGCGTGCACGCCTGTACGGCGGAAGCCGCGGCGCGACTCTCCGGTTCGACGACCGCCGACCCGGCGCCACGGATCTCCGAGCTGGAGGCGCTCCTCGGGCGGGTGCGGCTGTCCCTGGCCCCGCTGGTTCATCCGCTGAGCCCACTGCGCGCCCGCAAGGCCCGTGCAGGTCAGGTGCTCGCTCTGCTGGACACCTGCGCACGGGAGGTGCGCGGACTGGCCTCCGTCGCCGCGGACCCGGAAGCGTCCCACGACGCCCGCCTCGCTGCCGCCTGCTGGCGCGTCGAAGCCTCCGTGGAAGCGCTGACAGCCCCGCATCTGCCGCACAGGGCGGGCGTACCGAGCATCCCGGCGCACCCGGCCGTCGCAGAACCGGCGCTCGCCCACCTGCACGGTCTGGAGCGGGCACTCGCCGAACTCGCCGCACCGCTGCACAGCGATCCGCGCGCGCCGCTGATCGGTGTGTAAAGCGTCGCCGCAGAGCCCTGCCGACAACCGAGGCCTTGGTCTAGACCTCAAGGGCCGACTGCTACCGTCGCCCCGGAAGATCACGACGGTAGGAACGGGCGTGGTCAGTCGGCGGAGAGAGGCAGTGCGGTGACGAGCAGCACGGTGGGCAGCGACAACGGCGCAGGACGGGCATTCATCGGGTCGTTCACCTCGGCGGGCGGGCGGGGAATCACCGCCGCCGCCGTGGATCAGGAGACCGGGGCGCTGACCGTCCTCGGCTCGACGGACGCCGTCCCCGATCCCTCGTATCTCGTTCTGGGCCACGGGCCGGGGCCGGGCGGCAGGGCGCTCTACACAGTCAGCGAGACCGAGCACGGTGCGGCCGCCGCACTCGACATCACCGGCGATGTGCCGCAGCCGATCGGCGAGATCCGACCGGTGGAAGGCAACGGTCCGACCCATCTCGCGCTCGCCGGCGGTCATCTGCTCACCGCCAACTACGGCTCCGGCAGCGTCACCGCCCTGTCCGTGCGGGCGGACGGTTCCCTCGGCGCCGTCACCGCCGTGCTCCGGCACGAGGGCGGCGGCCCGGACGCCGACCGTCAGCGGGGCCCGCACGCCCATCAGGTGCTGCCGGACCCGTCGGGGAAGTGGGTGCTCAGCGTGGACCTCGGGACCGACTCCGTTCGGATCTGCGCGCTCGATGCGACCATCGGGGCATTGCGGCTGCACGGTGAGACGGCCCTGCGGCCGGGCACGGGCCCGCGCCATCTGGCCTTCCACCCCGGGGGCAGCCACGCCTACGTCCTGAACGAACTCGAACCGACCGTCACCGCATGCAGGTGGGACGCCGCCACGGGAGTCCTGGAACCGGTCGCTGAGACGTCCGTGCTGCCCGAGGGATCGGCGGGTGACGGGGACACCGCGACCTACCCGTCCGAGGTGGTCGTCTCGCACGACGGGCGGTTTCTCTGGACCGCCAACCGGGGGCACGACAGCATCTCCGTTCTCGCGCTCGACGCAACGGGCGAGAAGACGGCCCTGGTCACGACCGTGGACTGCGGCGGGCACTGGCCGCGCGATCTCGCGCTCGACCCCACCGGCCGATGGCTGTACGCGGCCAATGAGCGGTCCGGGAACGTCAGCTGGTTCGCCGTCGACCCGGCGACCGGCATCCCGCGCCGCACGGGCTCGCTGGAGGCCCCTGCCGCATCCTGTGTGATCTTCGCCTGACGGCACACCACACCACGGACAGCGCGATCGCCGGGCGGGCCGGAAAGATCAGGCCCGCCCGGCGATCGATGACGGACGGCTGCCGGGTGTGCCCGGCACCGGGTCAGTGCGCCTGAGCACCCTGCGGCGCGGCCGGCGCGATACCGAGCGCCGTCGTGTACATCGACAGCACGAGCTTGCCGATCGCCGGATACGCGCCGAGCGGCTCGGCCGTCGCGCAGCCCGCCTCCTTCGCCGCGGCATCCAGCAGCCCCTCGGCCACCTCGGGGCCGACGAGGTACGGAGCCAGCGCGAGCTGCACCGAGCCGGAGCCCGTGAGCTGCTCGGCGATCGACGCGACGGAACCCTCCACGTCGAGCGCGGCGGCCATCACCGGTACCGCGAGCCGGGCTGCCAGCAGCATGCCGGTGATCCCGGCGGCCTGCACGGCCTCCTCGCCACCCACCGTGGCCAGCACGATGCCGTCGGCGGCCGTGGCCACCGTGAAAAGCCTGGCACGGTCGGCGCGGGCCAGACCGGCCTCGGAGAGGCGTACGTGCAGCGCCTCGGCGAGCAGCGGGTGCGGGCCGAGCACATCGGTCAGCTCGACCTGCGTACCGCTGTCCATCACGGCCTGCCGTATCCGTCGGATCAGAGCGCTGTCCGGCCCCGCGAGCAGCGGCACCACGACGGCGGACGGACCCTCGGGCTCGGCGACCTCGCGGCCCGCGGCCTGCGCCTGCTCGAAGCGCGCGATGCGCTCGGCGGCGCTGTGGGTGAGTACGGACGAGAGGTTCGGGTACTCGGCATCGTCGCCGTCGAGGTAGCCGATCCGGGCGTTGAGGCCGGGCAGCTCGGAACGGGCGATGCTGATCACCTCTTCGGCCAGGCTGCGCGTGGCCGAAGAGGGGGTACCGGGAACGGCGAGAACGAGCGCGGCAGCGCCCTCAGGTGCGACCACGGGCTCCGGGCGGCGGTGCCGTCCGGACTGGCGAGGTCGCGGCATTCGTACAGGCAGGCCGGAAGCGGGCCCAGTGGGGGTGCTCATGGCGCCGCATGCTACTGGTTTTGGGTGCCCCTCTGTTCGGGGAGGGCCCAGTCGGGCGTTATCTGTCCGCATTTATCCGATGAGAGGCTTACTGGCTGACTGTCCTGCTCTGTCGGCACCTATCCGGGCTCCTGCCCAGGCCCGTGACCAGGTACGCAGAGCAGCGTCGGATGGCGGGGCAGTCGCAGATCCCCGGCGGCCAACGCCTGAGCGATGGACAGCGCACCGGTCAACGGATCACCCGAACCGGGGACCGTCCGTGCCTGCGGGAGCTGCCGGGACAGCTCCTCCCGCAGCGGTACGAGCAGCGGATCGCCCATCCGGAACAGGCCGCCCGTCAGGGCCACTTCGCACGGTTCGTCGTCGGCCCCGGCCTTCGGGCACACCGCCGCGGCCGCCTCCGCGATATGTCCGGCGGCCTCGCGCAGAATGCCCGCGGCGACCGGATCATGCCCGGCGCACGCGGCGACCTCGGGCGCGAACGAGGCCAGTACGGCAGGCCGGTCGGTACGCGGATAGAGCAGTCCCGGCAGCTCCGGCGCCGGCCCGAACACCGCCTCCAGCCTGGCCAGCAGCGTGGCGGACCCACCGCGCCGTCCGTCATGGGCGCGCATGGCCGCATCGAGCCCGGCCCGCCCGATCCAGGCGCCGCCGCCGCTGTCACCCAGCAGATGACCCCAGCCGTCGGCCCGGCGCCAGCTCGTCAGATCCGTACCCAGCGCGATCATGCCCGTGCCACCCGCGACGACCGCCCCCGGGCGCTGACCGACCGCACCCGCGTACGCGGTCACCGCATCGGCGGCGAGAGCCAGCCGGCGCACCCCGAGCGCGCGCCCCAGGGCCGAAGGCAGCTCGGCGCGCAGCTGCCCGCCGAGCGTCGCCATACCGGCGGCGCCGATCGCCACGGCGGCGATCCCGGAGCCGTCACCGCTGCCGTGCCGCTCCAGCAGTCGGCGGGCGGCGGGCAGCAGTTGCTCCAGCAGATGGCCCGCATCGATCCCCGCAGGTCCGGTGCGTACCGGCTCGGCACAGACCGTCGTACCCACTGGGGCGGACGTGCCGACGGTGCCCAGTGCCACCCGCAGCCCGGAACCGCCCGAGTCCACTCCGAGCACGAACGGCCCCGGCGTATCCGTCGCGTCGGCCGTTGTGTCCGTCTCAGTCTCCGTCCCCGTCTCTGTCTCCGCCGTCACGACAGCCTCCACTGGACGCAGCGAGCACCGCCGCTTTCCGGCGAACGCCTGCGTGACCTCATGGACCGGCTCCAGTAGGAAGAGGTAAGAATAAGAAGAGGAATGACGGCGGCAGCCTATCCCGAGCTCCGTAAGCGGGACTTCGGGGTGCAGGAGATCGGCTGCGGAGGCCGACACAGCGGCGGGGAGCGGGTCGTGTACGCCGGTAGAGTGATGCTTTGTGGCACCACGACCGTTGAATGAAGTAGTCGAGCCCGGATGGGCCGAGGCGCTGGCCCCTGTGGCCGGACGCATCGCCGCGATGGGCGATTTCCTGCGTGCGGAGGTCGCAGCCGGCCGCACCTATCTGCCGGCCGGCGCGAACGTTCTGCGCGCATTCCAGCAACCCTTTGACGAGGTACGTGTCCTGATCGTCGGTCAGGACCCCTACCCGACACCCGGGATGGCCATGGGGCTGAGCTTCTCCGTGACCCCCGAGGTGCGTCAGCTGCCCGGCAGTCTGGAGAACATCTTCCGGGAACTGCACACGGACCTGGGGCTGCCGCGGCCGTCCAACGGCGATCTGACGCCCTGGACGCGCCAGGGTGTGCTGCTGCTGAACAGGGCGCTCACCACGGCGCCCCGTAAACCGGGCGCGCACCGTGGCAATGGCTGGGAGGAAGTGACCGAGCAGGCCATCAGGGCTCTGGCCGCGCGTGGCAAGCCCCTGGTGTCCGTGCTGTGGGGGCGCGACGCCCGTAATCTGCGGCCGTTCCTCGACGGCTTCCCGGCGATCGAATCCGCGCACCCCTCGCCCATGTCGGCGGACCGAGGCTTCTTCGGCTCGCGACCGTTCAGCCGCACCAATGAACTCCTGCTCAGCCAGGGGGCCCAGCCGGTGGACTGGCAGCTGCCGTAGACAGGGCAACCCGCCTGGGCATTCCGCCGGACCGTGGCGAACATTGCGCCGTTCCGGGAGTGGCACCGGCCTCATGCCGCGCATTGCGCGGAACGGTTTGGTCCGGGGGCGAGTCGGGCCGATGACCGGCCTGTTGATCTCGTGCCAACCGCCCGGAGCCGATGCCCCGTCACCCACCCCGGGCGGTGCGGGGGAGTGGCGGGGAGATCCGGAGCCGTACTCAGGTATGGCCGCGGCCGGCAGGTCCCGCTCTCGACTGCCCGGCCGGGCCCGCCTCATGGATCAACCGCCGGTGCTCTCCGTCGGTGCTCACAGGCCGATGACCGCCGCCCGGACGCAGAGGACATCCGGCAGATGCGAGGCGAGCTGCTGCCAGCTGTCCCCGTCGTCCGCGCTCGCGTACACCTCGCCGTTGCGATTGCCGAAGTAGACGCCCGCAGGGTCGGCGTCGTCCGTACAGAGCGCGTCGCGCAGCACCGTGCCGTAATGCGTCTCCCGGGGCAGGCCTGCCGACAGCGGCTCCCAGGTGCTGCCCGCGTCGCCGGTACGGAAGACCCGGCAGCGGTGCTCGGCCGGCACGCGGTCGGCATCGGCGTTGATCGGGAAGATGTACGCCGTGTCCGCGCGGTGCGGGTGCGCGGCTGCGGCGAAACCGAAATCGGAGGGCAGGCCCCGGCCGATGTCCGTCCAGTTGTCCCCGGAGTCGTCGCTGCGGAACACTCCCCAGTGGTTCTGGAGGTAGAGCCGGTCGGGGTCGACCGCGTCCCGGGCCACCTTGTGGACGCACTGACCGAACTCCGGATTCGGCTCGGGGAGGAAGACCGCCGACACTCCCTTGTTCGACGGAGCCCAGCTCGCACCGCCGTCCTTGGTACGGAACACCCCGGCCGTGGAAACCGCGACCGTCACGGCCCGGGCATCTCTCGGGTCCGTGAGGATGGTGTGCAGACCCTCACCGCCCCCGCCCGGCACCCACTTCGAACGGGTCGGATGCTCCCACAGCGGGCGGACCAGCTCGAAGGACACCCCGCCGTCCTGAGAACGGAACAGCGCTGCCGGCTCCGTCCCCGCGTACACGACATCGGGCGCCTCGGGGCCCGCCGGGTGCAGCTGCCAGACCCGCTCCAGGGATGCCTCGGTGAACTGCGGGAACTTCACCGCCGGTTGCTGTGGTTCGACCCAGGTGCCGCCCAGGTCGTCGGAGCGGAAGACCGAAGGGCCCCAGTGCGCGCTGTCCCCGCCGACCAGCAGTCGGGGGACCTGCCTGCGGGTGTCGATGGCGAGCGAATAGATCGCCTGGGCATTGAAATGCGGGCCGTCGAACTCCCACGCGCCACCACGCCTGCGGCCGATGAAAAGTCCCTTGCGGGTGCCCACGGTGAGCAGTACGTCGGTCATGGCCGAACCTCCCGAAACGCCGTTGTGCCGGATACGGGCCAGTCTGCACCCCACCACTGACAGCGCCCCGCAGGGCGGCTCCGGACACCCGGGCCCTGTTGCTTCCACGGTCGGCGAAGGTACGGTGCAGCACGTATGGAAAGCGCTTGCCGAAAGCCATCGCAGAGGGACCGGGGAGCAGCTGTGCCGACCTTCGAAGGGCTGCCCGGCGCCGTCGCCGTCTCCCACCTGCGGGTCTACGACCGGCCCACCGCGGACGGCCTGCGCGGCGGGACGCCCCATCTCCACCTCACCTGAAAGGGGGCCGCTGCCGCGTCCGAGGTGACAGGCGGACAGCTCGACGCTCTGGCGCGCGGCGACAGCGGATACCTCGCCGACGCCTGTGTGCACGCCGAACAGCCCTCCGCGTACGGAAAGTTCGGCATGTGCGGCCGTCTGGACGTCTACCGCGGCTGACCGGCCCCGGCTGTGCCGTCGGCGGGGCGCGTCAGGACACGGGACGTGCTGCCGTCGTCCTCCACCGCGTCCCGGACGTGCCGGAAGCCGATCCGGCCCAGCAGCGCCAGCGACGCTGCGTTCTCGGCGGCCACCGTCGCATGCACCTCGGTGAGTCCGAGGACGTCGAACCCGTACGACGTCAGTGCCTGTGCGATCTCGGTGCCGAACCCCTGCCCCCATGCGGCCGGAGCCAGGGCGTAGACGATCTCGTGGCCGTCCACCTCCGGGGACGGGGAGGGCTTGATCTCCGCATGGCCGACCAGACGGCCGCTCTGTCGCACGGCCCATACGTCGAAGAGCTCCTGCGCGTACACCTTGCTGAAGACCCGCCCGAACAGGGCGCGGTCCTCGGCCTCGGTACAGGGTCCGTCACCCATCCACCGGGACACCCGGGCGTCCTGGAAGAGCGCCACGAAGTCGTCCTCGTCCGCGGGTGTGTACGGCTCCAGGAGAAGCCGCCCGGTATGCAGGGTCGGGGTCGTCATGACGGGGGACGGTACGCGGCTCCGGTCCGGCCCGCAACGGAATAGAAGCGCAGGTCGGACTGGGTGAGCGGGGTGCGGGCAGGAGGGGTCAGCGGCGGGGCGCGGCGGTGCTGCTGCGTACCACCAGCTTGGTGGCCAGATCGACCCGGGTGGTCGCGGGCCGGTCGCCCCGGGCCAGGTCGAGGACCAGACGGGCGGCGGTCTCGGCCATCTCGATGAGCGGCTGGCGCACCGTGGTGAGCGGCGGTCCGATCCACCGGGTGAGGGGCAGATCGTCGAATCCGACGACGCTCAGGTCCTCAGGGATGCGCAGTCCCAGTTCGCGGGCGGCCTCGTAGATGCCGAGGGCCTGGAGATCGTTGCCCGCGAACAAGGCGGTGGGCGGGTCGGGCAGTTGCAGCAGTTCGAGGCCCGCCGCGTAGCCGGCCTCGTGGTGGAACTCGCCCTCCCGGATCAGTTCCGGATCGAAGGGCAGGCCCGCGGTCTCCAGCGCGGCCCGGTAGCCGTCGACGCGGGCGCGGCTGCACATCATGCGGGACGGGCCGCTCACGACGCCGATCCGGCGGTGTCCGAGCCCGGTCAGATGGCGGGTGGCGGCCAGCCCGCCCTGCCAGTTGGTGGTCCCGACCGACGGCACGTCGTCACCCGGGTCGCCCGCAGGGTCGACCACGGCATACGGGATGTTGCGGCTGGTCAGCTGGGCGCGCTGGGCGGCCGTCAGGTCCGACAGCACCAGGATCACCCCGACCGGCCGACGGGCCAGCACACCGTCCACCCAGGTCTGGCCGGGGGTCAGCCGGCCGGCGCTCTCGGAGAGCACCAGACTCAGCCCTTCCTCCCGGGCGACGTTCTCGACGCCCCGGACGACCTCCATGGCCCAGGCACTGTCCAGCTCGTGGAAGACAAGGTCGATCAGCTGGGACTGCGCCGTGGAGCCACGCCTGCGGCGGTAGCCGTGCAGCAGCAGCAGCTCCTCCACCCTGGTGCGGGTAGCCGGGGCGACGTCGGCGCGTCCGTTCAGCACTTTCGAAACTGTCGGAGCCGAGACTCCGGCGGCCCGGGCGATTTCCGCCAGCGTGGCGCTGCCTTCCGACGACTCGTCGATCGGCGTCTTCTCCTGTTGGGGATGGACCTTTGCGGGGCTCATGCAGGAATCGTAGCCTCCCGCCGCCGCGGCCGGGTGCGCCGGTCCTGCTTGGTAAATACCTCGCCACGCCTCTTGACGTGCCCGAAACGCAACCGTACGGTTCCGGCAACATTCGAGCGAATCTCCGAAACATTCGACAGAGGTGCGGTCATGCGGTCGGGCATTTTCACTCACGGTACGCGAACAGAGAGATGGACCGCGGCAGGTGCAGCCATGGTCATGGCTGGGCTGCTGACCGGCTGCGGTTCCGGCGGGAACGGCGGCAGTGACGGCGGAGCCATCACCGCCTATGTGTACGGAGACGACGCGGTCAAGGTTCAGCAGGCCGCGGTCAACGATTTCAACAAGACCTCCAAGGTCAAGGTCAAGCTGGTGTCGGTCCCCGGCACCGACTACGTGAACAAGCTCCGCAGCTCCATGGGCTCGCCCAGCGCTCCGGATGTCTTCTTCAACTGGGGCGGCGGATCCATCAAGCCGTACGTCGACGCCAAGCAGCTGGTCGACCTCAGCTCGACGGTCAAGAACGACGCAACGCTGAAGGACGGCTTCCTTCCGTCGATCATGACGGCGGGCAGTCTCGACGGGAAGATCTACGGGGTGCCGATGCGCGGCATGCAGCCCGTGATGCTGTTCTACAACAAGACGCTCTTCGCCGAGAACAACCTGAAGGCCCCCAAGACCTGGGAGGACCTGCAGAAGGCCATCACCACCTTCAAGGGCAAGGGCATCACCCCCTTCGCGCTCGGCGGCTCCGACAAGTGGCCCGAGCTGATGTGGATGGAGTACCTGCTGGACCGGATCGGCGGACCCGACGTCTTCCGGAAGATCCAGGACGGCGACTCCTCCGGCTGGGGCGACCCGGCGGTGCTCAAGGCGGCCCAGACCGTCAAGGGTCTCGTCGACGAGGGCGCGTTCGGCAAGAACTTCAACTCGGTCGACTACGGCAACGGCGGCGCCCCCACTCTCCTGAACAAGGGCAAGGCCGCCATGCATCTGATGGGCTCCTGGGAGTACTCGACCCAGCTGGGCAAGGCGCCCGACTTCGCCAAGAAGGACCTCGGCTGGACCGCCTTCCCGACAGTGGCCGGAGGCGTCGGCGACGCTGCGGACGTGGTGGGCAACCCCACCAACTACTGGTCGATCAACGCCCGTACGAAGCACAAGGACGCAGCGATCGCCTTCCTCAAGGCGATGGCGTCCCAGAAGTACGCCAAGGCGCTGGTGGACAACGGTGACATCCCCACCACCTCCAACGCCTCGTCGATGCTGAGCTCCTCGCCCAACCCGCAGTTCGCCGCCGACCAGTACCAGCTGGTCCAGAAGGCCCCCAGCTTCACGCTCTCGTGGGACCAGGCACTGGAGTCCCAGTACGCCACCCCGCTGCTCACCGAGATCAGCAAGCTGTTCGCCGGCAAGTCCACTCCCGAACAGTTCGTCGCAGCAATGAAGGCCGTCAAGTAAAAATGTCCCACGACACTCCGCACGCGAAGATGCGCGGAAGGGGGAAGGCGGCCGTCGGCAACGTCGGCCGCCCGCCGGTCGGCTGGGCCGTCCCCGGCATCCTCTTCTTCGCCGCCTTCGCGATCGTCCCGCTGGCGATCGCCGTGTATCTCTCCTTCTGCAAGTGGGACGGGCTCAACTCCCCGACCCTGACCGGCGTGGGCAACTGGACGCGGCTGTTCAAGGACCCCGAGTTCCGTCAGGCCGCCTGGCTGAGCCTGCTGCTCACGACGGTCAGCTGGGCCTTCCAGACCCCCGTGGCCCTGCTGCTCGGCGTCTGGGCGTCGGGCCGGCAACGCAGCCGGACCGTGCTCTCCGCGGTCTTCTTCATCCCGCTGCTGCTCTCCACCACCGCGATCGCGATGCTCTTCCACGCCCTGCTCGACCCCAACTTCGGGGTGATCAAGGAGATCGGACCCTGGCTCGGGATCGACCCGAACATCATGGGCTCGTCCACCGGGGCGCTGCTCACCGTGGCGTTCGTCGGCGGCTGGCAGTTCATGCCCTTCCACACCCTGATCTACCAGGGCGGAACGCGCCAGATCCCGGAAGTCCTCTACCAGGCGGCCGCCATCGACGGCGCGGGCATGGTGCGGCAGTTCTTCCACATCACGCTGCCGCAGCTACGCAACACCGTGACGACCTCTTCGGTCCTGATGATCGTCGGCTCGCTGACCTACTTCGACACCGTGCTGATCATGACCAAGGGCGGTCCCGGCACGGACACCACGGTCCTGCCCTATCTGATGTACCGGACCGGCTTCCAGACCTACGACCTGGGATACGCCGCGGCCATCGCCACGGCCCTGGTCGTCGTGGCCACCGGCCTGTCGCTGGTTCTCGTCCGCTTCAGCGGCTTCGGGAACATGCGCTCCACCCGGGAAGGTATGTGACGCAATGTCATACGACACCCGCTCCGCGGCGCCGGCGATGACGCGCACCGCCCGCCGCCCCGCAGGCGCCGCCCGCCGTTGGAAGCCGCGCGGCAACCCGTTGGCCGGACTGGGCTCGCTGGTCTGGCTGGTCATCGTGATCGTACCGATCTACACGCTGATCTCCTCGTCGCTGATGCACCAGGACGAGGCGCTCAACGGCGATCCGCTGGCCTTCCCGACGCATCCGACGTTCGACAACTACAACACCGTTCTGCACAGCGGCTTTCTCTCGATGCTGGGCAACACCGCGATCGTCGCGGTGGCCACCGTGGCCATCGTGCTGGTGCTCTCCGTGCCGGTCGCCTACGTGGCGGTACGCACCCGTGGCCGTCTCTCGTCGCTCGCCTTCCGGACCTTCCTGCTCGGCGTGGCGATCCCCGCGCAGGCGGTGATCGTGCCGCTCTACCTGCTGATCGGCAAGATGGGGCTGTACGACACCCTGCCCGCGATCATCCTGCCGACCGCCGCGTTCTCGATGCCCGTAGCGGTGCTGGTGCTCAGCGGCACCATGCGTGATGTGTCCGAGGAGATGTACGAGGCGATGGCGCTCGACGGCGCCACGCCCGTGCGGATGCTGCTGCAGCTGGCCGTCCCGATGTCCCGGGCAGGCATCAGCACGGTGGCGATCTACTCGTCGATCCAGGCATGGAACGGCTTCCTCTTCCCGCTGATCCTGACCCAGTCGGAGGAGAACCGGGTACTGACCCTCGGCTTGTTCAACTTCATGACCCAGTTCGGAGTGAACATCCCCGCCGTGCTGGCGGCGATCGTCCTCTCCGTGGTGCCCATCTTCGCCGTGTACCTCGTGGCACGGCGGGCGCTGATCAACGGCCTGATGGGGGTGGGCGGCAAGTAGCACTCCCCACGCCGCCCCGTACCACCGCATTCACGAGAGGAACCCCTGCCGCCATGGCAATCCACCCCGTCCCGCATGCCCGTCAGGCCGAACCGGCTCCGGCCGTCGACGGCCCCTGGCGCGACCCTTCGCTCACCCCCGAGGAGCGGGTGGCCGATCTCGTCGCCCGGATGACCCTGGAGGAGAAGGCTGCCCAGCTGTACGGAGTCTGGGTGGGCGCCGACGCCGACGGTGACGGAGTCGCACCGCACCAGAACGACATGGTCGACCCGGTCGACTGGGAGGACCTCACCACCCGCGGACTCGGCCAGCTGACCCGGCCGTTCGGCACCGCACCGGTCGACCCCGGCGTCGGCGCGGTCGCGCTGGCCCGCGCCCAGAGCCGGATCGCCGAGTCCGGCCGGTTCGGCATCCCCGCCCTCGCCCACGAGGAGTGCCTGGCGGGCTTCACCGCATGGGGCGCCACCGCCTACCCCGTACCGCTGTCGTGGGGCGCCTCCTGGGACCCGGAGCTGGTGGCCGAAATGGCCGGACGGATCGGCCGCGACATGCGGTCGGTCGGTGTCCACCAGGGACTGGCCCCCGTCCTGGACGTGGTCCGCGATCTGCGCTGGGGGCGTGTCGAGGAGACCATCGGCGAGGACCCGTACCTCGTCGCCACCATCGGCACGGCCTATGTCCGGGGCCTGGAGTCCGCCGGCATCGTCGCCACCCTCAAGCACTTCGCCGGGTACGCGTCATCGGCGGGCGCCCGCAACCTCGCGCCGGTCCGGGCCGGGGCGCGCGAGATGGCCGATGTCGTCCTCCCGCCCTTCGAGATGGCACTGCGCGAAGGCGGCGCCCGTTCGGTGATGCACTCCTACGCGGAGATCGACTCAGTGCCCGCGGCGGCCGACCCGGCCCTGCTCACCGGACTCCTGCGGGACACCTGGGGCTTCACCGGCACCGTCGTCGCCGACTACTTCGGCATCGGCTTCCTGGAGACCCTGCACAAGGTCGCCGCCGACCGCGCCGACGCGGCCCGTCTCGCGCTGAGTGCCGGGGTCGACGTGGAGCTGCCCACCGTCCGCAGTTACGGCGATGTGCTCGTGACCGCCGTACGGGACGGCGCCGTGGCCGAGGAACTGGTCGACCGGGCGCTGCGCCGGGTGCTGCTCCAGAAGTGCGAGCTCGGACTGCTCGACCCCGACTGGACCCCGCTGCCCGCCGCCCTCCTCGGCACCGACCCCGAGCGGGCCCGCGCGACGGTGGACCTCGATCCGCCGGAGAACCGGGCTCTGGCCAGGAAGCTGGCGGAAGAGGCGTGTGTGCTGCTCGCCAACCCTGCCGGTGCGCTGCCGCTGCGCGGCGACGGCCGGATCGCGGTGGTCGGCCCGCGCGCCGACGACGCGCTGGCCATGCTCGGCTGCTACTCCTTCCCCAGCCATGTCGGTGTCTCGCACCCCGAGGTGCCGATGGGGATCGACATCCCGACCGTGCTCCAGTCGCTGCGCGAGGAGTTCCCCGAGGCGAAGCTGTCCTCGGCACAGGGCTGCGAGGTGGACGGCACGGACACCTCCGGCTTCGCGGCCGCCGCGGAGCTGGCCAGGGACGCCGATGTCTGCGTCGCCGTGCTCGGCGACCGGGCCGGACTGTTCGGCCGCGGCACCTCCGGTGAGGGCTGCGACACCGCCGACCTGTCCCTGCCCGGTGTCCAGGGCGAGCTGCTGGACGAGCTGCTGGCCACCGGAACCCCGGTGATCCTGGTCCTGCTGACGGGACGTCCGTACGCGCTGGGCCGCTGGGCCGGCCGGACGGCCGCCACCGTGCAGGCGTTCTTCCCCGGCGAGGAGGGCGGTCCGGCGCTGGCCGGTGTGCTCTCCGGGCGGGTCAACCCCTCCGGGCGGCTGCCCATCGGTGTCCCGCAGGGGCCGGGCGGCCAGCCATGGACCTACCTCCAGCCGCCGCTGGGCCTGGCGAACGGGGTCAGCAACCTGGACCCGACACCGCTCTACCCCTTCGGGCACGGGCTCTCGTACACCACCTTCTCCTGGGAGCCCGGCGAGCCCGTTCCGGCGGAGATCCCCACCGACGGCTCCGCCGGCATCGAGGTCACCGTCCGCAACACGGGTGACCGCGAAGGGGCCGAGGTCGTGCAGCTCTACGTCCACGACCCGGTCGCCCAGACCACCCGCCCGCAGGCACGGCTGATCGGCTACGCCCGGGTGGAACTCGCCGCCGGGCAGGCCCGGAAGGTCCGCTTCCAATTCCATGCCGATCTGGTGTCCTTCACCGGCATCGGCGGCCGACGGGTCGTCGAACCCGGCGATCTGGAACTGCGGCTCGCCACATCGAGTGCCGTCTCCGACATCCGGCAGACGGTACGACTGAGGCTCACCGGCCCCGAGCGCACGGTTGATCACCGTCGCCGGCTGGTCTGCGAAACCGCTGTCGAGGAGGGGGCGCAGGCCCCGGCCGCGGCCGGGAACTGACGCACCGTCCTCCCCTCGTTCCGAGAGCCTCCCCGCGCGGATTCCCGGCCTCCTCGTCGACTGTGCGGAGAGGCTCTCGAAACTTTCGAAATCTTCACTCCGCATCCTCATCAGTCGCACGCATCGACCCCGGTCAGGGGCCGGCCCTCTCCGTCAGGGACCGGCCGGCCCCCGGGGGTCCGCGTCCATCGGAAGGACCTGTCATGCGCAAGGCAAACCAGGCGCTCGTGGTCGGCACCGCCGCCGCAGCACTGCTCGTCTCCACGCTCACCCTCACCGCAGCGGCCAGCCCCGAGCAGGCGGGCCACCACGGCAAGCCGAAGGACGACACCGCCACCACCCTCGCCGGGCTCGGCAAGAGGGCCGATCTACGCATCGGGACGGCCGTCGACATGTCCGCGCTGGCCGCCGACGCTCCCTACCGGGCCAAGGTTGCGGGGGAGTTCTCCTCGGTCACCCCGGAGAACGCCATGAAGTGGGAGGTCGTCGAACCGCAGCGCGGCACCTACGACTGGTCCGCAGCCGACGAGCTGGTCGACTTCGCCCGCGCCCACGGCCAGCTGGTCCGCGGCCACACGCTCCTCTGGCACAACCAGCTCCCGTCCTGGCTGACCAGCGGCGACTTCACCCCCGATGAGCTGCGCTCCATCCTGCACCAGCACATCACCGACGAGGTCGCTCACTTCAAGGGCCGGATCTGGCAGTGGGATGTCGTCAACGAGGTCTTCAACGACGACGGCACCCTGCGCGACAGCATCTGGCTGCAGAAGCTCGGCCCCGGCTACATCGCCGACGCCTTCCGCTGGGCCCACCAGGCCGACCCCGAGGCCAAGCTCTTCATCAACGACTACAACATCGAGGGCGTCAACGCGAAGAGCACCGCCCTCTACAACCTCGTCACGCAGCTCCGCAAGGAGCACGTGCCGGTTCACGGCGTCGGCATCCAGGGTCACCTGGACGTCCAGTACAGCGCCCCGCACGACATTGCCACCAACATGAAGCGCTTCGACGACCTCGGTCTGGAGACCGCGATCACCGAGGCCGACGTCCGCATCCCGATGCCCGTCGACAACACCGAGCTGGAGGCGCAGGCGGAGGCCTACGACGTACTGCTGCGCGGCTGCCTGCTCACCGAGCACTGCACCGACTTCACGGTGTGGGGCTTCACCGACAAGTACTCCTGGGTTCCCAGCACCTTCACGGGCGAGGGTGCGGCGAACATCTTCGACGAGAACTACAAGGCCAAGGCCGCGTACAACGCAATGAGCGACGACCTCACGCTGGCCGCAGGCAGGGACTGAAAGCGCACATGAGCAACAGCACAGGAGGCGGCAGCGCAGTGACGGACGGCCTCCGGATCCATGCAGTGAAGATCACCCCGGTCGCCTTCCGCGACCCGGCGCTGCTCAACGCGGTCGGCGTGCACGAACCGTACGCACTGCGCGCGATCGTCGAAGTCGACACCGGCGAGGGCCTCGTCGGTCTCGGCGAGACCTACGCCGACGAAGGGCATCTGCGCCGGCTGCGGGCCGCCGCCGACACCCTCGTCGGAATGGACGTGTACGCACTGGGCGCCATGCACCGCGCGGTGGCCCGGGTCCTGAGCCGCGACAGCGGTGCGGGCGGCACCGGACTGACCGGGATGATCACCACCAGTAGTGCCACGGACCGGGTGTTCTCCCCGTTCGAGGTGGCCTGTCTGGACATCCAGGGGAAGGCGGCCGGCCGGCCGGTCAGCGATCTGCTCGGCGGAGCGGTACGGGACTCCGTACCGTTCAGCGCCTATCTCTTCTACAAGTGGGCCGGACATCCCGGGGCCGACCCCGACGACTGGGGCGAGGCGCTCGACCCCGACGCCATCGTCGCCCAGGCGCGACGCATGATCACCGAATACGGCTTCTCCGCCATCAAGCTCAAGGGCGGGGTACGGCCTCCGGAGGAGGAGACCGAAGCCGTCCTGGCGCTGCGCGATGCCTTCCCGGACACGCCGCTGCGCCTCGACCCCAACGCCGCGTGGAGCGTGCCGACTTCCGTCGCGGTGGCCCGCCGGCTGGAGGGGGTTCTCGAATACCTGGAGGACCCGACGCCCGAACTGGACGGCATGGCACAGGTGGCGCGGGAGACCTCGATCCCGCTCGCCACCAATATGTGCGTCGTCGCCTTCGAGCACCTGGCGCCCGCGGTGGCCCAGCGGTCGGTGCAGGTGGTGCTCTCCGACCACCACTACTGGGGCGGTCTGCACCGGTCCCGGATGCTCTCGGGGATCTGCGACACCTTCTCCATGGGGCTGTCCATGCACTCCAACTCCCACCTGGGCATCAGCCTGGCCGCGATGACCCACCTGGCGGCCGCCACACCGAACCTCACCTACGCGTGCGACACCCACTGGCCGTGGAAGACCGAGGAGGTCGTGGAGCCCGGCGCGCTCACCTTCGCCGACGGTTCCGTGCGCGTTCCGCAGGGACCGGGGCTCGGTGTCGCACTCGACCAGGACGCACTGGCCCGACTGCACGAGCAGTACCTCACCTGCGGTCTGCGCGACCGCGACGACACCGGCTACATGCGCCGGATCGACCCCACCTACGTGAAGAAGACCCCCCGTTGGTGAACCGGCCCCCCGCCGTGTCCCACCACGTACCAAGGAGCTTTGATGGCCCCGCTCGACTGGGCCGCCCTAGGCGGCTATTTCCTGGTGATGCTGCTCATCGGCCTCTGGTCGCACCGGCGGGTCGGTGATGTGAACGACTACTTCACCGGTGGTGGCCGGATGCCCTGGTGGCTGTCCGGCATCTCTCACCACATGTCCGGGTACAGCGCCGCCGTGTTCGTCGCCTACGCGGCCATTGCGTACAGCTACGGAATCACCGTCTACGTATGGGCGTTCCTGCCGCTCGCGCTGGGAACCGGTGTGGGTGCCTGGCTGTTCGCCCCGCGCTGGAACCGGCTGCGACAGCGTTACGCGGTCGCCTCGCCGCTGGAGTACCTGGCCAAGCGGTACAACGTGCCCACCCAGCAGGCCCTCGCCTGGAGCGGGGCGCTGCTCAAGGTGTTCGACGTCGCCGCCAAGTGGGCGTCGGTCGCCGTGCTGCTCAATGTGTTCACCGGTATGTCGATGACGGCCGGCATCCTGATCACCGGTGTCGTCACCCTGCTGTACTGCACCGTGGGCGGCCTGTGGGCCGACGCGCTCACCGACTTCGGGCAGTTCGTCATCCAGGGCGTCGCGGCGCTCGCCATGGTCTGGGTGGTCCTGGACCGGCTCGGCGACGGCATCGCGGGCCTCGGCACCATCTGGCACAAGCTGCCCGAGGGCCACACCCACCCGCTGGTCGGTCCGTACACCGCGACGTTCCTCGGCGCGTATGTCGTCGTGAAGCTCTTCGAGTACAACGGCGGCATGTGGAACCTGGCCCAGCGCTACATGGCCACGGACACCCCGAAGGCCGCCCGCCGTTCGGCGGGGCTCTCCGCTGTGCTGTACGTGGTGTGGCCGGCGGTGCTGCTGTTCCCGCCCGTCGCCGCTGCCGTTCTGATGCCGGACGTGGCCGACCCGCAGAAGATCTACGCGCTGATGGCGGAGTCGTACCTGCCCGCCGGACTGGTGGGTCTGACCCTGGCGGGGATGTTCTCCCACACCATGGCCATGGCCTCGTCGGACGCCAACGCCGTGTCCGCGGTCGTCACCCGCGACATCATCCCGGCGGTCGTGCGCGGCGCCAGGAACCTGGCCCCGGCGACCGGGCTGCTCATCGCCCGGGTGTGCACGGTCGTCTTCATCACCATCAGCATGGTCGTCGCCATCGAGGCCGATCACTTCGGCGGAGTGCTCGGCATCATCGTCGGACTGGTCGCGGCCGTGATGGGACCCATCTCCATCCCGATGCTGCTCGGCCTGCTGCCCGCCTTCCGCCGATGCGGCCCACGCGCCGCCCTGTCCTCCTGGGCGCTGGGGCTGCTGGGCTATGTCCTGGTGAAGTTCGTGCTCGACAGTACGGACCAGACTCTGGTGATCGTCACTCCGCTGGTGACCTCACTGGTGGTGTACGTCGTCGTCGGTCTGCTCCTTCCGGAGGCGGACGACACGGCCGACGCGATCGTGGCCGCGGTGTCGCCCGGCCCCGACGGGGACGACGGCCCGGCGGCGGCGCCGGTGCCTCAGCCGGCCGTGCCCGGCGCGGTCGACTGACGCAGCACCCTCGAAGCGGGCCAAGGAACAACTCGTCAAGGCACACACCCGACCTATTTGTCATGTGTGTGAACAAATATGGGAGAGCGGTATGGACAAGCACTTCCCGCAACAACACACCAGTCGCAGAGCGATTCTTGGGGCCGGACTGGGGCTCACCGCCCTGACGGCCACACCTCTGGGCTCCCTCCTCGGCCTGTCCGGCGAGGCATCGGCAGCCGTGCCGAGCGGCGCTGTCCGGCTCACGGACCCGGGCGCGTACATCTCGTTCACCCCCCGTTCCGGCAGTTTCCCACTGGTCAGGGACGGACGAGCGGCCCCGATCGTGGTGAGCGACAGCGACCACGCGGGCGTCGTCCGGGTGGCCGGTGACCTCCAGGCCGACATCGAGCGGGTCACCGGTGTCCGTCCCGGCCTCTCGCGGGGCGTGGTACCGAAGGGCCACGGGATCGTCCTCGTCGGCACCATCGGCCACAGCCCCCTGATCGACGGACTGATCGCCGCGGGCAAACTCGACGTCTCCGGCATCAAGGGCAAGTGGGAGACCAGCCTCCAGACCGTCGTCGAGAAGCCCCTGCCCGGAGTCGACCGGGCCTTCGTGATCGCGGGCAGCGATCAGCGGGGCACGGTCTACGGCGCATACGACGTCTCCCGGGGGATCGGCGTCTCGCCCTGGTACTGGTGGGACGACGTGCCCCCCGTACACCGGAACGAGGTCCACGTTCTGCCGGGCCGGCACACCCAGGGCACCCCCGCCGTGAAGTACCGTGGGTTCTTCATCAACGACGAGAACCCTGCGCTCGGCACCTGGGCCCCGGCCTTCTTCCGCCCCGGCAAGGCCCCTGGCTTCGACGGCGGCTTCAACGCCGACTTCTACGCCAAGATCTTCGAGGTCATGCTCCGGCTCAAGGCCAACTACCTGTGGCCGGCCGTCTGGGGCCGCGCCTTCGCCGAGGACGACCCGCTCAACCACGCCACCGCGAAGGCGTACGGCGTAGTCATGGGCACCTCGCACGAGGCGCCGATGATGCGCGGCATCGAGGAGTGGAACCGGCACGCGGTCGCTGCCGTACGCGACAGCGCGGGCAACATCACCACCCCCGGCCACGACCCCTACGGCGGCACCGGCGAGTGGTCCTTCCGCCGCAACGCCGAAGCCATCAAGGCCTACTGGGCCGACGGCATCCGCCGTATGAAGGACCAGGACTTCGAGGGCGTCGTCACCCTCGGCATGCGCGGCAACGGCGATGTGAGCCTGCCGGACGGTGACGGCATCGAGCTGATGACCGAAATCATCGCCACCCAGCGCAAGATCCTGGCCGACGTCTCCGGCAAGGACGTCACCACCATTCCGCAGGTGTGGACGCTCTACAAGGAGGTCCAGCACTACTGGGACCGCGGGCTGCGGGTGCCCGACGACGTCACCGTCGTCCTCACCGACGACAACTGGGCCAACATCCGCAAGGTGCCCGACCTCAAGAACGACGCCCGCAGCGGCGGCTACGGCCTCTATTACCACTTCGACTACGTCGGGGTGGGCCGCAACTACAAGTGGGTGGACACCACTTCGCTGCCGAACATGTGGGACCAGCTCCACCAGTCCGTCGCCTACGGGAACCACGGCCTCTGGGTCACCAACGTCGGCGACTTCAAGGGCAACGAACTGCCCACGCAGTTCTTCCTGGAGTACGCCTGGAATCCGGAGCGCTGGACCCTGGACCGGCTCCCGGAGTGGGAGGAGCAGTACGCCCGGCAGAACTTCGGCGAGAAGCAGGCCGCGGACGTGGCCGAGGTGCTGGGTACGTACGGTCGGCTGCAGTCCCGCCGCAAGCCCGAGCTGCTGAACCGGAAGATCACGCTCGACCCGGCCAAGGACCCGGCCAAGGACGGGTCGGCGATCGTCTACGACGACCAGGCCACCCCGTTCAGCATCGTCGACTACCGCGAACTGGAGCGGGTCACCGAGGACTGGCAGCGGCTCGCCGCCGACGCCGGGCGGATCGGCCGCAAGCTCCCCGCCTCCGTCCAGGACGCCTGGTACGAACTGGTCGGGTACGAGGTGCAGGCCACCGCCAACCTGTACGCGCTGCGCGAGGCCGAGTTCACCAACCTGCACTACGCGGCGCAGGGTCGTGCGCTCACCAACGATCTGGCGGCCGCCGCCGAGGCCCGGCTCTCCGACGACCTCGCCCTGGCGGACCGCTTCGACACCGAGGTCGCCGACGGCAAGTGGCAGGGCTTCCAGACCCAGCCGC
Organism: Streptomyces sp. NPDC048473; assembly: GCF_043200155.1. Lineage (NCBI taxonomy): Bacteria > Bacillati > Actinomycetota > Actinomycetes > Kitasatosporales > Streptomycetaceae > Streptomyces > Streptomyces sp. NPDC048473. The sequence continues at coordinate 270,074 of NZ_JBICXE010000008.1, forward strand.
ACATCGACTACGGCGATGTGGCCCGCTACGGGCCGAACGCCCCCTGGCAGCAGCCCGAGATCAACAACGTCGCCATCAAGGACGTGCTCTTCCCCGCGGTCAAGCGCATCGACCTGCCGGCCGGTGCCGAGATGGGCGTGGCCGTCGACGGCTCGGACAAGTGGTGGCCCCAGGAGAGCGGCCCGGCCGTACTGCCTGTCTTCAGCCCGTACCAGAGCCAGCCCGCGCAGTACATCGAGGTGTTCAACCGGGGCACCGCCCCGTTCGACTACCGCGTCCGGACCGGCGTTTCCTGGCTGACCGCCGACCGCACGCGGGGCCGCGTCGACAAGCAGGACCGGGTCACCTTCCGCGTCGACTGGTCGCGGGCCCCCAAGGGCATCACGAAGGTACCGGTCACGGTCAGCGGACCGGACGGCCGCGAGGTGACCGTCCAGGCGGTGATCGACCACCCGAGGGTGTCCCGCTCGCAGCTCGAAGGCTTCGTCGAGGCCAACGGATACGTCTCCATCGAGGCCGACCACTACTCCCGCTCCGTCGGCGGTGGCGGGATCAGCTGGCAGCGCATCCCCGGCATCGGCCGGACCGGCGCCGGCATGGAACCCTTCCCGGTCACCGCGGCCCGGCAGACCCCGGGCGGCAGCAGCCCGCGGCTGGAGTACCGGGTCTCCCTGTTCACGACCGGCCCGGTCACCGTCCACGCCTACCTGTCACCCCGTAACAACGCCCTGGCCTCCGACGGGCTCACGTACGCCGTCTCCTTCGACGACGACGCACCGCAGAAGGTGAACGTCACGGCGGTGACGGGTTCCGACGACAGCACGATGAACGTCCAGTGGGCCCGCAACACCTCGGACAACGTCAACGTCACCAGTACGGTGCACCGGATCGGCCGGTCCGGTGTGCATGTGCTGAAATTCTGGATGGTCGACCCGACGGTGGTGCTGCAGAACCTGGTGGTCGACACCGGCGGCCTCAAGCCCAGCTATCTGGGCCCGCCGGAGAGCCTCCGGCTGCACTGAGCCGAAGGGCGCACCGGGCAAGGGGAGAGCAGAGCGATGACGAGTGGGATCGAGGACCGCGACGGACACGTTGCGGCCCTGGAGGTGACCCCCGTTGGGGCGGGGGTCCGGGTCCGGGGCGTGGCACCGTCGGGAGAGCTCACTTTGATCTGCACCCCGGCCCGCGCCCGGGAACTGGCGGCGGCTCTCGCCCTCGCGGCGGACGAGGCCGAGAGCACGCAGTCGGCGGAGCCCGTCACCGTCAAGGCGCGCGAACTGCGTCGGGGGGATGTACGGGACGGCGACCGGGCCATGACGGTGGAGGGCGTCAGGATCGACGGCGCCACCGCCCATGTCACCTGGAAGTCGGGCGCCGGACGCAGTTGGACCCAGGGTTACGACGCGGACGCCGACATCACACTGAGGCGTCGCGGATAGCTTGCATACGGCCGCTCGGCGGCGTGTGAGGCCCATTCCCGGCCGGAAACGGACCGGGAATGGGCCTCACGCATGTCCGCGCCCTTGTACGAGGGACGTCGTAATTTGACGGGTGTCGTAGTACGGGATGTATCGTACTAACGATTCTTCCGACCCGTCGAAACGGAGTCCGACGTGAGTGCCCTCTTCGAGCCTTACACCCTGCGGTCGCTCGTCATTCCCAACCGGGCGTGGATGGCGCCCATGTGCCAGTACAGCGCCGAACCTGTGGGGCCGAACGCGGGCGTCGCGACCGACTGGCACTTCGCCCACCTCGCGGCGCGCGCCGCCGGCGGCACCGGTCTCATCCTCACCGAGGCGACGGCCGTCAGCCCCGAGGGCCGGATCAGCCCGGCGGACCTCGGCATCTGGAACGACACCCAGGTGGCCGCCTTCCGCCGGATCACGGACTTCGTCAAAGGGCAGGGATCGGTTCCCGGTATCCAGCTCGCCCATGCCGGTCGCAAGGCGTCGACGGCTGCCCCCTGGCTGGGCGGCGGTCCCGTCGGCCCGGACGCGTACGGCTGGACTCCCGTCGCCCCCAGCCCGCTGCCGTTCGACGACGGTCACCCCGTGCCGCACGAGCTGACCGTGGACGAGATCCAGGGCGTCGTCGGCCAGTTCCGCGAGGCCGCCCGCCGCGCGCTCGACGCGGGCTTCGAGGTCGCCGAGGTGCACGGAGCCCACGGATACCTCGTCGGACAGTTCCTCTCCCCGCACAGCAACCGGCGTACGGACGAGTACGGCGGCAGCTTCGAGAACCGCATCCGCTTCGCGCTGCAGGTCGTCGACGCGGTGCGGGAGGTCTGGCCCGAGGAACTGCCCGTCCTGTTCCGGATCTCCGCGACGGACTGGCTCACGGAGAACGACGAGGACGAGCGCGAGGGCTGGACCGTCGACGAGACCGTGCGACTGGCCAAGGAGCTCCAGGCCCACGGCGTCGACCTGCTGGATGTCTCCAGTGGCGGCAACGCTCCGAACGCACGCATCACGACGGGACCCGGATACCAGGTCCCCTTCGCCGCCCGGGTGCGCGAGGAGACCTCGCTGCCCGTCGCGGCCGTGGGACTGATCACCGAGCCGCAGCAGGCGGAGAAGATCGTGGCCGACGGGCAGGCGGACGCCGTGCTCCTCGGCCGGGAGCTGCTGCGGAGCCCGTCATGGGCGCAGCACGCAGCGCGCGAACTGAGCGGCGAGGTCCACAAGCCCGCCCAGTACCTTCGTGCCGTCTGACACGACGAGCCCCTGCCGGACATCCGGCGGGGGCCCGGTGCGTCGCGGCCGGCCGCCGCGCAGGGCTCTGCGTCAGCCCCGCCGCGCGCGGTACAGGTCGCGGATCAGGGCGATCTCGGCCCCGCGGTGCAGCAGTTCCTGATTGACCCACCAGACCGTTTCGATGAACGGATCCTCCGGGTCGCTGCCATGCGGGTACGTGCTGTGCCCCACCGTGTCCAGCGCCGAGTCGTCGACGCCGATCAGCGCCTCCCGCTAGGCTGCGGCGCTGGAGTCGAAATCCGCGATCGCCCTGGCGGCGTCCGCGATGACGCGGTAGTCGTCCCGGGTCAGCGAGTGGCTGCCGTTCGTGTGGTCGGCGCGAAGGGCCGGCAGCTCGCTGAGGTGGCTCAACCGCCACGCGAGCATGGTGAACGGCGGCGGCGTCGGGTGCGGGGGAAGCGCCGAGTCGCGACCCCGGTCGCCCTCACCGGCCAGGAGGGGCGCCGCCTGCCCGGGACCGGTGACGCGACGACGGATCGACCAGCAGTCCGGCACCGGCTCCCGGAGATATTCCTCGTCGGTCAGCGGCGCGACTTCGATGTCCGTGCCGTTGCCGCTGTCCATGGCAGGGCCGGCCATTCGGTCGGTGAGGCGCCTGCGCGCGAAGTCGAACTGCCGCAACAGGGGGATCAGGCGCGGTGGTGTCGCCATCGGGCGCTCCCGTGGTGGCGTGGTGGGTCCCGGGAACCGGAGTCGATCTGCTCCACCGGACCCTGTCACAGCGGGTACGACGCCCGCGCGGGGAATTTGCGGGGCGGCGGTCCTTCAGCAGCCACGGATCCGGCAGGACGCCAATTCGTCCGCCCGCCGACTGCGTTCACCGCTCATTCACCAGGTATGCCGTTCGCAGCATTCCCTCCCACGCCGTCGGCCTCTACGCTCGGCCGCGAATCGATCACCGTTGTTCCGGCCGGCCCTCGGCTTCGACAACGTTGTCCACACTTCGGGAAGGTACTGCGACATGCCCCCCAGACCGTTGCCCGCGGCGAAGCGCTTCGGTGCGCGAACGGCCGCCGTGATCGTCACAGGCGCGCTCGCCGCCGCGGTCATGCCCCCGGCCGCCGAGGCGACCGCCGGCCTCGTCACGCACCCCACCGCCTACGTCGACCCGCTGATCGGCTCCTCGAACGGCGGCAACACCTACCCGGGCGCCACGCTCCCGTACGGCATGATCGGCTGGTCGCCGACGAGCACCAGAGGGGACCAGACGAGCACCGGCGCCGCCAACGGTTACGACTACGGCACCACCCGGCTGCGTGGACTGAGCCTCACCCATGTCAACGGTGCCGGATGCAACCCGGGCGCCGCCGGTGACGTACCGATCATGCCGTTCGTCGGGGACGTCACCTCCTCGCCGTCCGCCGACACCAAGGACGCCGTCTACGCCGCGAACTTCTCGCACGACAACGAGCGTGCCGTTCCGGGTCGTTACACCGTCGGGCTGGACAACGGCGCCACCGCGGACCTGGCGGTCAGCCGGCGCGCGGGCGTGGCCGACTTCCGCTTCCCGGCCGGTAAGCCCGCCAATCTGCTGTTCCGCGTCTCCAACTCCCTCAACGGCAGCGAGGACGCACAGGTCGACATCGACACCGCGCACCGCAAGGTCACCGGCTCGGTCCTCACCGGAGCCTTCTGCGGGCGCCGCGCCAACGGCGGCACCAACAACCGCAAGAGCTACTACCGGCTGTACTTCAGCGCCTCCTTCGACCGTGACTTCTCCTCGACCGGTACGTGGAAGGACGGCACGCTCGCCCCGGGCGCGACCACGGGGAGCGGCGGCGAGGGCTACGCCACCGGCGCCGACCGGGCCGGCCGGGGATCCGGCGGCTGGGTCGGGTTCGACACCGGTGCCGACAGCGATGTCCACATGCGGATCGGCATCTCGTACGTCAGTCAGGCCGGGGCAGAGGCCAACCTCAAGGCGGAAGTGGCCCCGCACGCGGGGGTCGACGAGGTCGCGGCCGCGGCGAGCCGCACCTGGGACCACGAGCTGCGCTCCGTACGCATCGGCGGCGGCAGCACCGCACAGCGCACCACCTTCTACACCGCGCTGTACCACTCCCTCATGCAGCCCAACCTGATCAGCGACACCGACGGCCGCTACCCCGGCATGGACGGCGCGCCGCACCGGGTGAAGCGCGGGCAAGGGGCGCAGTACAGCAACTTCTCCGGGTGGGACCAGTACCGGGCCCAGATCCAGCTCCTCGCCCTGCTCAAGCCGGAGATCGCCGGTGACTTCGCCCAGTCGCTGTACAACTTCGCGCAGCAGAACGGCGGGGTGTGGGACCGCTGGGTGCACATCAACGGCGCCACGCACGTCATGACCGGAGACCCGACGGCGGCCACTCTGGCCACCTTCTACGCCATGGGCGTACGGAACTTCGACTACGAAGGGGCCTATGAATCCCTGGCGCGCCAGGCGACCGTCCCCGTCGACGACGGTCTCTCGGATGCCGGGTGCCCAGGCCAGTGCACCGGCCAGCGGCCCAATCTGGCGCAGTACCTGACGTCGCACTACGCACCCCAGGACGTGTGCCACTGCTGGGGCGGCGCGGCGGAGACACTGGAGGACGCGGTGGCCGACGCCGCGCTCGGCCGCTGGGCCGAACTGCTCGGGCGCGACGAGGAGGCCAAGTCCTTCAAGGGGCGCGGAGCATGGTGGCGCAATGTGTTCAACTCCGCGGCCACCGACGGCGCCGGGACCGCCGGCTACATCCAGGCACGCAACCTCGACGGCACCTGGCTGACCCCGTTCGACCCGGGCAGCGACCTCGGGTTCGCGCAGGGCACCAGCGCCACGTACACCTGGATGGTTCCCCAGGACGTCCAGGGGCTGGCCGAGGCCATGGGCGGCCGGGACACCGCGGCGAAGCGGCTCGACGCCTTCTTCCACAAACCGGACGGATCCTGGTCGGTGAAGGGCGGCGACGCCCTGCGCTACGACCCGACCAACGAGCCCGGCATCCACGCCCCGTGGCTCTACAACGCGCTGGCTCAGCCGTGGAAGACGCAGGCGACGGTCCGTCAGATCCTCGACACCGTCTACGGCACGGGCCCCGGCGGTCTGCCCGGCAATGACGACCTGGGCACCATGTCCGCGTGGTACGTCTTCTCGGCGCTGGGCCTGTATCCGCAGACGCCGGGCAGCGCCACGATGCTGCTGGGCGCCCCGCTCTTCCCGAACGCGGTGATCGGCCGGCCGCACGGCAAGGACATCACGATCAGCGCCCCGGACGCCGATGCCACGCATCCGTACGTCGACGCGGTCGAGGTCAACGGCCGTACCAGTGACCGGTCCTGGACGGATGCGCGCCTGGTCACCCGCGGAGGCTCGCTGACCTACCGGCTGTCCGAGGAGCCCAACACCGGGTGGGCCACCGCGCCTTCGGGGCTGCCGCAGTAGGCGGCTCGCGCGACGGAGGTACTCAGTTCCTCGGCAGGCGGACAGGCAGGCTGGTGAGCCGCACAGGGCTGTCTGCCGAGGACCTCTTTCTATCGTTGAAAATTCTGCGTGCACGACCGTTGTCATGTGTTTGGTGTTGTGGCTCAATGTTCGATTGTGTGCTGTGTCTCACAGGTGTGAGGCACTCCTGCTCTCGACGAGGACGACGCCTTGAACCGACAACTACCTCGCCCCCGCTGGCTCTTCAGATCCCTGGCCTGTGCCGCCGCGCTGCTGATTCCACTGGGTGCCACCCTGGTCCCGGCCTCGGCCGCGGCCCCCGCCGTCCGCGCTTCGGCGGCCCCCGCGACCGCGTTCGCGGCCGACGACCCGGTCACCGATGTACACGGGCTCAAAGGCGAGTACTTCCGCATGTCCGCACCGGGCGCCCGTGACTTCGCCGAGCTCGGCGGTGTGGCTCTCGACCCGGAGATCAACTTCCCCGGCCTCACCGGCACGTTCGAGGCCACGACCGGGCGCACCGAGAACACGACCGCTCGCTGGACGGGCCGGATCGAGGCTCCCGAGACCGGTGACTACACGTTCGCCGCGATCGGTGACAACGGGTTCAGGCTGTACATCGACGGCAAGGCCGTCATCGACCACTGGCAGCCCGACTGGGACGTCGAGCAGACCAGCAAGCCGGTCGCACTGACCGCCGGGGAGCCCCATGAGTTCCGGCTGGAGATGTTCCAGGACACCGGTGGCGCCACCATGTTCCTGCGCTGGTCCAGCGCGAAGCTCAAGAAGCAGATCGTGCCCGAGTCGGCCTTCACACCGCCCGCCGGCTTCGAGATCTATCCGGTCGCTCTGAGCGTCGCCGACGACGGGCTGCGGCTGCAGGCGACCTTCAAGGACGACATCGACGACCTCGGCGACGTCAAGGACCATCTCAAGATCGAGGCCGACACCTCGCCGATGCCGGTGAAGTCGGTCGCGAAGGCGTCCGGCAACCCCAAGGCCCTCATCGTCGCTCTGGCCGCCCCCGTCCAGAAGAACCAGCAGGTCAGGGTCGCGTACGACGGGGAGGGCGGTCTCCGGGCAGGCGGCGCCGCGGTCCCGCAGATCAGCCGTACGGCCAAGAACCTGTCCACCCACCGACTGACCACTGAGTGGGGCGACAAGCTCGACCGCAACCACCCGCTGCCCGAGTACCCCCGTCCGCAACAGGTCCGCGACCAGTGGAAGAACCTCAACGGGCCCTGGGAGTTCGCAGGTGCCGCGGCGAGCGAGAAGCCGGTCTTCGGCAAGCCGCTCGACGAACGCATCACCGTGCCGTTCCCCGTCGAGTCCCAGCTGTCCGGCCTGGAGCGCCACGAAGACCACATGTTCTACCGCAAGTTGGTCCAGGTGCCGAAGAGCTGGGCCGTCGGCCACAAGAGCGGCAACGGCAAGCGACTGAAGCTCAACTTCGGTGCCGTCGACTACCGGGCCCAAGTCTGGGTCAACGGCAAGCAGGTCGCCGATCACACCGGCGGCTACACCTCTTTCAGCGCCGACATCACCGATGCGATTCTGGGCAGCGGTCCCCAGGAGATCGTCGTCGCCGTCACCGACACCACCGGCCCGAACCAGCCGATGGGCAAGCAGTCGAGCAACCCCGGCGGCATCGTCTACACCGCCTCCTCCGGAATCTGGCAGACCGTGTGGATGGAGCCCGTCGCCGCCGCCTCCGTGGACACGCTGACGACCACGCCCGACATCGACAAGGGCCGCCTCGCCCTGACCGTGAACTCCGCCGACGCATCGCCCGGCGCCCGGATCAAGGCCGTCGCCCGCGACCGCAAGGGCCACGTCGTCGGCACGGTGACCGGGCCCGCCAACCACACGCTGAGCCTGCCCGTCGCGAAGCAGCACCTCTGGACCCCGGACGACCCGTACCTCTACGACCTGGAAGTCACCCTGACGGACGGCCGGTCCAAGGACACCGTCGACAGCTACTTCGGGATGCGCTCCATCGGGATCAAGAAGGTCGGCGGCTACCAGAAGCTCGTACTCAACGGAAAGCCGTTCTTCTCCCTCGCCATGCTGGACCAGGGCTTCTGGCCCGACGGCCTCTACACCCAGCCCAGCGACGCCGCCCTCACCTTCGACCTGAAGGCGCAGAAGAACCTCGGCTTCAACGCGGTCCGCAAGCACATCAAGGTGGAGTCGGCCCGCTGGTACTACCACGCCGACAAGCTCGGCCTGCTGGTCTGGCAGGACTTCGTCTCCAGCAACATCACCGATGCCACGGGGCAGCAGTCCTTCCTCTCCCAGGGCAAGCAGATGATGCAGCAGCTGCACAACTCGCCCTCGATCGGCGGCTGGATCGTCTTCAACGAGGGCTGGGGCGAGTGGGACCGCACCGAGACCGGGAAGATCGCCGAGTCCGTCGAGGCCGCCGACCCGTCCCGCGTCGTCAACGCCCACAGTGGTGTCAACTGCTGTTCGTCCAAGGGAGATTCGGGCAAGGGCGACATCATCGACCACCACGACTACCTCAACCGTGAGGCACCCTTCCCGGACGACCGGGCCGCGATGGACGGCGAGCACGGCGGCTTCACCCTCCGTACCCCCGGGCACATGTGGCCGGGCGCACCCGCGGCCATCTACAGCGGCGTCGCCGACAAGGACGCCCTGACGGCGAAGTACGTCGACAACACCCGTACGTACTACCTCGCGGCCGCGGGCGCCGAGCTGTCCGGCTCCGTGTACACCCAGGTCTCCGACCTGGAGAACGAGCTCAACGGGTTCTGGACCTACGACCGCCGCGAGATCAAGGTCGACCCGAAGAAGGTGCGGCAGATCAATGAGCAGGTCATCGCCGCCGGGGCGGCCGCCGGTGACCGCGAACAGATGAAGGGCGGCGCCGACTGGCGGCTCGACGAGGGCAAGGGCACCACGGCCGCCGACCAGGGCCCCAACCACAGCGCGCTCACCCTCATCGAGGGCACCACTTGGACGCCGGGCGTACACGGCTCCGCGCTTGAGTTCGACGGCCAGGGACAGTCCGCCGAGACCCGCGGACCTGTCGTCGACACCACCCAGAACTACACGGTCTCGGCCTGGGCCACCATGGAATCGCTCCCGGGCAACTACGCCACCGTCCTCAGCCAGGACGGCCGCCGTACGGAGAATCCGTTCTATCTCCAGTACGGGCAGGGCGCGTTCGCGTTCAGCACGCCGGGTGGTCACCGGGCCCGGGTGGAGATGAAGCCCGAATTGGGGAAGTGGTACCACCTCGTCGGCGTGCGCGAGGGCGACGACCTGAAGCTGTATGTCGACGGAAAGCTCGTGGCGAACGCCGCTGCCGGACCCGCCGATGTGAGCACCGGGCCGCTGTCCGTGGGGCGTGCCCAGTACGCCGGCCAGAAGGGCGACTTCTGGAACGGCGCCGTCGACCAGGTGCGGGTGTACGACAAGGCGCTCACCGCGGATGAGGTGAGCACCCTCCACGACGGCGAACAGCCGTAACGGCGCCGGAGCGGACAGAGGCCGGCCCGGCAGCGTCGGAATACCGTCGCTGCCGGGCCGGCCGTGGTCGTGTGTTCCCCGGTTCCTCAGGTCATGGAGTCAGCAGTTGCCAGAGGTGGTCGTCGGTGCCGTTGTCGTCGAACTGGACGACGTGGGCGCTGTCGGCGGTGGACATGTTGTCGACGCCGAGGACCTTGCCGGAGTGGCGGTTGCGGATGCGGTACCAGTCGTCGCCGTTGGGGACGAGTTGCCAGAGGTGGTCGTCGGTGCCGTTGTCGTCGAACTGGACGACGTGGGCGCTGTCGGCCGTGGACATGTTGTCGACACCCAGCACCTTGCCGGAGTGCAGGTTACGGACCCGGTACCAGTCGTCGGAGAGCCACTGCCCGGCGTCCGGACCGGCCGTCGGGAAGGCCGTGATCCGCAGCCGCGCCGCACCCATGGGAATGAGCGTGACCTCCTCCACCGGCTCGGTGCTGCGCGCCGGGCTGTCCTGGAGCGGGGCGACGACATGCTCACTGTCCGCGCTCCACTCGGGAATCCGGCGGGCGCGCGCGGTCATGGCCAGCGGGGTGCCGTCGACGGTGAACGGGTTGTCGCCGGGAGAGCGGCGAGCGGCGTGCAGGCGCAGCGACGAGGCGGGCTTCTCCCCGTCCAGTACGAGCCCGTAGTTCCAGGCAGTCGTGGCATGCACCTCGTACTCCGGGAACTGATCCGTACCGCCGATGCGCCGGTACTCCTCACCGATCCGGAGCGAGTACGTGAGCGGCCCGTGGTCGACGCTCACCGCGCCGTGGTTCGCCGCCCAGGTGCGTACGGTCGTGCGCTGGGGGAAGCGCAGGGTGACCCTGTCCCCGTCGGCCCACGTACGCTCGATGCGGGTGAATGCCGGGCCCGCCGGTGCCTCGACGCGGCGCCCGTTGACCCTGATCTCCGGTTCCGTGCACCAGGCGGGAACGCGAAGCACCAGCGGGAAGGGCAGGCGCTTCGGTGACTTCAGGGTCAGGGTGACCGTGTCCTCGAACGGGTATCCGGTCTCCTCGGTGAAGGTGACCTCGGTGCCGCCGGCGACCTTCGCGGTGACCTCGCAGCTCGCATACATCGCGGCGGCCAGGCCCCCGTCCGGGGTGGCCAGCCACAGCTCCTCGACGAAGTACGGCCAGCCCATCCCGTAGTTGTGCGGACAGCAGCGGTACTGGTCGACGCCCGGCAGATACGCCTGCATGGCAAAGCCGTTCTGGAACTGCCGCCCATTCTTGGGCACATTGTCCAGATCGACACTGTTGGCGCTGGTGATGTAGTGAACCGCCCGGCCCGACGGATCCAGCGCGGCGGGCAGCGAGTTGAAGGCCAGCTCCTCGCAGCGGTCGGCCCACAGCGGATCGCCGGTGATCCGGGTGAGCAGCTGGTGGCTGGCCATGAACTCGACGATGCCGCAGGTCTCGAAGCCCTGCCGGGGGTCGCCGTGCCCGGGGCGCGCGTTCTCGTCCCCGGCGAAGCCGCCGCCCGGGAACTGCCCGTACTGGTCCATCGCCTTGCCGTATGTCCCGTACGTGGCACGGGTGTCGGCGGCGGAGCCGCTGCGCAGGGCGTACTGGGCCGGCTCGCGGAAGCCCTGCGCGATGTTCACATTGTGCAGGTTGACCAGATTGTCACCCCAGTCCGCCCCGTGCGTATGGATCTTGTCGGCGAGATCGAGGAGGAAGGTGTCGCCGGTGCGGTTGAAGAGCCAGAAGACGCTGTCCAGGCCGTCGCCCCAACGCAGAGCGATCCAGCTGGTGTTGAAGGCGCCCGGCCCCTGGGCGTTCATATAGCGGAAGAACCTGCTGAGGAACGGGATGACGCGGTTGTCGCCGCTGTACTCCTGCCAGGAACGCAGGGCCTGGACGAGGGGGAGGAAGGGCCAGAAGTCCGGACCGCCGTTCAGCGACGTACGCAGTGACTTCGGGCCGAAGAAGCCGTCGCTCTGCTGCGTGCCGAGGATCGCGTCGATCCAGCGCCGTACGGCTGCCAGTGCCTTGGCGTCCCCCGTGACGATCGCCAGATCGGTGTAGCCGCGCAGCCAGTACGGGACCTCTTCCCAGCCGCCCAGATCGGGGCGCACCCAGCCGGTGGCGGAGAAGTCGAGGAAGTGCGAGAACTCCTCGTAGCGGCCGCACAAACCGTCCAGCTGGAGACGGAGTTGTCCGGCCGGCCAGCCGCGCGCGGTGACGTTGCCCGGGGGCAGTTTCAGGAACGCGGTCGGGTGCAGGGGTGCGGCGTTGGGGGAGTAGTGCCCGCCGTGGGCCGGTGTCATCCGGTGCTCGGCGGCGGTTGCGGTGGCGGCCCAGCGGCCGGCCGCGGTCGTGGCGGCCGCTGTGGCCAGTGCACCGGCCATGAGTTGTCTGCGGTTGAGGGGCATGGGTGAGAGCTCCTGCTCTGCCGGCTGTGCGGGTAACGGCCCAAGCGGGGAAATGGGCCGCGAGTTGGAGCCAAGGCGAGCCGGTACGGAATCGGCCGCTGTCTCCACGCATGGCAAGGCCGCCGTCGGCCTCGGTAGCGGCAATGCATCAACTGGCTTGCAACGTTGGAAAATTGGCGTCCGGCCGTATGACAGCACGCCGCCGATTCGCTGTCCAGGGGTTCCGCGTCACCTTGCGGTCCGCTGCGGGCCCGTTGTCGCTCCGGGGTCCGACACTTTTTGGAAACGCATCGGCAACTCTCTTGCCGCCCGTGCCGCGCCGCCTATATAACGTTGTAAACCGAGCCGCCGACAGGCCGCGCAGGCTTTCACGACCGTAGGTTCAGCAGCTGTTCACGCAGCTCGAAGCGGGGTCGTGAGGAATGCAGTGACATCAGCCGCCCAGCGGTTGATGCATCGTCCAGCCATGCCCCGACCGCACGCCAGCGAGCGTGCCGTCATCCCGCCAAGGAGCGTCCCGCGCATGATGATCCAGCGCCGATCCCGTACCCTCGCCGTGGCCTGCCTCCTCGCCGCCACCGCCACGCTGGCCGCCTCCGGCTGCTCCAAGTCGGAGACCTCGAACAACGCGGGCGGTGACAGCAGCCAGGGCGCCCAGGCGGCCAAGACCCCCGAGAGCAGCTCCGGTTCGGGCTGTTCGCTGCAGACGTACGGTGCGCCGAAGCTGGACCTGAAGAACGCGGTGGTCGGTTTCTCGCAGTCGGAGAAGGAAGCCAACCCGTTCCGTATCGCCGAGACCCAGTCCATCAAGGACGAGGCCAAGAAGGTCGGCGTGAAGAAACTGCTCACCACCAACGCGCAGTCGCAGCTCTCCAAGCAGGTCAGCGACATCCAGGACATGCTCTCCCAGGGAGCCCAGTTCCTCATCGTCGCCCCGCTGAACTCCGACGGTCTGGAGCCGGCTTTCAAGGCGGCCGCGGCGAAGAAGGTCCCCGTCCTGACCATCGACCGCAAGGTCAACTCCGCTGCCTGCAAGGACTATGTGGCCTTCCTCGGTTCCGACTTCGTGGAGCAGGGCAAGCGCGCGGCGGATGCGATGATCAAGGCGACCGGCGGCAAGGGCAAGGTCGCCATCCTCCTCGGCGCGTCGGGCAACAACGTCACCACCGACCGCACCAAGGGCTTCGTCGACCAGCTCAAGGCCCAGGCGCCCGGCCTGCAGATCGTCGCCCAGCAGACCGGCGAGTTCGCCCGCGACAAGGGCCAGCAGGTCATGGAGCAGCTCATCCAGTCCAAGCCCGACATCACCGCCGTCTACGCGGAGAACGACGAGATGGGGCTCGGCGCCGTCACCGCGCTGAAGGCCGCCGGGAAGAAGCCCGGCAAGGACGTCAAGATCGTCTCCGTGGACGGCACCCGGAACGCCGTGCAGGCCCTGGTCGACGGCGAGTACAACGCCGTCATCGAGTCGAACCCGCGCTTCGGACCGCTCGCCTTCGCGACCGCCCAGAAGTTCTACGGCGGCGAGGAGATCCCGGAGAACGTCATCATCTCCGACCGGGCGTACGACGAGTCCAACGCCAAGGCCTCGCTCGGCGGGGCGTTCTGACCGTACCGATCCGCAGGGACCCGCAACCCCCGGTCCACCGCCGCCGTGGCACACCACCCCGCCACGGCGGCATCGGGCCCACATCCTTGGAACAGCGGAAGGCCAAGACCACTCATGGCACCACCCGAAGCAGTACCGCAGGCGCCGGAGCCGGCCGCCCACCCGGAGGAGGTGACCGCTCCGTCTGCCGCCGGCACCGTCCTCGAAGCCCGCTCGGTGAGCAAGCGGTTCCCGGGTGTCGTCGCCCTCGACGACGTCTCCTTCTCGCTGCGCGCCGGGGAGACCCACGCGCTGGTGGGGGAGAACGGCGCGGGTAAATCCACCCTGATCAAGGTCCTGACCGGTGTCTACCGGCCCGACGAGGGCGAACTCCGGCTGAGCGGGCAACACGTCAGGTTCGCCCGGCCGTTCGAGGCCCAGCAGGCCGGGATCTCCACGATCTACCAGGAGGTGAACCTCGTCCCGCTGATGAGCGTGGCGCGCAACATCTTCCTCGGCCGTGAGCCCAAGAACCGCCTCGGCCTCATCGACTTCTCCCGGATGCACCGCGAGACCACCGAACTGCTGGACGGCTTCGGCGTACGCGTCGACCCCCGAAGGCCCCTGCACACGCTGGGCATCGGCACCCAGCAGATGGTCGCCCTGGCCCGTGCCGTCTCGGTCAACGCCCAGGTCGTCATCATGGACGAACCCACCTCCTCGCTGGAGCCGCGCGAGGTCGAGACCCTCTTCCGGGTCATCGAGAACCTGCGCGGTCAGGGCATCGCCGTCCTCTACGTCAGCCACCGCATCGACGAGCTCTACCGGATCTGCGACCGCGTCACTGTGCTCCGCGACGGCCACCACATCCACACCGGCGACCTCGCCGGCCTCGACCGCATGCAGCTCGTCTCGATGATGCTCGGCCGCGATCTGTCCGAAGTCCGCCGCACCGGCCTCACCAGCTTCGGCGGCGAGGCGCACGACGCGGCACGTACCCCCGTACTCACCGCGACCGGCCTCACCCGACGCCATCAACTGCACAACATATCCCTGTCGTTGTACGGCGGCGAAGTGCTCGGCCTCGGCGGCCTCCTCGGCTCCGGCCGCAGCGAGACGGCGAAGGCACTCGCCGGGGCGCTGAGCCTGGAGACCGGCGAACTCTCCGTCGGAGGACGGAAGTTGCGCAGACTCGGCTCGGCCGGTGCCATCCGCGCCGGAATCAGTCTGCTGCCCGAGGACCGCAAGGCCGAAGGCATCGTGCCCGGCCTCTCCGTGCGCGAGAACATCGTGCTGGCCGCCATGCCCCGGCTCTCCCGCTTCGGTGTGGTCTCCCGCCGCAAGCAGGACCGCATCGTCGACATCTTCATGAAGCGGCTGCGGATCAAGGCGGCGAGCCCCGAGCAGAAGGTCGGCGAACTCTCCGGAGGCAACCAGCAGAAGGTCCTCCTCGCCCGCTGGCTCTGCCTGGAACCCAAGGTGCTGCTGCTCGACGAACCGACCCGCGGCATCGACGTCGGCGCCAAGGCCGAGGTCCAGAGCCTCATCGACGACCTCGCCCGCGAAGGCCTCGCCGTCCTGCTCATCTCCTCCGACATCGAGGAACTCATCGAGGGCGCCGACCGCATCGTCGTCCTGCGCGGCGGCTCGGTGGCGGGCGAACTCGTGGGCGACGAGGTGACCGAGAGCCATCTGCTCGAAGTACTCGCCGACCACACACCCGCGCCCGTCGGAAAGGCCCCGGCCGCTCAGGAGGACCCCCGATGACCCAGGCCGCCCTCTCCACCCCCGCCCGCCCCCTGGCGCGGCTGCGCGACCCCGCCTGGTACCAGGAGTACGGCGTGTACGTCGCCGTGGCAGTGGTGCTCGTCTTCAACGCCCTGTTCACCGAGCACTTCATGACCGCCGACAATCTCCGCACCCAGCTCGTCCAGGTCGCCCCCATCGTCATCGTCGCCCTGGGCATGGCCCTGGTCATCGGCACCGAGGGCGTCGACCTGTCCGTCGGCTCGACGATGGCGCTCGCCGCCGCGCTCCTGCCGCTCTACCTCGGATACGGGCTCGTGCCCGCGCTCGTCGTCGCGCTGCTCGCGGGCGCCGTCGTCGGGGCGGTCAACGGCGCCCTGGTCTCGCTCATCGGGCTGCAGCCGATCGTC
This sequence comes from Streptomyces sp. NPDC048473, assembly GCF_043200155.1. Lineage (NCBI taxonomy): Bacteria > Bacillati > Actinomycetota > Actinomycetes > Kitasatosporales > Streptomycetaceae > Streptomyces > Streptomyces sp. NPDC048473. The sequence goes on from NZ_JBICXE010000008.1 coordinate 285,870, forward strand.
GCCACCCTCGCCCTGTTCGTCGGCGGCCGGGGCCTCGCCCTCGTGATGGCCGACGGACAGCTCAAGCAGATCGTCAACCCGGATCTGCTCTCGCTCGGCACCGGCTCCTTCCTCGGCATCCCGCTGGTCGTGCTGATCGCCGCGATCCTCGCCGTGGCCGTCGCCTTCCTGGTGCAGCGCACCACGTTCGGCCGCCAGATCGTCGCCGTCGGAGGCAACCGCTCGGCCGCGGCCCTCGCCGGACTGCCCGTACGGCGCGTACTCATCGGTGTGTACGTGCTCTGCGGCGTACTGGCCGCCCTCGCCGGGATCCTCGCCACTGCCAGGCTCACTGCCAGCGACCCCTCCTCGCTCGGCACCCTCATGGAACTCTCCGCCATCACAGCGGTCGTCGTCGGTGGCACCCCCCTGAACGGCGGTTCCATCCGGGTGCTCGGCACCATCGCGGGCGCCCTGCTGATGCAGCTGCTGCGCGCCACGCTCGTCAAGCACGACCTGCCCGACTCCACCGCACAGATCGCCCAGGCGGCCATCATCATCGCCGCCGTCTACGTCGCCCGGGAGCGTCGGTCCCGATGAACGAAACCACACCCGCCGCGGTGGCCCAGGTCCCGGCAGCGCGCAAGATCCCCACACCGTCCGGTGGCGGCACGCCCCGCCCGGCGGCGACCGGTCCCGAGCCCGCGCTCAAGCAGCGGCTCGCCGAACTCCTCCAGCGCCAGGGCGTGCTCGCCGTCCTGCTGACCGTTGTGATCATCGCCTCGTTCGTCTACCCGACGTTCGCCACCCTGGACAACGCCCGCGGCGTGACCGTACAGGCGTCCTTCCTCGCCGTGGTCGCCCTCGGTATGACCATGGTCATCATCACCGGCGGCATCGACCTGTCCGTCGGCTCCGTCTTCGCCCTCGGCGGTGTGCTCGCCGCCTGGGCCTCGCAATGGGGCATCCTGCCCGCGCTGCTCGTACCGTTCGTGGTGTGCGGTGCGATCGGGCTGCTCAACGGCTTCCTGATCGCCCGCGCCGGGATGGCACCCTTCATCGTCACTCTCGCCACCCTGCTGGCGGCCCGTGGCCTGCTCCTCGCCTTCACCGACGAGGGCGCCACCACCTACCTCGTACCCAAGGGCTCCGCCTTCACCGAACTCGGGCAGGGCAGCGTATGGGGCTTCGGCTACCCGGTCGCCATCGCCCTGGTGCTGTTCGGCTGCGGTGGACTGCTCCTGCAGCGCACCTCGTTCGGGCAGAGCCTCTTCGCCGTCGGCGGCAGCAGCGACGCGGCGACCCTGATGGGCCTGCCCGTCGCCCGTACGAAACTTCTCGTCTACACGCTCAGCGGTCTGCTGGCCGGACTCGCCGGTGCGCTGAACGCGGCCAGGCTGTCCTCCGGCGTCACGATCGTCGGCGTGGGCATGGAACTCGACGCGATCTCCGCCGTCGTCATCGGCGGCACCCTCCTCATCGGCGGCGCCGGATCGATCAGCGGCACCCTCTGGGGCGTGCTGCTGCTGGCCGTCATCCAGAACCTCATCAACCAGATCGGCTCGCTGGACTCCTCGTACCAGTCGGTGGTCAGCGGAGGGTTCCTTATCGTTGTCGTCGTGGCCCAGCGCTATCTGGCGCGCAGCCGCAGAACCACCTGAGCCGTGCCGGCCGGGGCAGCGCCCCGAGCCGCGAAGCGCGAGCCAAGCCGATCCAGTGCGCACCGGTGCGCATCGAGCCGAGTCAGGGAGTGCCGTGGGCGTCAGTCTCAAGGACGTTGCACAACGGGCGGGCGTGTCCATCAAGACCGTGTCGAACGTGGTGAACAACTATCAGCACGTCACACCGAAGATGCGCGCCAAGGTGCAGCAGGCCATCGACGAACTCGGCTACCGGCCGAATCTCACCGCACGCCATCTGCGCAAGGGCCGCACCGGCATCATCGCGCTGGCCGTGCCCGAGTTCGGCAACCCGTACTTCGCCGAACTGGCGGGCGCGGTGGTGGACGCGGCCGCCCGGCACGACTACACCGTCCTGGTCGACCACACCGCCGGCCTCAGGGAGAAGGAACTCCTGGTCAGCCAGGGCTTCCGGTCCCATGTCATCGACGGCCTCATCCTCAGCCCCATCCATCTGGAGACCGAGGACCTCATGGCGCGCACCGAGACCGCGCCCTTGGTCCTGCTCGGTGAGCGGGAGTACGAGGCCCCGTACGACCACATCGCCATCGACAACGTGGCCGCCGCCCGCGACGCCGTACGCCATCTCCTCGGCCTGGGCCACCGCCGGATCGCCTTCCTCGGCTCCCGCACCGGACGCGAACGCCAGCCCGCCCATCTGCGGCTGCGCGGCTGGCGCGAGGAGCTTGCCGCGGCCGGCATCGCGCCCGACGAGTCATTGGTGGTGGTCACCGACGGCTACGGACGCGAGGACGGCGCCACCGCCATGGCCGCCCTCCTGGACCGGGGGGAGCAACCCGACGCGGTCTTCGCGTACAACGACCTCATCGCCATCGGCGCCATGCGCACCCTCACCGCACGTGGCCTGCGCATCCCCGAGGATGTCGCCGTCGTCGGCTTCGACAACATCGAGGAAGGCCTGTACGGAGCCACCACACTCACCACCATCGCCCCCGACAAGGAAGCCATCGCCCGGCTCGCCGTCGACAGCCTCGTCGAACGGCTCTCCGGCAACCCGGTGCCCGAACCACGCCGGCCCCGCCCCGGCTACACCCTCGTCGTCCGCGAATCCACCGCGCCCCGGCCCACCGCCGCAGAGGGGCACTGAGTACCGTCCTCCTCCGGCTGTTCGCTCCACCCTAGGATCTCTGATGCCTCGCCCCACCGTGAACCGCAAACCGTTCGGCGTCCATGAGCGCACGGACGTCGATCTCTGGACACTCGACTCCGGTACGGGAGTCCGGGCCGGGATCCTGACCTACGGCGGCATCCTGCACAGCCTCACCGTGCCGGACACCGCCGGAATCACCGCACCGGTCGTACGGTCCCTGGCCACGCTGGACGACTACACCGGCAAGAACCCGTTCTTCGGCGCCCTCATCGGCCGCTTCGCCAACCGCATCGCCCACGGACGCTTCACCCTCGACGGAACGACGCACCACATCCCCGCCAACGACCGGGGCCACGCCCTGCACGGCGGCCCCGACGGCTTCCACACCCGAATCTGGCAGGCCACCTCAGAAACCGGCGAGGACGCCGCCACCCTCCGGCTCTCCCTGCACAGTCCCGACGGCGACATGGGCTTCCCCGGCGCGCTCGACGTCACGGTGACGTACACCCTGGACACCGCCGGCACGCTCGCCGTCGACTACACGGCGACCACCGACCGTCCGACGGTCCTCAACCTCACCCATCACGCCTACTTCGATCTCACCGCGACCGGCGACATCCTCGGCCACACCCTCCAGGTGGACGCCGACACCTATCTGCCGGTCGACGGCGACGGCATCCCGCAGGGGCCCCCCGCCGATGTGCGCCACACCCCGTTCGACCTCACCGGCCCGCGCACCATCGGGGAGCGGATCACACTGCCGGACGAACAACTGCGGATGGCGGGCGGCTTCGACCACTGCTGGATCGTCCGCGACCCCGAGCCCGGGCCGCACTCCGCCCTGCGCCGGGCCGCCCGCCTCACCGCCCCCGACGCCGCGCGGATCCTGGAGGTCTGGACGACCGAACCGGGCATCCAGGTCTACACGGCCAACCAGCTCGACGGCACCCTCGCGGACCCCGCAGGCCTGCCCCACGCACGGCACAGCGCGATCTGCCTGGAGACCCAGCACCTGCCCGACTCGCCCAACCGTCCCGACTACCCCAGCACCGAGCTGCGCCCCGGCGAAGTCGCCCGCAGCCGGACCGAGTTCAGATTCCCCCATTTCGCGCCGCACCCGGTCTGAGCACCGGATTCCGCGGCACAGAGACAGGCCCGGTCCACGGATGTCACGCACTTTGTGGACCGGGCGGCGTGGGCAGTTGCGCGGGCGCGGGGGAATAGCGGAATGCGCCGTGATGTTGGGACGTCCATGACATTTTCTGTGGACGTGACCATCCGGGGCTACGAGCTCGACACGCAGGGGCATCTGAACCAGGCCGTCTATCTGCAGTACGCCGAGCACGCGCGCTGGGAACTGCTGCGTGCCGCCGGCCTGTCGCAGGAGAAGCTGCTGGCCAGCGGCGTCGGGCCGGTGACCCTTGAGACGACGGTGAAGTTCCTGCGGGAGCTGCGCGGTGGTGACCGGGTGCGGGTGACCTGTCAGTTCGTATACGGCGAGGGAAAGACGTTCAAGATCGCGCAGAAGATCCTCAAGGAGGACGGCACGGTCGCGGCGCAGGTCACGGGCGTGGCGGGGATGCTCGACCTGGCGGCCCGCAAGCTGATCGCCGATCCGGCCGGGCATCTCGCCTCACTCGCCGAGAACCCGGACCTTCTCAGCGGCTGACCGGCCGCCCCGCGGCTATGCGGGGCCGGTGGCCGGGTCGGCCTGCTGATACAGCGTCACCAGCACGCCGTGCACGGGCTGGTCCCCGGCGTCCTCCTCGGCCTCGTCGACCAGCCGGGCGAGGGTCTCGCCGAGTTTTCGTGCCTTCGCGGGGCTGAGCCGCAGGTGGCGCAGCGCCAGGTGCGTCTCGGCGGGGGAGCGGTCCAGTTCCTGGGCGACCGCGGCGAACATCGCTGCGGTGCCTGCCCCTTGGGGTTCGGCGACGACGATGCGGCGGGCCGTGCGCCGGTAGTACTGCTCGGTGCCGCCGCGGACCTGGCGGGTCTCGGCGATGTGGACCAGCCCGGCTTCGCGCAGCACCTTGAGGTGGTGCGCCACGTTGCCCTTCTTCGTGTCGAGTTGCACCGCGAGCCCGCTGATGGTGGCGGGCCGGTGGCCCAGGGCGAAGAGCAGCCGCTGGCGCAACGGGTGGGCGAGAGCGGCGAACTGCTCGGGCGTACCGATCTCCTGGATGTCGTCAGGGGGCGGCGGGCAAGAAGGCTGATCGCGCATTCCCAAAGTGTCCAACTCTCTTGACGCTTTCGCAAGGGCGGTGCTCTACTCCGTGCCATGACGACTTCGACGCAGTTTCGGTCCGCCCCTGTCATCGATGAGACAGCCCGGCTCCTGAAGGAGCACTACGTCTTTCCGGAGACGGCCGAGCAGCTTGCCGGTCTGCTGCAACGGCGCCTCTACGAGGGCGCCTACGCCGTCGACAGCGCCGAGGAGCTCGGCCGGCTGGTCACCGAGGATCTGCAGTCCGTCAATGGCGACCGGCACCTGCGGCTGAAGTACCACGCCGAACCAGTGCCAGCGGAGAAGGGTGCGGCCGCCCTGGCGGCCATGCGCCGGGACTTCGACACCTCACTGGGCGGTGCACCCCGGGTGGAGCTGCTCGAAGGAGGCGTGGCCGTGGTGGAGTTGGCACCGGCACTGTTTCCGCTGGAGTGGGCCGCCGAACCGCTGAGTGCCGCGCTCACCCTGGCCGCCGGTGCCCGGGCGCTGATCGTGGACCTTCGCGGCAACGGGGGCGGCGACCCGGACACGGTCGCCTTCGTATGCAGTTACCTGCTGGACGAACGCACCCATCTCAACACCATGCACTGGCGCGACGGCGAGCGCCGCGAGCAGTCCTGGAGCCTGCCGCACGTTCCCGGCGCGCGCTTCGGCGGCGACAAACCGTTGTACGTGCTGGCCGGCGCCCGTACGTTTTCGGGCGCCGAGGAGCTGACGTACGACCTGCAGCAGCTCGGCCGCGCCGTTGTCGTCGGCGAGCCGACCGGCGGCGGGGCGCACCCGCGGGAGGGCTGGACGGTGCATCCGCACCTGGAGGCCACCATCTCGGTCGGCCGCGCGGTCAACCCCGTCTCCGGCACCAACTGGGAGGGCACCGGCGTGCAGCCGGACGTCCCCTGCGCCGCCGCCGACGCCCTCGACCGCGCCCACGCACTGGCCGTCGCCCGGCTGGCGGGCTGACGTCCTCGGCCGGCCTGCCGCAGACGGCCGACCGGTCCGGTCATGCCTGGACGCCGATGTGCGCACGGTGGTGACGAGGGGTGTCGATCTCGTCGAGCAGGGCGATGGCGAAATCGCTGCAGGAGACACGGGCCGCGGCGTCGACGGTGGCCGTGGTGTAGCGGCCGGAGCGCGTCCCCTCGTGGTCGAAGTCCCCGGCCGGACTGACGGCCAGCCAGTCCAGTGCGGTGGCCGCGGTACGCAGCACCACCGTGCCGGCTGCGTGGCCGTGGCTGAATGATCGTCCAGTGCCTTGAGGGCGGCCCACGACGTTTCTCCGAGCTACGGATCCCGCTGCGTACGATCACGCCCAAGGTCCTCACTCAGCCACTCCGGTCGCTGGAGCGTGACGGTCTCGTCCTCCGCACGGCCGGGGCCGGACCGGCGCGGCACGTCCAGTACGAACCGACCTCGCTCGGCCGGAGCCTCCTTGGACTGCTGGACACGGTGCGTACCTGGGCGGAGCTCCACATGGAAGAGCTCATCGACGCCCGCGAGGCGGCATCGCGCGCCGATCGCACCGGCTGACGCGCGGCCGAACCCGTCGTACGGTGAATCTCAAACTACGATGAGTCTCGTATTATGGGAGGCCGGACCAAACCAGGAAGTGGAGCCATCGTGACCCCAGCCAGCGCCCCTGCCACAAGCGCCGCTGCGGTCGGCGGCCGCTCACTCGACCACCCCACGCGGGACGAGATCCGCATCGAGGGAGTCCTTCACGCGCTCTCCGACCCGATGCGGCTGCGCGTGGTCCGTGAGCTGGCCGCCGCCGATGCCGAGCTCACCTGCTCCCGCTTCGACCTGCCGGTGTCCAAGTCGACAACCACGCACCACTTCCGGGTGCTGCGCGAGAGCGGGATCGTCCAGCAGATCTACCGAGGCACGGCCAAGATGAACGGGCTGCGCCGCGATGATCTGGAAGCGCTGTTCCCCGGGCTTCTGGACAGCATCCTCGACGCCGCGAACCGGCAGGTGCAGCGTATCGGCGAGGACCGATAGCCTCACGATCCGCCCCGGTCGCCACCCTCCGCGGCGCTCAGCAGCCCCGGCCAGTCCGGGATCTTCACCGGTCCCCGGTCCAGCGACCGCCCCAGCGCTGCCTCCGCCCGCTCAATGGACAGCCAGCCGTCCCATTCAACCGGGCGCAGCCCCCACGCCCGCAGCGCGGCCACCGGATCGGGTGCCGACGGGCGCCCGGCGAGCAGAGGGGCGTCATCGAGCAGCGACGCCACCGTTTCCTTCGCGCACGACCGGTTCGAACCGATCACCCCGGTCGGCCCCCGCTTGATCCACCCGGCGACGTACTCCCCGGGCGACGGCACTCCGTCCCGCAGCACCCGCCCCGCCAGATGCGGCACCGTCCCGCGCGCCGGGTCGAACGGCAGGCCGGGCAGCGGCAGCCCGCGGTAGCCGACGGCCCGCAGTACGAGCTGGGCGTCGATGTCCTCATACGTACCGGCATCGCGCACGCCTCCGCTGCCGTCCGGAACAGTGCGGGCGAACCGCACGCCGGCCACCCGGCCGTTCCGCTCCAGCAGCTCGACGGGGCGCAGGAAGAAACGCAGGTGGATCGTGCGCGCCGGGTCTCCTTCCGCGCCGGCACCTGCGTTGCCGGAAGCGGCCCATCCGCGCAGGACCTCGATATTGCGCCGCGCCGCCGCCGTCAGGGGCGGTGCGTTCGGCGGTGAGGACAGGGCCGGCGTGGACCGGGGGGACGGATCGGCGTACGCCGGGTCGAGGGCCAGCTCCGCCTCGTCCACCACGACCCGCGCCTGCGGCAGCGCGCCCAGTTCACGCAGTTCCTTGGTGGTGAACCTGGCCTGGGAGGGTCCGCGCCGGCCCGTCATGTGGATCTCGCGCACCCGGCTTCCGGCCAGCGCGCCGAGTGCCCCGTGCGGTACGTCGGTGGGGCGCAGCTCCTCCGCGCTCCGCGCGAGAATCCGCGCCACGTCCACCGCCACATTGCCGACCCCGATCACCACGACCGAACGGGCCTGCAGCGCAAAGCTGTTGGCGGCGGCGTCGGGGTGTGCGCTGTACCAGGAGACGAACTCGGTCGCGGAGCAGCTGCCCGGCAGATCCTCGCCGGGGACCGCGAGGCCCCGGTCGGTCGCCGCCCCGACGCAGTAGACGACTGCCTGGTACAGCTCGCCGATCCGTTCGGGTGGGATTCCGCCGCCGCCCACCTCGACATTGCCGAGGAAGGTGATCCGCTCGTGCTCCAGGACGGTCCGCAGACTGTTCTGCAGCGATTTGATCTTCTCGTGGTCGGGGGCGACTCCGTAGCGCACCAGGCCGTACGGACAGGGGAGCCGGTCCAGCACATGGACCCGGACATCGGGCACCCGGTCCTGCTCGACCAGGGCCTGGGCGGTGTAGACCCCGCTGGGACCGGAGCCGACGACGGCGACACGGAGCACGGCGCACCTCTTCCCGCAGGATGCCTCCAGCATGGCACCGGCGGCCGGGGCGGGGGAGAGGCGCGCCAGGGGTGCGGTCAGGACGACATCGCGCGCATTCTGTCGATCTCCACTGTCTGCTGGGCGACGACGTCCCCGGCCATCTCCTCGACCTGCACATTGTTCCCCTGCGAGAGCGCCTCCGTCGCCATCGTGATCGCTCCCTGATGGTGGGTGATCATCAACTTCAGGAAGAGCTTGTCGAACGCCGCGCCGTCCGCCGTCCGCAGCTGATCCAGTTGCGCCGGGGTCGCCATTCCGGGCATCGCCGAGTGATCGTGGCCGCTCTTGCGCTTCTCTCCACCGTTGTGTTTGAGCCATCCCTCCATGGCACCGATCTCCGGCTTCTGGCCTGCGGTGATGCGCTCGGCGAGCCGCCTGACCACGGCGGAGTCGGAGCGGGCGGGCACGAGACCGGTCAACTCCAGCGCCTGGGCGTGGTGTTGGATCATCATCTGCACATATCGGAAGTCGGCCGAGTTGGGAGTGTCGTCCCCGGCAGCCTTCGCGGCCTCCTCGGCGGACAGGGTCCGCGCGGGCTCGCCCGGTTTTCCGGGCGCCACCACCGAAGGCCCCCCGCCCGCCTGTGCCTTCGTACGGCTGTCACCGCCTTCCTCCTCGCATGCACCCAGGGTGAGAACGGCGGACATGACAGCCACGGCGAGAACGGATCTGCGTACGCATATGGTCCGGCGGCGGATCAACAAGTGGACCTCCATTGCCACATGGGGTGGTTGCGAACCGTCCTAGCACGCTTCCGCGCGACAGCGACCAGAAACTTTCATTACGTCTCTGTTGCCATCTGTTGGGATACCCGTGGGGAGGACGATACTGCCGGAGTCCGTGAACCGTTCAACTACGTACGGATGCATGGAGGACGCAGTGATTTCGTTGCACATGAGCCCGGCGCGGCGCAGGCGACTGGGTGTGGCCGCAGCAGCCGCAGGGCTGCTGGCCACGCTGCTGACGGCCGGCCCCGCGGCCGCGACGCCCGACCCCGGTGACACGGCCACCGCCCGTACCGATGTCTCCGCCGCCCAGAGAGCCGAAGCCACGGCCGCCATCCGGAGCGGCGAGATACCCGGCGTGGACGAGATCGTCCACAGCAGCAACATCACCCATCTGGCCAACGTCCCGAAGGACGCACTCAAGGGGCTGAACACGGACCTGGCCTTCCAGGGGAAGTACGCCTTCGCAGGAAACTACGACGGCTTCCGGATCTACGACATCAGCAGTCCGAAGTCCCCGAAGACGGTCGCCCAGGTCCTCTGCCCCGGATCGCAGAACGACGTCTCGGTCTCCGGGGACCTGCTCTTCCTGTCCACCGACTCCTCGCGCAGCGACAACTCCTGCACCAGCACCACCCAGCCCGCCACGGAGAAGTCCTCCTGGGAGGGCATGAAGATCTTCGACATCAGAGACAAGCGCAACCCGAAGTATGTCGCCGCCGTCGAGACCGCCTGCGGATCGCACACCCACACGCTGGTCCCCGAGCGCAAGAACGTATACGTGTACGTCTCCTCGTACTCGCCGAGCGACACGTTCCCCGACTGCCGGCCGCCGCACGACGGGATCTCCGTCATCAAGGTGCCACGCCATGCGCCCGAGAGGGCCGCGGTCGTGAACTTCCCGGTGCTCTTCCCGGACGGCGGCAACCCGGGCGCGCCCACCAACCCGGGTGTCTCGAAGACGACCGGCTGCCACGACATCACGGTGCTGCCCTCGAAGGACCTCGCCGCCGGTGCCTGCATGGGCGACGGTCTGCTGTTCTCCATCAAGGACCCGGAGAACCCGAGGATCATCGACCGGGTGCAGGACAATGTGAACTTCGCGTTCTGGCACTCCGCGACGTTCAACCAGAAGGCCGACAAGGTCGTCTTCACCGATGAGCTCGGCGGCGGTGGCGCAGCCACCTGCAACGAGGAGATCGGCCCGAAGCGCGGCGCTGACGGCATCTACGACATCGTCGGCAGGGGAGACCACCGCAAGCTGGTCTTCCGCAGCTACTTCAAGATCGACCGTCCGCAGGCCGACACGGAGGTCTGTGTCGCCCACAACGGTTCGATCATCCCGGTCAAGGGCCGCGACCTGATGGTCCAGGCCTGGTACCAGGGCGGAGTCTCTGTGTGGGACTTCACCGACTCCTCGAAGCCGAAGGAGATCGGCTACTTCGAACGCGGCCCCGTCAGCACGGACGCGGTCACCACGGCCGGCCCCTGGTCGGCGTACTACTACAACGGCTACATCTACTCCAACGACATCGCCAAGGGCTTCGACGTCCTGAAGCTCGACGACCGGCGGACCGACCCGGCGAAGCGGGTGCGGCTGGACGAGCTCAATGTTCAGACGCAACCGGACTACTTCGACCGCTGATCCGGCCGGCCCATCAGATCGGCACGCGCCATCCGGCTGCACCGCGCACCGAGTGCGTCCCGCCGGGCGGATCCCCCGCCCGGCGGGACGCCGCGATCGACGCCCGCGTCAGGCGGCGGCCCCGACGCTTTTGCCGGTCGCCGCGGCCCATTCCACCAACAGCCGCTGGTACTGCTCCTCGTCCTCCGGGGACAGGCAGCCGCCGGAGCGCTGCCACAGGTCACGAATCTCTTTGTTCACCACGGCGGCGGTACGCACGGAATCGGAGGGGCACGGAGAACGGGACATGCGTACAGGCTAAGGCCCCGATGTGACAATCCGACCCATTGGGCGTCAGGGACATCTCTCACATGTCTCTCAGGCAACGCCCGGCGCCAGTCCCAGCATCCGCAGCCCATCGGGCCGCTCCTCCACCGGCAGATGCCGCACAAAGCGCACGTCACAGCCCAGCGCCGCCGCCCCGCCGTCCGCGTGCCGGTCGTCGCCGACCATCACCACATCCGCCGGATCCTGCCCGATAAGTGTGCAGGCGGTGTGGAAGAGCCGTGTGTCCGGCTTCTGGACGCCGTGCTCGTACGACAGGATGTAGGCGTCTATCAGGGAGTCCAGGCCGTGCGCCCGGAAGACCGGCCGCAGGTCCCAGCCGATGTTGCTGATTACACCGATACGGGTGCCGCTGTCACGCAGCGCACCGAGCACCTCCGCCGCGTCCGGGTAGGGCTGCCAGGCGGAAGGTGATCTGTGCCGCTCGTACAGCGCGTCGTACAGGTCCGGATCCGGCAGGGCCACCTGCCGGGCCAGTCCGGTGAAAGCCTCCCGGTGGAGTTCCGCGCTCTCGTCGCGGGTGGCCCACACGGAGGCGAGCCGGGCAGGAACGTGCCGGGGAGGCGGACCGCCCGGCAGCGCCCCGGCGGCCTCCAGCTCCCGCGCGTACCGCTCGAAGCCGGCCTCGCTCACCGCCACCTCCCGCTCGGCGAGGACCGCGCGCAACCAGGACCGGACCGGTTCGATACGGAAGAGAGTCCCGGAGAAGTCGAAGAGCACACCCTTGATCTGCATGGACGCGATCCTTCCGGGTTCAGGAGCGCCACGGCAAGACCGGTCCGCCGCGTTCCTCGTACCTGGCGAACCCGGCGACGGAGAACCCGACCAGGGCCGCCCCGAGCAGCCAGCCGCCCAGGACGTCACTCATCCAGTGCACCCCCAGGTAGAGCCGGGTGACGCCCACCCCGACCACCGAGACCCATGCCACCACCAGCGCCGCCCGCCACACCCAGGGCCCCGTGCCATGCCGTCGCAGCAGCCAGAGCAGCAGACCGCAGGTCACCGTCGCCGTCATCGCGTGACCGGAGGGGAACGCCGCGTAATGGGCGGAATCCACCGGGTCCGGCCACTGCGGCCGCGCCCGGCCTACCGCGGACTTCAGCCCCTGCTGCAGGAGAGTCGACAGCACGCTCGTCCCCGCCACCCACACCGCGAGGGCCCGCGCCCTGCGCCACCACAGCACCACCACGGCCACCGCGATCAGGGCGCGCATGGTCCATGGATCCCAGACCCAGTCGGTCAGGATCCGGTTCGCGTGGACGAGACCGGGTTCGGTGACCGCCCTGCGGTGCAGGGCGTCCGCGACCGTACGGTCCAGCGTCATGAGCGGCGACCAGCGCACGGCGACCAGGATCAGCAGGACCAGGGCGGCAGAGGTGCTGACCACGGCCGTGCCGAACGGCGTGACGCCGGAACGGGTGCGGGCCGGTGGGGCGAGCGGCGGGGATGGCATGGGGCGATCTTCGCGGACGATCCGCGCACCCGGCTATCCCAGTGCGCTGAGTCCCGGAATGAATGCCACGAGAAGCGGAACCACCGGTACCAGGGCGGCCGCCGCGGTCAGCCGGAGCCGGCGGCCCGCGGTGAGCCGCTCCATCGGGGTCAGCAGCCGGTTCACCCGCAGTGGCAACTGAGCGTCCGGCGCCGGGCACGGGCCGAACACGCCCCGGTCCTCGTTGAGTTCCACCAGGGCCAGAGCGATCGTCAGCCGTCCGAAGCGCCTCGACGCCACATCGTCCGCGGCCAGCTCGACCAGCCGGTGCATCTCGTTGCGGAAGGCCGCGAACACCGGCACTTGCGGAAACCCGATCGCGAGCGCACCGGAACAGTGCAGCAGCCAGTCGTGCCGGGCCTTTGCGTGCCCCTGCTCATGAGCCAGCACCGCATCCAGCTGATGGCCTTTCAGTCGGCCAAGTGCCGCCGTGGTGATGACCAGTTGAGGCGCGGCACCCGGCAGCCACCAGGCATCCGGACGCTCTCCCTCCAGCACGACGAGCCGGCCGCTGCCGGGCTCCTCCCCGGGCATCAGCGGGGAACGCACCAGCAATTCGGTGCGGCGCTGCCTGCGGCGGACCTGAGCCCGGTGGATCTCCCGGGTCAGCATCGCCGCCGTCCACACCCCGCCGAGCGCCAGCAGCACGGCCATGGCCGCGGACCACTGCCCGTGCCCGCCCAGCGCATACGCCTCCACCACGGCACGCGGCGCCGGCGCGAACACATGCCCGCGCACCGCCTGCCAGGCCGCGGCCGCACTGAACGTCATGGAGAGCGCGAAGGAGAGCAGCACCCCGGCCACCACGCACTGCCAGACCCACAGCGCAACGACGGGCTCGCGCTCCGGCCACTGAGCCCGCGCCATCAGACGCGGGGTCACGACGGCGGCCAGCGCACCGAGCAGCAGCAGCGCGAGGGAGACCAACATGGCGTCAGCCTATGAGCGGCGCGGTAGCCACGGGTATGGCTGTGCACGGCAAGTGATGTACGCCACGGTTTGGCCTGCCCTTTGTCTCACAGAGTGAGCAGCATCGCGAACATGGCGATCCCCATCGTCAGCCGACAGGCAAGAGCCAGCTCGGGCCATGCGCCCCAGCTGCCCCCGACCGGCCCGCCGCCGCCGCTCGCCGTGGCGGCCACCGGTATCAACCGGGCCCCCGAACGCAGCACATACACCGCGAAGTAAGCCAGCAGCAGTCCGGTCAGCAGGGGTATGCCCCCGGCCGTCGCCGCGACACCATGGCCCGCGTGTCCGCCGTGCTCGCCGTGCGCCCCTCCACCGCCCGGTGCCATCGTCAGCGCCATGTAGACCATCGCCGACGACCCGACCAGATGGTGCAGATGGTGCCCGCTGTGCCGGGAGAACCACAGCGCGCGCAACGAGGCCGCGCCGAACAGCACCGCGTACACCGCCCACCCCCACACAGGTGGTGTCACGACGGCAGCGGGCACCGCCATGGCGGCCATGCCGAAGCCCATCAGCGCTTCCGCACGCGCCGTCCTGCGCCCCTCCCCGGTCTCGCTGCGCGTGCTGCGCAGCAGGCAGTACGCGCCCGTCACCCCGCACAACGTCATGAGCAGCCAGCCGGACATCGCCGGTCCGTGCACAGCGCACCTCCCCCTGGACGTACGACATCGGTCCCCCTTAGTCGATGCCCGGACCTGGACCGTCGTACGCGGCGCACTGAGGTGCACGGGGAGCGCGCGGAGGGGGTGTTCCCCGCCGCGCTGTGACGTCCGGGCGGCCGCCGGCTGGGCTGGATACGCGCTTCCACCACCGTCATCCGCCGCCCGGCCGACATCAAGAAGTCCGTCGGCCTGTCATGCCCGGTGGTGGAGCGGATGCCGGCCATGAAGCTCCTCCAGCAACTGCCCGAGGCCCGCGCCCGACGCCGCTCCCGGCTGCGTGAACGCCTGACGGAGACCCGAACGGCTCCTGAAGGCTCTGCCCGTGGTCGTCGACTGCGTGGAGAGAAGCCGCGCCGCGCACTGACAGCGCACCGGCACTGCTACGGGCGGTAGCGCAGCGGATGGCCCTCCGGTACTTCCACCACGACGATCCTGTGCCCGTCCGGATCGCGGATCCACATCTCGACGAGCCCCCAAGGCTCGCGCACCGGCGGCCGCAGCACCTCGACGCCGCGGGCCGACACCTCCTCGTGCGCCGCCCGGACGTCCGCGACCTGCAGCCACAGTTCGAGGCCGGGCACCGGCGGTGCGGTGGCGCGCCCGGAGACCTCCAGGAAGCCCCCGCCGAGGAAGTAGACCGTGCCCCGCTCGGGGCCGGTGCCGAACTCCCGGTAGACGGGCAGCGCGAGGGACTGGCCGTAGAAGATCCGTGACCGCTCGGGTTCGGCCGGACGCAACAGGATCCGGCTGCTCAGCACATGAACCATGCGCCAGACTCTAGGTCCGCGACACGCGGGTTACGCTGCTTCGGCACGGCCACAGCAGAGAAACGGAGAGCCACCGCCATGGACATAGCCCCTGCCCAGGACTCGGGACAGCTGACCTTCCGCGACGCGGCCGACGCCGATGTGCCCGCACTCGTGACGCTGATCGAGTCGGCGTACCGCGGGGACTCCAGCCGGGCCGGATGGACCACCGAGGCGGACATCCTGCAGGGGCAGCGGACCGACCCGGACGGTGTCCGCCAGGTCGTCGAAGCGTCCGGCAGCCGACTGCTCGTGGTGGAGCGCGACGGTGCGCTCATCGCCTGCTGTCAGCTCGAACACCGCGGTGACGCCGCCTACTTCGGGATGTTCGCGGTCCGCCCCGAGCTGCAGGGAGCCGGTCTCGGCAAGGTGATCATCGCCGAGGCCGAGCGCGCCGTCCGGGAGAGCTGGGGGGTGACCGAGATGCACATGACCGTGATCTCGGTGCGCGAGGAGCTGATCGCCTGGTACGAGCGCCGCGGCTACCGCCGTACGGGAAAGCTCAGCCCGTTCCCGTACGGCGACGATCGCTTCGGCATCCCGCAGCGCGACGATCTCACGTTCGAGCTGCTGATCAAGACCTTGGTCTGACCAGGCAGGGCCTGACCGGGCCGGCGATCACGCGGTGAAGCGGCCGGCGCGGCGGATTTCCGGGTAGTCGGTGGTCGCGCCGTCCAGCCGCAGGGCGCGTACCAGCCGCAGATGGTCCTGGGTGTTCACCACCCAGCCGAGGACCTTCAGCCCTTCGGCGTGCGCCTGCTCGACCACCTCCAGGGTGAGGCGGCGGATGTTCAGCGCCAGCGTTGCCGCACCCACCGCCTTCGCCCGGTCCACCACATCGTTTTGCCAGCGGCTCGCGATGAGTACGGTCCGTACCCCCGGCACCAGTTGGGCGATCTCGGCGACCGCCTCGTCGTGGAACGACGACACCTCGACCCGGTCGACGAGACCGCGTCGCAGCATCACTTCGGCCAGGGCGCGGGCCGCGGCCACATCCTTGATCTCCGCCTGCACGGGGGACCGTACGGCGTCGATCACCTCCTCGAAGACCGGCACCCGCTCGCCCAGTCCGGCATCGAGTTCGCGCAGCTCGGACAGGGTCTTCTCGGCGATCGGACCGTTGCCGTCCGTCGTACGGTCCACGTCAGCGTCGTGCATGACGGCCAGCGCGCCGTCCTTGCTCAGATGAAGGTCCAACTCGATGGCGTCCATCCCGGCCTGTTCCGCATGGACGAACGACCGCAGGGTGTTCTCCGGCTCGACACCCATCACTCCGCGATGACCGATGGTGAGAAAAGACAAGGCAACTCGCTTCCGTCGACGGCGTCTTCCCGCGTGCGGCTCCTACCCACGAGGCACTACGGCATTACGGCAATTCGGCAGCCTAATGGCCCACCCCCGGGAGAGAACCGCTCGGACGAGGGGGAGTGGCGCCGTGTCCCTGGACGTCGGCGGCACCGAGCAGGAACCCGGTGATGACGGCTGCGACAAGGACGGCACGGATACTCACGCGGCGGATCTCCCGAGGTGACGCGTAGGGCGGATGCCCTCCGTCCTACCGGCAGGCGGCCGTGCCCGGCGAGCTGTGTCACTCATGCGTGGGCGCGCCCTGCACGGCCTGAACGCTCATGCGTGCGAGGCCGGGCGGGCCGGCAGCCCCCAGAATGCGTCCGGCCGACGGAAGCGTTCGCAGGGAAGGTTCTGTGCAGGAAAAATCGCGGTGACCATGGGGGGCGGCAGGATAATTTTCTGGGGCCCACTTGTCCGAAGGAAGCGCACTTGGATACGGTTGCTTAACGCGAGGTTCTCCTGTGGAGGAAGTGTTATGACGGAAATTCTTGTGCACGACGTTGCCGCAGGTGACATAGCTACGGATCGGCGGGTGGTCGATCACCCAGCCTGGCCCGCGCTCAAGAATGCCGTGGAAGAGATCCGCCCCTGGCAGTCGAAGGACGGTTCCATCGACTTCGACGCCGAGGGCGCGCCGTCCCGGGCAGCCGCCCGGGCGACGCTGGACCGCGTGATCGCCGCGGTCGAGGAGCTCTCCCCGCTGCTTCCGCACGACGCCGCATACCACCACGCCCTTGTCATGGACCTGCGCCGCTGGGCCACGGACGGCTTCGGCGTGCCGGACTTCCTCGACTCGCTGCTCGCCTTCCAGCCGGCCAAGGACCGCACCGACGGGCTCCAGCACCTGGTCGTCTTCGCGATGTACACACAGAACGGCAACCCGGACCGCAACCTCGAAGCGGTCGTCCTGCGGATGGTCTGGCCCGAGTGGCTGGCCGAGCTCGAAGCCACCCGCTATGACAACCCGCTGTTCTGCGGCATCACCTTCGAGGGCTTCACCTCGGGCTACGACACCAACTCCGCGGTGCTCTTCCCGGAGACCGTCGCCGTGCGCGAGGCCCCCGAGCGCTTCAGCTGGGGCGGAATCTTCTGCGACCGCGAGGCCGCCCGCTTCCGCCGGGTCACCGAGGCGTCGGTCGATCTGCTCGGCGTCGAGCTGCCCGACGACATCCACGAGATGATCGGCGACCAGCAGCGCTGCGAGCAGGCCTTCGTGCTCTGGGACATGGTCCACGACCGCACGCACAGCCACGGCGACCTGCCGTTCGACCCGTTCATGATCAAGCAGCGCCAGCCGTTCTGGATGTACGGGCTCGAAGAGCTGCGCTGCGACCTCACCGCCTTCAAGGAGGCCGTGAAGCTGGAGGCCGACGGCTTCGCCCAGGGCCGCGATGTGCAGTACGCCGTGCTGTTCGACCGGATGTTCCGCTTCCCCGTCACCGGCGAGCGCGTCCGCAACTACGACGGCCTCGGCGGCCAGCTGCTCTTCGCGTACCTCCACAAGCACGACGTGATCCGCTGGACCGACAACACCCTGAAGATCGACTGGGACCGTGCCCCGCAGGTCACCAACCAGCTCTGCGGCGAGATCGAGAAGCTCTACCGCGACGGCATCGACCGTCCCAAGCTCGTTCACTGGTTCGCCGCATACGACCTGGTCTCGACCTACCTCGCCCCGCACCCGGGCTCCCGCTGGGCCAAGGGCCCGGACGCGCTGGATCTGTCCCAGCCGCCGCGGAAGCTCGTCGACGACGTGCTTCCGGACGAGTTTCCCCTGAGCATGTTCTATGAGGCGCTCTCCAAGAAACTGAAGAACGTGATCGCCTCGACCAAGGGGATCACCGCCGCGGATGCCGAGCGGGCAGCCGCGTGAGCGCCGGGCTTAAGGAGGCGGTGGCCATGAACGGAAACGGCAAGGGCAACGGGAGCGGTGCTCTCGAAGGTGCCGTGGTCGCGGTGGCCGGTGCCGCGGGCCCGGCCGGCCGGGCCACGCTGCTGAGGCTCGCCGAGGCCGGTGCGACCGTCGTTGCCTCCGACGCCGATGCCACCCGCCTGGCCGAGGCGGTGGACGCCGCACGCTACGCCCACGGCGGCGCCACGGTCACCGGTGACACCGTCGATCTGCTGGACCTCGCTGCCGCCCGCGAATGGGCGGACAGGACGGAGAAGGAATTCGGCCGGATCGACGGCCTGGTCCACCTCGTCGGCGGCTGGCGCGGCAGCGCCTCCTTCGCCGAGACCGACCTCGCCGACTGGAACCTGCTGGAGAAGCTCCTGATCCGCACGGTCCAGCACACCTCGCTGGCCTTCCAGGAGGGTCTGCAGCGCAGCGACCGGGGTCGCTATGTGCTGATCAGCGCGGCCGGGGCGAGCGAACCCACCGCGGGAAACGCAGCCTATGCCGCGTCGAAGGCGGCGGCCGAGGCCTGGACACTCGCGCTCGCGGACTCCTTCCGCAAAGCGGGGGGCGACGAAGGGCCCAGGACCGCGGCTGCGATCCTGATCGTCAAGGCACTGGTGCACGACGCGATGCGCGCCGAGCGCCCCAATGCGAAATTCGCGGGCTTCACCGACGTCAAGGAGCTGGCCGATGCCATCGCCGGCGTCTGGGACCGGCCCGCCCCGGAAGTGAACGGAAAGCGCCTGTGGCTGACCCCACAACCGTAAGGACCGACGCGCGACGCCACCACGACCCGCAGGTACGCGGCTTCGCCAGTGACAACTACGCGGGCACGCACCCGGAGATCCTTGCAGCCATCGCCCTCGCCAACGGCGGTCACCAGATCGCCTACGGCGAGGACGACTACACGGAGCACCTCCAGCGCGTCATGCACAGTCACTTCGGCCCCACCGCCGAAGCCTTTCCGGTCTTCAACGGAACCGGCGCCAACGTCGTCTCCCTCCAGGCGATGACCGACCGCTGGGGCGCGGTGATCTGCGCCGAGTCCGCCCACATCAACGTCGACGAGGGCGGCGCCCCGGAGCGGGTGGGCGGCCTCAAGCTGCTCACTGTGCCCACCGCGGACGGCAAGCTCACGCCCGAGCTCATCGACCGGCAGGCGTACGGCTGGGACGACGAGCACCGAGCGATGCCGCAGGTCGTCTCGATCACCCAGAACACCGAGCTGGGCACGGTCTACACACCCGACGAGATCCGCGCCATCTGCGATCACGCCCATGGCCACGGCATGAAGGTCCACCTGGACGGGGCCCGGATAGCCAACGCCGCGGCGTCGCTGGACGTACCGATGCGTACGTTCACCAACACCGTCGGCGTCGACGTCCTCTCCTTCGGCGGCACGAAGAACGGGGCGATCTTCGGCGAGGCCGTGGTCGTCCTGAACCCGGACGCCGTCCGCGCCATGAAGCACCTGCGCAAGCTGTCGATGCAGCTTGCCTCGAAGATGCGCTT
Source organism: Streptomyces sp. NPDC048473 (assembly GCF_043200155.1). Taxonomy (NCBI): domain Bacteria; kingdom Bacillati; phylum Actinomycetota; class Actinomycetes; order Kitasatosporales; family Streptomycetaceae; genus Streptomyces; species Streptomyces sp. NPDC048473. The sequence continues at coordinate 305,709 of NZ_JBICXE010000008.1, forward strand.
CGTCTCCGTACAGCTGGAGGCGCTGCTCGCCGGAGACCTCTGGCTGCGCAACGCCCGGCACGCCAACGCCATGGCCCAGCGGCTCGCGGAGGGCGTGCGTGCGGTGGGCGGTGTGGAGATCCTCCACCCCGTCCAGGCCAACGCCGTCTTCGCCCGGCTGCCGCACGAGGTGAGCGAGCGGCTGCAGGAGCGCTTCCGCTTCTACTTCTGGGACGAGGCCGCCGGTGATGTGCGCTGGATGTGCTCCTTCGACACGACGGAGGACGATGTCGACGCATTCGTTCTTGCGCTGAAGGAAGAGATGGCGAAGTAGCCATATCTGAATAGATATGCGGTCGACCGGAAAGTCATTGACATCCGGTCGGCCGCTTATTTACGCTCGGCGGCCATGGAGCTGATCCAGCAAGTCCCGGAACTTTCCGCCTATCTCGCTGCTGACGAGGCCATCGACCACGAGCATCCGCTGGTACGGGAGACGGTCGCCGATCTCCGTAGCACCACCACCGACGCATATGCATACGCTGCTGCCGCCTACGTTTTCGTACGTGACACCGTTGTGCACTCCGCCGATTCGGGCGACATGCGGGTCACCTGGCGTGCCTCCGACGTCCTCGCGACGCGCAATGGCATCTGCCACTCCAAATCCCACGCCCTGGCCGCCCTCCTCCGCGCGGCGGGCATCCCGACCGCCCTCTGCTACCAGAGGTTCGGCGAGGGCAACGGGGATCCGGCTCCCGTGCACGGGCTGATCGCCGTACGGCTGCCAGGCCGCGATCGCTGGGACCGTCAGGACCCCCGGGGCAACAAGCCGGGCGTCGACGCCCACTTCTCGCTCGACGCGGAGCGGCTGGCGTGGCCCGTCAGGCCGGAGTTCAATGAAGTGGACTATCCAGTACTCTATGCAGCACCGCATCCGGCGGTACTGCGCGGCCTGCAGTCCTCAGAGGACCGCCCGCAGCTGTGGCGCACCCTTCCCACAGAGCTCTGAGATCCCGTCCCGAGGCAAGGCAGCCGATGACCCTGACGTTCACCGTCTCCGACGACGTACGCACCCTCGCCCCCGGCTTCACCCACCTCGCCGTAGAAGCGCACGGCCTGGTCAACGGGCCCAGCAACGACGAAAGTTCGGCCCTGCTGGACGAGGCGGCCCGCCGCCTGGCCGAGCGGCTCGACGGCCGGGCCCCGCACGAGGACCCGCACCTCGCCGCCTGGCGCGACACCTACACCGCCTTCGGCGCCAAACCCTCCCGCACCCGCAACTCCGCCGAGGCCCTGGCCCGGCGCGCGCTCACCGACGCCGGGCTGCCGCGCATCAATCTCCTGGTCGACCTCTACAACGCCATCAGCGTCGCCCATCTGATCCCAGTAGGCGGCGAGGACACCGACCGCATCAGCGGCACCATGCGGCTCGTGCGCTCCACCGGCCAGGAGCCGTTCCCCACCGTCGCGGGTGGTGAGGAGACCGTGGAGCACCCCGAGCCCGGCGAAGTCGTCTGGTGCGACGACGAGGGCGTCACCTGCCGTCGCTGGAACTGGCGTCAGGGTGCGCGCACCCGGCTCACCGAGGAGTCCGTAAATGCCGTATTCCTGCTGGAGCGCCTCGCGCCCATGACGATCGGCGAACTCGAAGCCGCAGGCGCCGAACTCGCCGAGTGGCTGGAGAAGCTGAGCCCCGGGGCGCGGATCACCGTCGGCACCCCGGAGTGACGTCTCGGTCGTGGCAGTGAGGCGGCCGCGTCAGCTCCTCTCGCGCACCTCGGCGGGCGTCGGAGCAGTACCGCCGAGGTGCGAGGGCACCCACCAGGTGTCGCTCGCGTCCTTCGGGCGTACGGGATAGGCGCGCTGGGCCGCTTCGAGGAGCTCCTGGACCCGCTCCCGCAGTCGCCGGGTGATCGCACCCGCGTACTGGTCGGTGGGTGCCTCCACCGGCTCGCCGACCCGGATCGTCACCGGAATGTGGCTGCGCCTGAAATTGCGCGGCCGGCCCTTGGTCCACAGCCGCTGCGTCCCCCACAGCGCCATCGGGATCAGCGGTACGCCGGCCTCCTGGGCCAGCCGGGCGGCGCCCGACTTGAAACTCTTCAGCGTGAACGACTCCGAGATCGTGGCCTCGGGGAAAACGCCGACGATCTCGCCGGAACGCAGTGAGTCGAGGGCGTGCGCATATGCGTCCTCGCCCTGCTTGCGATCGACGGGGATGTGCTTCATGCCGCGCATCAGCGGCCCGGAGGCCTTGTGCCGGAAGACCGATTCCTTCGCCATGAAGCGGACAAGACGCTTCTGCGGCAGAGCCGCGAGCCCGGTGAAGATGAAGTCCAGATAGCTGATGTGGTTGCTGACCAGTACCGCGCCACCGGTCTTCGGGATGTGCTCGGAACCCTGAGTGTCGATCTTCAGGTCAAGCGCCTTGAAAAATGTACGAGCGGCGCCGATGACCGGTCGATAGACGAGTTCTGCCATCTGGGGAAGACCCTTCTTCTGCGCCTGAGGAGGGTTCTCCCGGCGGAAGTTACGCAGCCGTAGGTTTGCGGCATTGCGCCGATCGTGCCCCATGCGCGACGCGGTGGCCAGTCTCCGAGGGCGCGGGCCGCGAGATTCTCGTCACGTGGAACCGCCGGGAATGTCTCGGTGCCCGGTGGTGCTGACCACTTGCGAAGAGCTCTGACAGGAGGCCGAAGGTGGACGGGCAGACACGCGAGGGAACGCTGGACGCGGCCCAACTCGGCGCGGAATTGGGGGAGCGGGCGACCCTTGTGCAGTTCTCCAGTGCGTTCTGTCAGCCCTGCCGGGCCACCCGCCGCACTCTCGTCGAGGTGGCGCGCATGGTGAACGGCGTCGCCCATGTCGAGATCGACGCCGAGGCGCATCTCACTCTCGTGCGCGAGCTGGGGATCAGCCGGACGCCGACCGTACTGGTCCTCGACGCCGCCGGCCGGATCGTCCGACGGGCTGTCGGACAGCCGCGCACCGTCGACGTCGTCGCCGCACTGGGACAGGCGATGTGACGGACCGTGATGCATCTCCCACATTGCGAAACGCTCTTGACTGCACCCACCACGCATCGTCAGTCTGACGCTATGCCGCCAGAACTCCTTCTCTACGGCCGGGTCCATGTGGATCTCGCCCGCAACGCGAGTGCGCGCTGTCCGGGTGCCTGAGCAATCACGGCCCCGTACGCCTCCTCCGCAGAAGGACATTTCCATGACGGCTTCGCCCGAGCTCGGTACCTCCCGCACGGCCTCCCCCGAACTCCTCCGCTCGGTCTTCCGGCAGCACGCCGCCGGTGTGGCAGTGATCACCGCCGCAGGTGACCGGCCGGTCGGCTTCACCGCCACCTCGCTCAACTCCGTCGCCGCCGAGCCACCGCTGATCTCCTTCGGCGTGGGGACCTCGTCCTCCAGCTGGCCGGTCGTGGCCGAGGCCGAGCACATCGGCGTACACATACTCGGTGAGCACCAGCAGGAGCTGGCCGCCACTTTTGCCCGCAGCGGCGCCGACCGGTTCGGCCCGTCCACCTATTGGCGCAGTGGGCCCGAGGGCGTGCCGGTGCTCGACGGTGTGCTGGCGTGGCTGGTCTGCCGCGTGGTGGCCCGTATCCCGGCGGGGGACCATCGGATCGTGATCGCGGAGGCCGTGGTCGGCGACCCGGCCGGAGGCGGTCGCCCGCTCCTCTATCACCAGGGTCGATTCACTGCGCTGCGGGACTGAGAACTCCCAGGTGGCACCTGGGCGCCGAGCGTCGGCCAGGTCACAGTCCAAAGCGCTTGCTCATGGGTGACGCACTGGGTGTACTGGCGAGTAATATGTCTGGTCGGAGCGTCGGTCGCCCCGACCGGAAACCGCCCCATCGGGCGCCTATGCTGCGTGCAACAAGGCAGCCCAGAAATGACGATGCAGTAGGAGAGCCGGCGTGAGCTTGAGGATCGTTGTCTGTGTGAAGTACGTGCCCGACGCCACCGGCGACCGGCACTTCGCCGATGACCTGACGCTG